>JBKCPG010000334.1:0-13618 GCA_046309395.1 Cyanobacteriota bacterium | reverse complement strand
ACAGGGGGAGAAGCCAGGAACGGGGATCACCCTCCGGTCCATCGCCTCCGCTGGCTTGCTCCATCAGTGTCTCCAAGGTGTGCATCCCGTAGCGATGCACACAGCGCTGAGCGAGAGGGAGCGCCCGCGAGGCATCCCGTTGTTGGATGGCTGTGAGGAGCAAATCTCTCCAGTCTGGAGTGGAGGGTTGGGGGGTTGGGGAGGACACGGGCGAATGGGAACGGGGACAGGAGGGGACTACCGCAATTTTCGATCCAACATCGGTCGGACAGCCAAGAACAGCGCCAGGGCCAGAGTGAACAGGATCAGCAAGCAGGCATTGCCACTCAAAGATCCATAGGGGGCTTCCAGCACGACCTCGTTAAAACTTCCATGACCCTGATAGGCGGCCCGGATCGGTTCGATCGCGAAGGTGAGAGGGTTGAGAGAGGCCAGCCAGGCCAGCCACGAAGGCATAAAGGAAAGGGGCGCGAGGGCGGTGCTAGCGAATAGGAGAGGCAAATTCAGAACAAAGATGACGGCGATCATCTCAATGTGACCTGGTAGAGCGAATGCCAGGCCAAGACTCAGGGCTGTGACGGCAAACACCAAGAGGGTGAGGGTGAGAAGAACGAGGAGCATCCCAACCACACCAGGCCACCCGTAACCCAAAGCGCCAGCGACACCAACGATGGCAAGACTTTGGAGCAAACTGAGCGACAAAATGTAGAGAACAGAGGCGAGGACAATGGAGCTTCTCGAACGCAGTGGAGCGACCAGCAAACGATTCAAAAACCCAAATTCCCGATCAAACATCACGGGCAAACCAGCGTTTAACGCCGCGCTGAAGGCTGTGAAGACGATGACACCGGCCCCAAAAAACCGTCCATAGCTCTGTCCGCCTGGGAGCAACCCAGAAGGCGCGTGGGAAAACAGGGCGCCGAAAAGCAACAGCCAAATCAACGGCTGCAAAACCCCAGCCACGAGGGTGGAGGGGCGCCGCAACAATTGAACAAACAGCCTCCGTGTCAGGGCGAGGGTCTCTTGGGTGATCTCCGCCCAGGCGGACGAGGGGGCGGCTTCTGATGGCAGAGGGCTGAGGGTGGGGGAAGCGCTCGTCATGGGGATGTCGGGGTGGAAATCGTCCGAAGGAAAGGGAGGGGCGGGAGGTTCAACGCATTTGCCGCTTGCGCTCCTCCTTGGCATCCCGCTGGCCAACCACCGCAAGTTCCGCATCCATCAACGTGCGTCCTGTGGCCTGCAAATACACATCATCCAAGCTTGGGCGGCTGAGGGTGAGGGAAAACACAGGGAGGCCAGCGGCGGTCAAAGTGGATCGCATCCGGTCAACCACAGACTCCTCGTCCACCACAAGGTTTAAGGAATAGCCTTGGGCGACATTCACCACAACCTGTCTCACCCCTGGGCAGGCGCGCAACATCTCGCGCACCCTGTTGGCTTCTTCCTCATCACTGAACTCCCTGACGCGCAGGGTGACTCGGTCTCCGCCAAGAGACTCCTTGAGTTGCTGAGGGGTACCTTCAGCGATGACACGGCCGGCGTCAATGATGGCGAGCCGATTGGCTAGCGCATCCACCTCCTCCAGGTAATGGCTGCTCAACAAGATGGTGGTACCAGAGTCGCGCAAGAGCCTGAGCACGTGCCAAATGGCGTTGCGGCTCTCAATGTCCAGACCCACCGTCGGCTCATCCAGCACCAACACAGATGGTCGATGGAGAAGGCCCGCCGCCAGGTCGAGCCGACGACGCATGCCACCTGAGTAGGTGCCGCAACGACGATCAATCCAGTCCTCCATCCCCAAAAAACCAATCAGCTCCTGGATGCGCGAGGTGGTGTGCGCCGAACGGAGGTGGTAGAGATCCGCCTGGAGCCTCAAAAGTTCTCGACCGGTGAGGATCTTGTCGATGGCGACCTCTTGGGCCACGTACCCCATCAGGCGGCGGACCGCACGTGGTTCGGCCAGGGCATCATGACCGGCGACTCTGACCTCCCCGTCGTCGGGAGCGAGCAGGGTGGCCAGGATCCGCATGGTGGTGGTTTTTCCAGCCCCGTTGGGACCGAGCAAGCCGTAAAGACAACCAGCGGGGACATGGAGAGACAAATCGTCCAAAGCCCGCACCGTGGTGGCTTGACGGCCACCACCGAAATGCTTGCGGAGGTGGTGGAGCTCAATCAATCCGAGCTTCTCCAACGTGCTTAACCGAGTGGCAATTTAGACAGGGCCCAGGCCTGCAAGGTGGAGGAGAACCGCCATGGCTGGACTATTGACCACAGACGCCTGGGGTGAGCGAGCGAGAAGCAAAAGCAGGCAAATCCCAAAGAGATAGAAGATCGACCAGCGGAACAGATTGCGAGCGCGATGGGGATCCTCTGGCTGCTGACGCAATTGGTGGGTGAGCTGGAGGAGGCGAGCGTTGAACGGCATCACCAACAGACCGTAGAGCCAACCACCGGTGGGGAGGGCCACAACCCCGATCAGGCTGAGGATCACCGTCAGGAGGCTATAGCGACCAATAGCGTTCGCCGTTGGCACCACCCCGCGCACCACGGGCAGCATGGGAATTCCGGCGGACCGGTAGTCCTCCCGCAACAGCAGGGAGAGAGCCCAGAAGTGGGCCGGTGTCCACACGAGCACAAGGGCAAACAGCCACCAGGAAGGCCAGCCCAGGGAGCCGGCCGCCGCGGCTCCCACCAGGGGGGGGATGGCTCCGGCCACCCCTCCGATCACGATGTTGAGGGAGGTTCGCGGCTTGAGAAGGGCGGTGTAGAGCAGCACATAGCTGCACAGACCTAGTAACGACAGGGCCGCGGCCAAGGGGTTCACACCCCACACCAGCACGACAACCGCCCCCAGGGTCAGGCCGATGGCGAGGGCAAAGGCCTGGCGATGGGCCAGGCGTCCCGAGGGGATGGCCCTATGGCTGGTTCGCGCCATACGGCCGTCGAGTTCCTCCTCCCAAAGGCAGTTCAGCACACCAGCCCCAGCGGACGCCATGGCCCCCCCGAGGAGGGTGCACAGCAGTCGGGTCAGGTCAAGGGGCCAACCGGCGGAAAGGGCCATGCCGCCGACGGTGGTGGCGAGCAGGAGGGGGATCAGGCGGGGTTTGGCCACCTCCAGCCAGGCGGGAAGGCGGACAGAACGAGGAATGGATGCGCTAGCCACAACTCACCTTTAAGGAGGGGGATTCCGATTTGTTGAACCAAAGGACGAACATTCGTCCGCAGAGGGCACTCAGCTGAGCCACTAGAAGCGCGGCCACCAATTGGTGGCCGATGGTCAGCAGAGGGGCCTGCAGCTGAGCCCTCAAGGTGAGGAGCCCGAGGGAGACCTGGAGGCCCACCAGACTGATCGCCACAAGGGCCTGAGTTTTGATTCGGGTCTCGATCGAAGGGGAAAGAATCGACGCGGCGGCCATCACGGCCACCGACAGGGTGGCGGGAAGGGCCAGCTGGCGGTGCAACAGCAACCATTCACAGAGGTCACCCGACTGGAAGCAGTGGTCGACAGCCCATTGGCTGGCCATGGCACCACCAAGCACGCATTGACTGAACACCAGAACCAAGCTGATGACAGGAAGGGGAAACCACCAAGCTGGGGGGGCCTTGGGGAGGCTCCCCTCCGGCAGGAACTGATCCAGGGCGCTGATCCAGACCACCAGCAGCAGGGCCGTGGCCAGGTGAGCCGTCACCGTGGAGGAGGCCAGGAGACCGGTCACGGTAAGGGCCCCCAACGCCCCTTGAACAGCCACCAAAGCCAAGGCGAAGGTGGACGCCCAGGGATACCAGGCGGGGAGTTGTCGGCGCCACCACACACTCAACGTCAGGAGAACAAGAAGGGCGATCCCTACAAGAAAAGCGTCGAGACGATGGAACCATTCGAGAAAGACCCGCGGATTCATTTGCCGACCGGGCAGAAAAACCCCATAACAAAGTGGCCAATCGGGACAGGCAAGACCCGCCTCCATGACCCTGGTCGCACCACCAATGACCACCAGGGCCACCAAGGCGACCACGAGATGGGTGGTGAGCCCTCTGATCACTGAGCGAAGTGGCAAGGAATCAATGCCGTGAGGGTCGTATGGTAACGAGCTTTTTCAGATCAGGGATTGAAAACATCTCTGGATGATCTGTAACAATAAAGTGCATTTGCCGCAGCCGTTACAGAATCACCCACGCTGGCGCAGCAGCTTCCATACCCTAGTGACTGTGGTCTCCATTGGAGTCCAGCCACGACGCGCGCCCACCGTTCTGGATCCGCTTGTCTGGGTCCCCTTCATCCGTCCCTTCTCAGGACATGGCGATCCCTCCCTCACTCATCACGCTTCTGCTGGGCATGGCTCTCGTGCTCGCGGGTCTTTGGCTCGGGCAGAACGTCTCCCTTCTCCCTCTGGACGCGAGCCTGAACGCCCCCGTCTATGACGAACTTTTTAAAGTTCTCTTCAGCATCGGCAGTGTTCTTTTTGTGGGCATCCTTGGCCTTTTGCTGTTCAGCTTGGTGCGCTTTCGCAGGCGCGCTGGTGATATCAGCGATGGTGCCGCGATCGAGGGAAATTTGCCCCTGGAGATCGTGTGGACAGCCATCCCGGCGATTGTGGTGTTGTTCATAGGTATTTACAGCTACGACATCTATGACCGCATGGGAGGGATGACGCCACTCAATGACCACAGCGCCATGGTCCACACAGCCTCTCCCCAGACAAAGAGCCCCATGGCTCAACCCGCCTCTGTTTCCTCCAGCTCAGCCTCCAAACCTCAGGTTTGGGGAGGAATCGGCCCTGTGGCAGGGGAGAACGCCTTGATCATTGAGTTAACAGCCCTGCAGTTTGCCTTTATCTTTCATTATCCCGATTCCAACATCACCACTGGCGTGCTGCACATCCCAGCCGACCAACCCGTGGAGCTGCGCATGAAAGCCAATGATGTCATTCATGCCTTTTGGGTTCCCCAGTTCCGTCTCAAACAAGATGTGATTCCCGGACAGGAAACCATCTTGACTTTCACGGCGACCCGCCAGGGAACTTATCCCGTGATCTGCGCTGAACTCTGCGGTCCGTACCACGGGGGCATGCACACCTCCGTTGTGGTCCATGGGCGGGAGGACTACGACAACTGGATTCAGACAAACACGCCAGCCAGCCCACCGCCAGCGGCTGTTGCCCAACTCGGCCCCCATCCCATTGGTTGATCCATGACTCTCGCCAACCCTCAAGAACTTAATTTTCAACCACCCTCGTCAAACAGCCTTCAACCACAAGGATGGTTGCGCTATTTCAGCTTTAGCCTAGACCATAAAGTAATCGGTCTCCAATACATCGTTACTAGTTTTTTGTTCTATCTGATCGGCGGAGCCCTGGCCGGGGTGATTAGAACTGAACTGATCAGCCCCATGTCTGACTTTGTCAGCCGAGAAACCTACAACGAGGTGCTGACACTTCACGGAACAATCATGATTTTTTTATGGATTGTTCCCGTGGTCAATGGTGGATTCGGAAATTATCTCATCCCCTTCTATGTGGGCGCTAGAGATATGGCATTCCCTAGGCTGAACGCTGTTGCCTTTTGGATGATCCCTCCAGCGGGATTCCTTCTTATCGCCAGCCATTTCATCACTGGATCGGCTCAGGCAGGCTGGACCGCCTACCCGCCCCTTAGCATCACAACTCCCGCCGCCGCACAGATTGTCTGGATCATCAGTGTATTGCTACTGGGTGGCAGCTCTATTTTTGGTGCCATCAATTTTATCGCGACCATCCTCAAACTCCGCAGGCCTGGCCTACAGCTTATGCAGCTGCCCATGTACTGCTGGGCCATGCTTGGCACCAGCATTCTCGCGGTTTTATCCACTCCAGTGCTAGCGGGCACCTTGTTGCTGCTTAGTTTTGACATTATTGCCCACACTGGATTTTTTAATCCCACTCTCGGCGGCAATGTGGTCGTATATCAGCATCTTTTCTGGTTTTATTCCCATCCTGCCGTGTACATCATGGTGCTCCCAGCCTTTGGCTTGGTGAGCGAAATTCTCCCAATCCATGCCCGAAAGCCTCTCTTTGGCTATAGCACCATGGTGTACTCGATCATGGCCATCGTGTTTCTTGGCCTGATCGTGTGGGCCCACCACATGTTCACCAGTGGCACCCCACCCTGGATGCGCCTCTTTTTCACCATTGCCACCGCCTTTATCGCGGTGCCCACAGGCATTAAGTTTTTCAATTGGTTGGCCACGTTGTGGGGCGGAAAAATCGCCTTGAACTCCGCCATGCTTTTTGCGTGCGCCTTTATCGTCAATTTTGTTTTCGGCGGCATCACCGGGGTGGCTCTTGCCCAAGTGCCCTTTGATATCCACGTTCACGACACCTATTTTGTCGTCGGCCATTTTCATTACATTGTCTATGGAGGAACAGTTTTCGTTATCTTTAGCGCCCTCTATCATTGGTATCCCAAGTTCACCGGCAGGATGTTGAACGAACCCTTGGGAATGCTTCATTTTGCCCTGACATTCATCGGCTTCAACCTTTGTTTTGCCCCTCACCATTGGCTAGGTCTTAATGGAATGCCCCGCCGCGTGGCCGAGTACGACCCCATCTTCACCACGCTCAATCAGTGGAGCAGTGTGGGCGCTCTCTTGATGGCGGTGAGCACGCTCCCCTTCCTCTTCAACGTGTTTTGGAGTCTCTGGAAAGGAAAGATCGCTGGAGACAATCCCTGGCGAGCCCTTACCCCGGAATGGCTCACCAGCTCCCCTCCGCCAGTGGAAAACTGGGCGGGTGAGCCTCCCCTTGTGACCCATCCCTATGGCTACGGCACCACCAATGGGGTTTTAAAGGTGGATCAAGCCACTGGTCAGGACCTTTGGTCGGGCCGTTAATCCTCCCTCGACGCTCGCTCGACCACCGTTGGGCCCATCCTCCCCATCCCATCGCCCCCTTCGTTTTCAACCCTCTCCACCCCGCCTTCCCTCCCGATGGACAGCCTGGCGACAACTTCCCCCAGCCAAACCCTGAATGACCCGCGGGCCGGGCACGCCCCCCACCCAGCCGCGGAGGGCCACACGGATGCCCGGATGTTTGGCCTCGCCACATTCCTGGTGGCCGACGGCATGACCTTTGCCGGGTTTTTCGCGGCCTATCTCACGTTTCGAGCCGTGAACCCCCTCCCTAGCGGTTCCAACTACGAACTTGAACTTGTCCTGCCCACCCTGAACACAGCCCTTCTGATCCTCAGCAGCTTCACCTTCCATCGAGCCGGTCGTGAACTTCTGTCCGGACGGTCCGCCCCGTGCCGTCTTTGGCTTGGGCTCACCGCGGCTCTGGGCGTCGCTTTTCTCGTGGGGCAAATGGTGGAGTACTTCCATCTTCCCTTTGGCCTTCGGGATCATCTGTTTGCCAGCACCTTTTACGCGCTCACTGGTTTCCATGGCCTGCACGTCACCCTCGGCGTGATCTGCATCGCTGTGGTGCTTCTTCAAGTCGGTCCAAAGGGAACGGTCTCACCCAGCGAACCTTTTGGTTTGGAGGCGGCTGAGCTGTACTGGCACTTTGTGGACGGAATCTGGGTGGTGCTCTACGGACTGCTCTATCTCCTTTGAATGGTTCCCTGGAGTTGATGGCTAGAGTGACGTTGTTCCTTGCGGAAATCTTTGCATGAGGGCAAAATCAACTTAGAAGCATTCCCACAGGCGGATGGCTGTGATCAAAGGTTCAGCCCTCACGGGCCCTCATCCTTCTCCCGCTCCCACTGATCTTCAAGCTCAGCCGGCCTCCACTCCTCTTGAGGGGAAAGAACTGCTGGACAAAGCCCGCGCCCTCAGCAATCGCCCGGAAGATCAGATAGCCCGCGCCTGCGGCTACGTGGGACCCAGCGGAAGGGTGTTGAAGAAGAGTTTTTACCGGGCTCTCGTCGCCGCCAAGGGCTACACCCTCCCCTCCAGCACCATGGCCAATGGATTGAGCCGGGGGCGCAACGCTGATTTCAGGACCCGGGTGCATGGCAACGGCAACCTCCTCATCGGCCAGGCCTACACCAGGCGCATGGGATTGGAGCCAGGGCAAGAATTTCGGATTGAACTCCACCGGGAAACCGGATCGATCTGGTTGCTACCTCTGGAGCCAGGACAGAAATAACAACAGAGGGCTTGGCGTCTCATCCCGTTGAGGCGCATCCCGTCTCTCCGGCCGGCGGGGATGGACCGGTCTACTCCCAACCTTGATCAGCCAGCCATTCATTGGAGAGAGGGGCTTGGACCGAAGGCTCCTGTTTCTGAGCCACCACCAAGCGCTCCAGGTAGCGCGCCACCAGATCCGCTTCCAGATTCACGGCATCGCCGACTCGCCTGTGGTGAAGAGTGGTGTGTTGCCAGGTGTGGGGAATCACCGCCAGCCAAAATTCCACCCCGCCATCCTCCCAGCCGGCCACCGTCAGGCTGATTCCATCCACCGCGATGCTCCCTTTTTCACAGATGTATCTGCCGTAGGCGGGATCTTGCCAGGCCAGGGCCAGGCGCCAGGAAGAGGACAACGGCTCAATCTCCAGCACAGTGCCCAACCCATCCACGTGGCCACTGACCAGATGGCCACCCAGACGATCGGACAGTCGCAAAGCTGGTTCCACATTCACCCACGCTCGGGCCCTGGCTCTGCTTCCGAGGGTGGTGCGGGAGAGGGTCTCCTCACTCGCGTCCGCCCGGAAGCCCCGCCCGGAAGCCTCCCGCTCCGCCACCGTGAGGCACACCCCATCCACAGCGATGCTGTCTCCTAGGGCCACAGGTTCGAGCCCCTCCAGGTCCCCTCGCACCCAAACGCCATGGGAAGAGGGTTCCAGTCGGCCGATGGCCTGAACCAATCCGGTGAACATGGCCTCGCGGAGAGTGGCTGCTGGCTCGTCATAATCAAACAACGGCCAGGGGCTGTTTCGGTACGGACACACCCAGGAGCAGACACACCATGGTGGAAATGCAAGTTGCGGGCATTGCCCTCGATGCCGCCAGCCGCGGTCCGATCGTCCTTCTACGGGATCCTTCCGGGCGCCGACAGGTTCCCATCTGGATTGACCAGGCCCAAGCCCAGAACATCTTGGCCGGGATCAACGGTGAGCGACCACCCCGTCCTCTCACCCACGACCTGATGGCCCAGATCCTCCAGTTGGCGGGCTTGCGACTCGAGCGCGTGATTGTGCACGCGATTGAGGACAACACTTTCCGGGCGGTGCTCAAACTGATCAACGACGCCGGGGAGAGCGGCGAGCTTGATGCCCGACCGAGTGATGCCATCGCCCTGGCGCTCCGCACAGGTAGCGGCATCTGGATGCTCGAGGAGGTAGTCGCCGACGCTTCGATTCCTGTGGACGCGGAAGCGGACGCCGAGGATCAGGAGGATTTCCGCCGCTTCCTGGATCGCACCAGCCCGGCTGAACTGATTCGCCACCTCCACAAAGCCGCCACTGAGGGAGACGCCGCGGAGGCCGAGGCCACCGAGGGTGAGGGAGATCCTGATGTGCCCCCCAACGGTCCCACGGATACAGCCCCCGGTGGCCCGGAGGATGAGAACACCACGCCCTGAAACGCCCCCGAACATTCTCCCCATCACAACAGACGCTCCCCCTCCACAAGCCGCCACGCGAAGGCCCTTCGGAGACGGACCCGCCGTGTCGCTGTTCACTCTGGGCACCATGCGAGCCCTGGAGAGCCCTGATGCCATGGAGGCGGTCGTGCGCCGGGCGGTGGCGGTTGGCGTCAATCACATCGAGACAGCTCCCTCCTATGGACCGGCGGAGCGCTATCTGGGATCCGCCCTGGCCAAGCTGGCCCTTGAGCAACCGGCCCAACGGGCCGAGCTGGTGCTCACCAGCAAAATCCTGCCCTCCTTCGACGCCGCGGAGGCTTGGGGCCAAGTGCTGGCCAGTCTTGAGCGCCTTGGGGTGGACAAACTCGACAACCTGGCCATTCATGGCCTGAACACCGAGGACCACCTGCGCTGGGCCTTGCATGGCGCGGGATCCGAGCTGTTCGCCAGGGCTTTGGGGGAAGGCCGCGTGGGTCAAGTGGGCTTTAGCAGCCATGGCTCCTACAGCCTCATCACACAAGCCTTGGAGAGTGGACGCTTTAAATTTTGCGCCCTCCACTTGCACCTCTTCGATCCCAGCCGTCTCCCCCTCGCCCAAGACGCTCTTGAGGCGGGTATGGGAGTTCTGGCCATTTCACCGGCCGACAAAGGGGGTCGGCTCCAGGATCCCCCCCCCCAGCTGATCGAGGACTGTGCCCCCTGGTCGCCGCTCCTGCTGGCCTATCGATTTCTCCTGGCCCGCGGGATCAGCAGCCTGACCGTTGGCGCCACCATCCCGACGGATCTCGATCTCCCGGCGACCCTCGCCCGCGCCCATCAGCCCCTAAACACTTCAGAGCAGGCGGCCGTGGAACGTCTGCGGGCCCTCGGCAAGGCCCGGCTGGGCCAGGAGTGGTGCGGCCAATGCCAAGCCTGCCTGCCCTGTCCGAAGGGGGTGCCGATACCCAGTCTGCTGCGCCTCCGCCAACTCGCGATCGGCCATGGCCTGGAGGCGTTTGCCCAGGAGCGTTACAACCTGATCGGTCGGGCGGGCCATTGGTGGGAACAGGTGAACGCCCAGGCCTGTGAGCGCTGTGGCGACTGCCTGCCCCGCTGCCCCCTTCACCTTCCGATCCCAGATCTCCTGGCGGATGGCCACCGCAGGCTGGCGGCGGCTCCCCGCCGCCGCCTATGGGGCTAGGTGCGCTGGCAGGGATCGGTGCTGGTCCAAAGCGCTTGCAGCCGAATTTGTTCCTTGGGCTCCAGGGGGGGAAGGTTTTGGCCGCGCTGAAGCACCGGCTCCGGTGGCAACAGCACCCGAGTCAAGGATGGGGAAAAGCCCCGCGTCGCCGCCTCCAGCGTTAGGCGGGGGAGGGGTGGAACCCAACCGGCCGCGAGGGCGAACGGCAGGAGAGGGGGGCGCAACAAATCCGCCAGCCAGTCCTGGAGGGGCGCGATCTCCCCTCCTCCAGCGGGTCGGAGCAGCAACGACCAGGCCATGGGGGATCCCTCGGCTGGCAGGAGCGCCGCCAGGCGGGGGTCGCGTCGAAGCAAGGGCACCACTTGGGGCCTGGGCAGGACTGCCGCCTGGGCTGGGCCGCTGAGCAGGAGATTGATGCCATGGCGATCGTCAAGGGCCAGCGCCTGCCGCCGCAGGCGACACAACCGTTGAGGGTCTTCCCCCACCAGGGCCATCACGACCCGGGGGCTGGAGGGGAGCACCACCTTGCCGGCCAAACTCGGCTCGAGTAAGACATCCCAGCCGAGATCCGCCCGCTGGGCCAGATCAGGCCTGTCGCGCAGCACCAACACCCAGGGGTTGCGGCTCCAGGGAAAGGCCAGGATGGGTTGCCCCTCAGGGGCAAACAGACGGCTGGCGGGGCCCGCGCTGGGATCGAGGCGGGCCAGGACTCCCTCCTGGCCGAAGGGGATCCAAGTCTGGCCAGACAGGGAGGTGGCCCAGCCATCACTGAGCTGAGCCAAGGCGGGGCGTCCACTCGCCTCGGCCTTGGAGGCCTCCAGCACCTGGGCGGGCCCCTCCACCCACTTGGGGCGCCAGTCGGCGGGAAGCCGTCGCACCCAGCGCTCGGGCAGATCACCCCTGCGGGACGCGAGTCGGGGCCCGATCCGCGAGCATCCCGCCAAGGTGCTCTCCAGCAGGGCCAGGGAGCCGCACACTCCGATCCCCAACAGCGAGCGGCGCGACAGGTGTCCCTCAGCCATGGTTCGACCGTAGACGCTCGCGGACCGCCGTCAGGGACCAGGGCAGCAATTCGGCGCAGGCCGCGTCGCAGCGGCGGGCGAGATCCGCCGGATCCCGGCCGCTCAGCTCCCAGAGCACCCCAAGGCCCCCCGCCCCGACACCCTCCTTCACAAAACCCTGTTCATAGGCCGCCAAGGCGGGATGGCAAGGGCCCGTAAAGGCGAGGGAGGCGCGAAAGGCCAGGGGCTCCACCTGAAAACGCCGCCCCAGATGGTGGAGCAACCGCTCCAGGTCGCTGCCGGGCTCATCCGCCACCCAACGGGTGGTGGCCAGGGCGGTGGCGGCCGCCAGGGCGAGGCGCTGGCTCGGCGGGGCCAACGCCAGTGCCAGGGCCCAAACCGCCGCCATCTGGCTGCCGCCCGCCAACAAGACGGGCACATCCGCCAATGCCGCCCCGAGGAGCAGTCCCGCCGCCACCGGTTGCATCGGGTCGCCCAGGGCCGCCACCACCGCCAGCGGATCCTCAACAACCCCATCTCCCAAGGCCAGCCCCGCCAAGCGCGCCCCACGCTCCACCAGGGCCTGCTTCAACGGATGGACGGGATCGCGCAGGCTTCCACTGACCAGCCCGGCCGCCTCGACTCCCAACGCGCACAGCACCCCCAAAGCCGTGGTGGTTCCCCCTGGAACACACTCGGCGATCACCAGCGGGGCGTGGGGAGAACGTCGGGCCAGCCCTAGACCCCAGGCTCGCCCCTGGGCCACCAGCGCGTCCACCCGCCGCCGAGAGAGGGCCTGGCCCGTGCTCAGGCACCGGCTTGGCCCCGATCCCCATGGGGCGGGCAGTCGGAGATGGGGGATCGCCGGGGCGATGGCGCAGCCCAGATCCACCACCAAGGGGGTGAGGGCCAACCCCCCTAAGGCGACATGGCTGATCAGGGCTGGAGAGACGCCGGCCGGGAGGGGCGGGAGCGCGTGCGGGCGCCTGCCCCCTGGTCCAAGCAGGAGGAGTTCCGCGTCGGCGGCGGCGGTGGCCCGACGGGCTTCCGGTGTGGCGCCCGCGGCGGAAATGCCAGGGACGGCCGCCGTCTCCGTGGCCGCCAACAGCACCATCACCTGGGTGGCGGGCCACCAAGGGCGGAATCGGGACGCCCAACGTGTCGCCCGATCGGGAGAACCATGGAGGGGCTGGGGACCACTCAAAGGGGGTCGAGGCTCACCAGCGCCTGCAGCGATGGAGGTGGCTCGCTGATGGGAGCTTGGAGGCGGGGAAAGATCCAATACGCCACCGCGTGCAGACAGAACACCACCAGCAGGTTTTGCAGCAACACCAAGCCCAGGGCGGCGACCTGCACCTGGGTGAGATCCAAACCGGGGCCTAAGCGGAGGGCATCGGACAACCGATCCAGCACCTGGGAGGCCGCCGTGGTGATCAACACCCAAAGGTTGTCTCCCACCAAAACTGAGAGGACGGCCAGGCGCACCAGGAAACCGAAGGCTCCGATCAGGGCGCCGATGGGAAGGGTGAGCCACCAGCTGAGGCGTCGCCGCCACCCCCAACCCAACCAGAGGGCCAGCAATCCATAGGGGAACAGCACCAAGGGACCCCGGATGGGTCCCATCAGGGCCACGAGCAGCAGGCCGGTGACCGCCACACCCTCAAGGGCGCAGCGCCATCCATGGCGCAACTGGAGCAGGGTGAGGGGAAGTGGCAAGGCCAATCGGAACAAGGGACTTCCGACGGGCAGGTAATAGAGCGCGGCCCACAACAGGGAGGTGGCCGCCGCCAGATAGGCGGTGTCCATCAGTTGGCGGGCCTGGCGGGGACTCAGGTCGCCCCGTGCCCGAGACGGGGAAGGGGTGGGGGAGGAAGCCATGG
>JBKCPG010000333.1:0-3260 GCA_046309395.1 Cyanobacteriota bacterium | reverse complement strand
CGGCGCGACCGTCTGGACCCTGTGTTCGCGAATCGCTTGGCTCCACGCCAGGTCTGCCACTGGCAAGAGGCTATCCGCGGGAAGAACGGCGCCCGTGGAGAGTTCCGTTTCGATCGCGGTGGGCGTGCCCGCTCGAGCGGGAACATGGGAGTGCCCGATCCATAAAGGGTTGGCGAGCTTCTCAACAGGTCAGCAAGTCCCAGGCCAGGTCGGTTTTCGAGGCGCTCGACCACACCGCGCGGGCCACTTTCCAGATCGCGTCAAGCCGCTCCTGGCGCAACCTTGGATGGCGCTGTGTATTTTCAATTTCTGCTTTGACTAGAAGACATCCAGCGGATGGTGAATCTTTCCACACAGTGCTGCTGCGCGATCGAAAAAACAACACGTTAGACCAACACGTTGAAAATTCACTTGAATAGCACCCTCGAAGGCACGCAGGATGATTCCGATGAATACGGCATCATCACTGACGATAATTTGCTACATATCTTTCAAGATGATGGTTTGGAATCTCTGTCGAGCGCCGTCGCTGGAATCGAGGTCCACATCAGGGCCCTCAGCGCCTCGGATGTGGCCGCGCTGAATCTGAACATGGTCAATGTGCCTGGTCCTCTGCCGTTGCTGGGCGCTGGCGCGGCCTTCGGCTCCAGCAGGGTGTCGCGGCAACGTCTCCGGTTAGGCGCCCAACGCCCGGGTTGATGGCTTCCCCCCCCTGCGCCCAGATCGATTCGATGTCTGGATCAGGCCTCACGCGGTGAGGTTTTTCCTTGGCTGAGCTGGAGTGAGGCAGCATCGGGGAGCCGCGTGGGCAGGCCCCCTCTCCTAAAACTCCCCGGCCACCCGCCCCTGGCGGGGCACCCGCAGCAGCAGCCACTGGAGCAGCCCCACCCCGTAGGCCACCAGGCTGACGTAGCCCACGAACGCCGCCACCCCCGGGGTCCAGGTGGCCCCGAAGATGAAGCCCAAGATCCGGGCCACCACGCCATGCAGCCCCGCCGGAGCCTCGAGCCACACCTGGCAAAGGGGCCGCTCCGCGCCGCCCCCCACGCAGGGCAGGGCCGTCGCGGCCAGGGCCGCGCTGGCAAGGCTGTAAAAAGTGAGGCTCCATCGCCACAGCCGCATGGTGAGCGGCAGGGGGCGCAAGGGGGGCATGTCGGCCAGCTCCTCATTGAGATCCACCCACAGCCAAAGGGCCACCACGATCAGCAACGGAGCCACCACCAGCAGGGCGTACCCGGTGGGCCGGGAATGGGTGAGCAACAGCAGGGCCACCACCATCAGGGAAGCCACCTTCCAATAAATCCCCAACAGGCGCAGCAAGGCCTGCTCCTGGCGCAGGGCGGCCCAGATCAGGAGCACCAAGGGCACGCCCACGGCGAAGAGCAGACCCAGACGCACGTCGAGCCACACCAGGGTCCGATAGAGCAAATCCGGCACAGCCATGGGTTCGGTAAGGCGCCATTATCCGTACAGCCCGCGGGCGATAGCTTCCGGCCATGGCTCTTCCCTCCTTTCCCTGGCTTTCCGCCCGTCCCCGCGGGGCCTGGTGCCGCGGCGCCCTGGCCCGGGATGTGTCGCTGCAAGGGGCCGTGGACTCGGTGAGCCAACAGCTGGCCGGGGCCGGACACGCCCATCTGGCCCTGGTGTTTGCCTACAGCGGCTTCGCGAGCGACCTCCCCCGGTTGCTGCCTCTGCTCAGCCAGAAGTTGAGGGCCGACCATTGGCTGGGCTGTTGCGGCGGCGGCGTGGTGGGCACCGGCAAGGATCAGGCCCATGAGCTGGAGGGGGAACCCGCCTTGAGCGTGATGCTCCTCCATCTGCCAGAGGCCACGCTCCACCCCTTCGCCCTCGACACCAACGCCCTGCCCGACCTTGACGGCCCGCCAGACGCCTGGCTCACGGCCCTCGGCCTGCCGCCCACGCCCCTCAGCCGCGACACCAGCCCCGCCTCCATGCTGCTGCTGGTGGATCCCACCAGCGGGGCCATCAACGATCTCATCAGCGGCCTCGACTACGCCCTGCCCCACACCTTCAAGATGGGCGGCATCGCGGGCCAACACAGCGCGCCCCACGGCTCCTTGCTCTACAGCGACGGAGCGGGCGAACCCGGCGTGCGCACAGGCGCCGTGGGCTGCTTGATCAGCGGCGGTTGGCGCTTGGATCCCTTGGTGGCCCAGGGCTGCCGGCCCATTGGCCCCGTGCTGGAGGTGGAGCGGGCCCAACGCAACATCGTGATCCAGGTGAGCAAGGGCGGGGAATCTCCCCGCAGCCCGGTGGAGGCGCTTCAGCTGATCCTCAGCGAGTTGAGCCCGGCGGAACGGGAGCAGGTGAAGCATTCCCTGTTTCTGGGCGTCGACCGCGGTGAACGGGTGCTCTCGCCCGGGAGCGACCATCCCTCGGCCTTCCTGGTGCGCAACCTCATCGGGGTGGATCCCCGCAACGGTGCCGTGGCCGTGGCCGAGCGCATGCGGGTGGGGCAGAAAGTGCAGTTTCAACTGCGAGACGCGGAGGCCTCCCGGCAGGAGGCCCGCCAGCTGCTCCGTCGCCAGTCGGTGGAGGGAGCCGCCCCCCTGGCGGCCCTGCTCTTCGCCTGCCTGGGCCGGGGTGAGGGGCTCTATGGCGAGGCCGATGGCGATGTGAAGCTCTGCCGGGAAGTGTTTGCCACGGTGCCCATCGGCGGCCTCTTCTGCAACGGCGAAATCGGCCCGGTGGGCGGCGCCACCCACCTCCACGGCTACACGGCCTGCTGGGCGTTCCTGGTGCCCAACGACTGATGGTGCGACAGCACGTCAACCCCCTCAGCCGCTACTACCAGCTGCCCCGGCCCTTGCCTTCCCTGGAGGAGCTCTTCCCGGATCCAACCCTGCCGCTCCACCTTGACATCGGCAGCGCCCGCGGCCGTTTCCTCCTCGCCCTGGCCCCCCTGCGACCAGAGCGCAACCACCTCGGACTCGAAATCCGCCAACCGCTGGTGGAGGCCGCCGAAGCCGACCGTCAGGCCGCGGCTCTGCCCAACCTGCGCTTTCTGTTCGCCAACGCCAATGTGAGTCTGCCGGGTTGGCTCGCCCTCCTTCCCCCGGGGCGGCTGGCGCTGGTGAGCCTCCAATTCCCCGATCCCTGGTTCAAAACGCGCCACCACAAGCGTCGGGTGCTGGGGCCCGCCTTGCTCCACGCCCTGGCGGGGGCCATGGCCCCTGGCAGCCAGCTGTTTCTCCAAAGCGATGTGCTCGCCCTGATCGAACCGATGGTGGCGCTGGTGG
>JBKCPG010000332.1:0-4693 GCA_046309395.1 Cyanobacteriota bacterium | reverse complement strand
CCCGCCACCGGCTCCCGGCTGGTGCAGCATCTGCTGGAAGTGACAGCGCCGGCGGACTTCAGCGCTCGCCCTGGTCTTCTGGCCGCGGGCTCAAGCTGGATGTACGAGGCCAACCCGTCCAACGCCGCCGAACCGGATCGCCTCTCCCTTTCCACTCGGGCGGTGCTCTGGAGGCTCCTGCGTCGCCGCTGGGATCCGGCCGCCGTGCCGCCGGGATGGTGGCGGCCGGCGGGGGAGCCCCGGGTCGCGGCCGGCCCCCTGGTGCTCTTGTCGAGCCATAACAACCCCAACTATCACCATTGGCTCACCCTCCCCGGGATGGCCCCCCTGATGCTGCGGCGGCACTTTGGCCTGGCGGCGGAGCCCGGCACGGCCCTCGGCCTCACGGCACCGCCGGGGCGCCCCCTGCCTCCTTTCTTGGGGCCCCTGTTGGAGCTGGTGGCCCCGGAGTCGCCGGTGCTGGAGGCGCCGGCCCTGACCGCCCCCCGGCTGAGTTTCGCCCTGCAGGAGCACGGCAGCGAGGTGGTGGTGAGCCCCGCCCTGTTGGAGTGGTGGCGCGCCCTCTGGCGAGCCCAGGCGCCGCCGCTGAGGCCCTCCAGGCGGCTGTTCATTTCCCGGCGGGGGGCGCGGTCGCGCCGCTGCCTCAACGAGGAGGCCCTGATGGCCCGCCTCGCCCCCTTGGGATTCGAGAGGCTCCAGCTGGAGGAGCTGCCGCCGCGGCGCCAATTGGAGGCCTTCGCCAGCGCGGCCGTGGTGGTGGGCGTCCACGGGGCGGGCCTCACCAACCTGGTGGCCTGCCAGGAGGGGGCCACCCTGGTGGAATTGCTGAGCGGGGACGGACCCTTCAACCACTATTTCCTGATGGCGTCCTGTCTGGGGGTGCGCCACGGCCATCTGATCGGCGCCCGCCCCGACCCCGCCAGCGAGGATTTCGCCGTCGATCCCGACGCGCTCCTCGCCCTGCTGGCGCGACGCGGGATCGGGGCGGAGCGATGAGCGGCCTGATCACCGTGGTGTTGCCCGTGTACGGCCGCTCGGCCCTGGTGGAGGGGGCGATCGCCAGCGTGCGGGCCCAGAGCGCGCCCGATTGGCGGCTGCTGATCGCCGATGACGGCTCGGAACCCGCCACGGAGGCCCTGCTGGGGCGCCTGGCGGCGTCCGATCCCCGCATCCGGCTGGTGCGGCGCCCCCGCAACCTCGGCCTGTTCGCCAACCTCAACGCCACCTTGGCGGAGCTGGCCACCCCTTGGCTGCTGATCCTCTGCAGCGACGACCTGCTGGAGCCGGAGGCCATCGCCGTGCTGGAGGGGGTGATCGCCGCCCATCCCCGCTGTGAGCTGGTGTTGTCCACCTACCGCTCGATCGATGGGGCGGGGGCCTTCCGCTTTGATGTGAACGGCTGGTACACCGATCACTTCGCGCCGGAGACGCGGGAGTTTGCCCCCGGGGAGCTGGTGCCGCACCTGCTGCGTTTCGGCAGCGTCAACGGCAACATCACCGGCATGCTGATTCGCGCGGAGTTGTTCAGCCGCACGGGCCCCTGGCGGTCGGACTGGCGCCAGGCCGCGGATTGGGAGTGGCTGATTCGGGCGGCGGAGCGCGCCACCGTGCTGATCCACCGGCGGCCCATCGCCCGAGTGCGGGTGCATGCCGAGCAGCTTTCAAGCGCCAATCGGATCGACCAGCGGGAGGGGGAGGAGATCGCGGCGGTGCTGCGCCAGTTGCGCCACCATCCCGCCCTGGCGAGCTGGCCCCAGCGCCATCGCTGGGCCGCGTATCACGCCCAGTTTCTGCTCTGGAACGCCCTCAAGGCCTGGCCCCGGGTGGGGTGGCGCGCCACGGCGCGGCAGTTGGGGCTGATTCGCCACAGCGCCGGCCTGGGCCGCACGGCCTTGGCGTTGCTCGCCGTGCTGCCAGGCAGACTGCGCATTCGCGGCACCGACCTGCCCCTGCCGCCCCCCGCCCCTTGATCCCCTGATGCGCGAGGTCGCCAGCCCTTCATCCACCCCCCGCCTGGCCGCGTTCCTGGGCAGGGGGGAGGCCTGGCTGTTTTCGCCCTGGCGTTCCGCCCTGCTCTTCCTGGCCCTGTGGGGGGCCCTGCTGCCGCTGACGCGGGAGCGGTGGGCGATGGCGGGCCTGGCGGTGGTGGCGTTCTGGCTGCTGGCGCGGACCGCGCGGCTGGAGGCGCCCTTGCTGGAGCGCGTGCCTTTCCCCCCCCTGACGGTGCTGGTGCTGGGGATGGCGATGCGCTGGGGGGTGGGCCCCCTGCTGATGGCGGTGGCCGGCGATGGCGACGATCCCTTCCTGGCGGTGTGGGTGAACCACGCGGTGGCCTCTCAGCTGCTGTGGCTGGCGGTCACCGCCGCCATCGTGGCGGTGGCCCAGGCGCAGCGCGGAGCAATTGCCCGGGCCGCCGCGGCCCTGCCCCCCGGGCCCCTGGCGGACACGTTTCGCCCGAGGGGTTTGGCCCGTCGGCTCCTGGCTTGGATCGCCCTGCTTCTCGGGGTGTACATGGCGCTGTACGTGGTGTTGTCGGTGCTGGGGGGGGCCTTTGACCGGGATTTCGCCACCTATCTGCGCTGGACCCACACCCTCTGGCGCCTCGACACCCCCGTGGCGGCGTTTTCCCGGCTGCGCGACCTCTGGCTCGTGCTGGTGCCCCTCACCCTGGTGGTGTTTCGGGGGGTGGGGCGCTGGTTGACCGGGGCCTTGGCGCTGGGTTTCGGGTTGGTGGCCCTGCTGAGCGGGTCGCGGGGATTGCTCTTCTACCCGCTGTTGCTGACGCTGGCGGGATTGTGGATGGTGCCCGTGCCCATCAGGGCGCTCCGACGGCTGGTGGTGCTGGCCGCGGCGCTGATGATGGCCCTCTCGCCCCTGATCTTCGTGGTGCGTGACAGCGCCCGATTCCAGGGCACCGGGGCCCTGGATCCGGTGGCCCGGGTCGGGGCGGCGGCCGCGGCCTTGCGGAATCCGGAGCCGCTGTTGGCCAAGGCCCGCTGGATCGGTCGCGACCTGTATGCCTGTCACGATCCCTATCTGTTCACGCCGGCCCACCGCGCCGACGCCCCGGCCGGGGCGGCGGGCCGGGGGAATTTGCTCTGGCTCTGGGTGCCCCGCCATTTGAAACCCGAGCGTCCGGAGATTTTTGATGGGCCGCGGCTGGCCAAGGGGCTGCAGGGCGTGCCCCGGGGCACCTGGGCGGATGTGTGGTTTCCCTGCCTCTCCCTGCCGGCCGATCTCTGGCGCCGGTGGGGTCTGGCCGGCCTGGCGGGCGGGGCTGTTGTGGTGGCCGTGGTGGTGAACGGGCTGTCGGCCCTGTGGTATCGGAGCCTCGCCCTGCCTGGCTCCGCGTTTCAGCTGCTGCTGCTCCTTTACCCGAGCAGCTATCTGCAGTCGTTTACCGTTGGCACGGTGCAGGAAACCAGCTGGGCCCTGCTGTGGGAACTGCCCAAATACCTGCTCACCCTCTGGCTGTTGGGCGCGGTGGTCGACCGGTTGAGCCCATCCGTCGGCCCACCAACTTGACCCGTCAGGTGCTCTTTCTCACGGAGGATCGGGAGGATTACCTCGCCGATGGCCTCTTGCATGGCCTGATCCAGCACGGCGATCTGGAGGTGGTGGATTTTCCCCGCAAGACGGCGCTCTACCGCGATGGACTCCGCTCCGGACCGATCGGCGTGCGGGGCCATGGATTCACGTTGTACGGGCTGCTGGAGGAGCGGAATGTGGATCGGGCGTTCGTGCCCCAACGGCTGGAGCGCGGCGCGTTTGACCTGGTGGTGCTCGGCCAGGTGTGGCGGCAGTGGGGCCAGCTGCTGGATCTGGCGCCCTGGCTGCGAACGGTGCCGGTGGCCCTGCTGGACGGGGATGACGACACCCGGCTGTTTTTTCGCTCCGGCACCCGCCTGCGCCGCTACGGCTGGCAGCCCTTCCCGATCCGTTCCCGGCGTTGCCTGTATCTCAAGCGCGAATGGCGGGGCCAGGGGCGGTGGTTGGGCCGCCCTCGGGTGACGGCCACCTCGTTCTCCATTCCCGCCGCCAAGATCCGCCGGGCCGATCCGGAGGCCAAGACCAAGGAGTTCGCCACCCATTGCGTGGATCCGGAGGTGGGGGCGGCGTTGGGGTTGCCCAGCGCCTACGCCTTCGCCAGCGAGGAGGCGTACTACGACGATCTGAGCGCGTCCCGCTTCGCCATCACCACGCGACGGGGGGGGTGGGACTGTTTGCGGCACTATGAGATCGCCGCCGCCGGAGCCGTGCCCTGCTTCCGGAACCTGGAGGCGAAGCCCCCCGCCTGCGCCCCCCATGGGTTGCGGGCCGGGGAGAATTGCCTGAGCTACCGCCACTGGCCGGACTTGCGGGAGCAGGTGGATCGGATCACCCCGGCCACCTACGCGGAGTTGCTGCGGGGCGCCCAGGCGTGGGTGGGCAAGCACACCACGGTCGCGGCGGCGTGGCGGCTGCTGCACCAGGTGGATCAGCTGTGAGGGCGGCCCCGGATGGCTGACCTTCGCCGCGGCGGGCTCCATTTGGCGGGCGGGGCCGGTTTGGGGCGGATAGGTGGCTTTTTGAGCAACCTGGCCCTGTCCAGGCTGCTCGGGCCCGCGGATCTGGGCCTGTTCAATCTGGTGGCCACCACCGTTCAGACCGGCGACACCCTGGTGCGGCTGGGGGGGGATTTCGCGCTCAACTA
>JBKCPG010000331.1:0-3359 GCA_046309395.1 Cyanobacteriota bacterium | reverse complement strand
TTGTTGCCCACCACCAGCAGGGGGACGTCAGGGGGCACCTGTTCGCGCAGGGCCTGGTCGGCGGGGGTCCAGCCGTCGCCGAGATCAAAGAGCAGCAGCACGGCGTCGGCGCTGGCGAGGGCCCGCTGGCTGCGGGCGATGCCGAGTTGTTCCACCGGATCGCTGGTGGGGCGGATGCCGGCGGTGTCGAGCAGGGTGAGGGGCACGCCGTCGAGCAGGAGCTCGGATTCGAGCAGGTCGCGGGTGGTGCCGGGCAGGGGGGTGACGATGGCGCGATCGCGCTGGCTGAGGAGGTTGAGAAGGCTGCTTTTGCCCACGTTGGGCCGACCGATGATGGCCACCCGAGGGCCCTCCCGCAGAAGTTGGCCTTGCTGGGCGTCGGCCACCAGTTGGTGGAGGGCGGCCTGGGTTTGGCGGAGGGCGTCGGTGAGGGCGGCCACGTCGAGGGGGGGCAGCTCGTCGTCAAAGTCGAGGCGGGCTTCCAGCTCGCTGAGTTGATCGAGCAGGCTGGAGCGCAGCTGGCTGACGCGCTGGTGAAGGCCGCCGTCGAGGCCGGCCATGGCGAGCTGGGCGGCGCGGCGGCCCCGGGCGGCCACGAGCTGGCCGATGGCTTCGGCGCGGGTGAGATCCAGGCGGCCGTGGAGCACGGCCCGGAGGCTGAATTCCCCGGCGTCGGCGGGGCGGGCGCCAGCCGCCAGCACCAGCTCCAGCACCCGGCGCACCACCACCAGGCCGCCGTGGCAGTGAAACTCCACCACGTCTTCCCGGGTGAAGCTGCGGGGCGCGCGCATGAGGAGCAGGAGGGCCTCATCCACCCGTTCGCCACTGGCTGGATCGATCACGTGGCCGTAGAGCACCCGGTGGCTTTCCCAGGGTTGCTGGCCGGCGGGATGGAACAGGCGGCGGCCGATGGCCTCGGAGCGGGGGCCGGAGAGGCGAAGGATGGCGACGCTGCCCTGGCCTGGAGCGACGGCCGTGGCGATGGCGGCGATGGTGTCGGAGGAGGAGGCCAGCACCGGGACGGGAGGGGGGGCTCTCTAGTGTGCGTGAGATCTAGCGCGATCCGGTGAGGCTTGAGGATGGGGCTGGAGATGCTCTTGGCGATGGCCCCCGTTCCCGCGGTGATTTGCGATGGACCGAAGGAGGTGCGGGAGGCCACGCCCCGGACCATTCAGGCGTTTGTGCGGGGCAAGGGGAAGGAGGTGCTCACGTTCATGGGGTATTCGGGGGCGGGCTATGAGTCGCCGGAGGGGATGAGACGGGAGGCGCGCAAGCTATTGGAGGGAAAGGATCCGGCCCGCACCTTGGTGAACATCGGCGCCACCGAGGAGGGCATCGGCGCGGTGTACGCGATCGCCAAGGAGAAGGGGTTCACCACGATGGGAATCGTCTCCTCCTTGGCGCGGACCAAGGGGGTGGCGTTCTCCCCCTGTGTGGACCATGTGTTTGTGGTGAGGGATGGCACCTGGGGCGGAACGCTGCCAGGCGGCTCGGAGCTGTCGCCCACGTCGAAGGCGATGGTGGAGAGCAGCAAGGCCGTGGTGGCGATCGGCGGGGGCGATGTGACGCGGGATGAGTTTCTGGCCGCCCGGGCGGCGGGCAAGCCGGCGCGGTTCATCCCAGCCGACATGAACCACGCGATCGCCCGGGAGAAAGCCCGCAACCAAGGCAAGCCGGAGCCCACCGACTTTCGCGGTTCTTTGCATCAAGCGCTCATGCCCGGCCCCTGAGGCCCGAGCTGGTGTGTGAAACCGTCCTCGCGCGGGCGGAAACAGGACCATCCGCCAGCCCCCGCCACGGGCCAGACGTCGTACGTTGTGGTTGAGGGGAGGCCAGGGAGCCAACCCCAACCCTCCTCTCCCAGAGAGTCCGGCCAGGGATTCCCGAGCCGGTGCCCAAAGCGGAGGTGCGATTGACGAGCTTCCCAGAAGCGCAAGGTGAACTCGATGGCGCCGCGTGAACGCCATCCCGTACGTGAGACAAGCCATACGTCCTTTTTCTTCCCTATCGCCCGTCCGGGTCGTTGGACCCGGCCAACAGTCACAACCGCGGAGGTCAAGCCTGGAGCGTCTCCCCGGAGACGTGACTGATTCCTCCCCCGCCAGGCCAAAGGCGGGGCCCACGGTGGACCACAGACACCCGACCGGATCCGCCCCCACATGCCAGGGCGATGGTCCGCGACCGGTGCAAAGGCGCCCCCACATGGGGCGCCTTTCCGTGGGGCGGAGGCCAGTGCGAGGCTGGAGCGAGATCCGCGGGGCCTTCCGGGATGGCTCAGTTTCAGTGGTGGGCGGTGCTGATCGGGCTGGCGCTGGCCACCGGCGACTTCCCCGCTGGAGCGGTGCCCGCCGCGGGGTTTCGCGCTGTCGTCGTCTCAGTGGGGGATGGCGACACCCTGCGGGTGAGCCGCGCGGGCCAGCCGCTCACGATTCGCTTGGCCTGCATCGACGCGCCAGAGACGGCCCAGAGTCCCTGGGGCGAGCGGTCGCGGGCCTATCTGCGCCAGCGCCTTCCCCCGGGCCGGGAGGTGGCCATCCTTCCCCACACCATCGACCGCTATGGCCGCACCGTGGCCGAGGTGATCAGCGACATCAACATCAACCTGGTGATGGTGGAAGACGGCCAGGCCTTTGCCTACCGCCGCTACCTGGGCGGCTGTGACGCCAAGGAGTATCTGGGCGCCGAGTTTCGTGCCAGCCGCCACCACTACGGGGTTTGGGGAGTGGAGGGCGGCATCACCCGGCCCTGGCAGTTTCGCCGGGGGGCGGCGGGCCACCGCATCTAGGTTGTGGAAACGTGGGGCGCCAGCCAGGCGTCGCTCGCCGCAAGGAGAGTCTGGCGAGCGGCGAATGTGTTGCCTAGGGTACGGCGAGGCCAAGGAGTATCGGGCAACGGAGAATGGCTTCCACCCCCCAATCGCGACGCCTCTCCGCCGCTGATCTGGACGCCCTGATTCCTGAGCCGCGGCGGCAAGGCACCACGGAGCTGGTGCTGGTGGGGCCTGACTATTTTTGGGCCAGCCGCGCTGACCAATGGCCTGAGTTCTTGAGGGACAGACCAACCTTCTATTTGCTCACGCAACCGGTGAAGGCTTTGGGGCAACGGCTGGGAGTGTTGACCCGGCTCACATCTCTGGACCTAGGCCAGGGTTGATTCAAAGTCCGTCACAGGGCGCCTTGTCGGGGCTGCCAGCATGGGTTGAGGTCGGCGGAATCGCCTCCTCCTTGTGCCCAAAAGCGCTTCTGCCGCCACCGATCTCGACCTGATCAGCTACCTGAGGTCGATCCCAGACGCGCGGATGCGGCGCGGGGTTCGCTTTCCAGCCTGGTATGTGCTGCTGGTAGCCGTTCTGGGAATCC
>JBKCPG010000330.1:0-38682 GCA_046309395.1 Cyanobacteriota bacterium | reverse complement strand
GCCCCACCACGCCCTGCACCAGCCAGGGAACCACGCGTCGATCGCGCCACCAGGGCGGCGATCCCTCGGGGCTGGTCGGCGGGGCTGAGGGAGAGCCGCTCGGAGGGAAGGAGGGGGCCATCGGCTCAGCGGAAGGGAGGCGAGTAGATCAAGCCGCCGTCCTTCCACTGTTTGTTGCTGCCTCGATCCAGTTTGAGCGCCGATTGGGGCCCCACGTTGCGGTCGAACACCTCGCCGTAGTTGCCCACCGCCCCGATCACCTTGGGCACAAAGTCGGCCGGCAGGCCCAGTTGCTTGCCGAAATCCCCCTCCACCCCGAGGAACCGCCGCAGGTCGGCCAGCTTGGGGTTGGCCTTGGCCTCGGCCACCTTCGCCGCCACGTTGGCCTGGGTGATGCCCAACTCCTCGGCCTGGAACAGGGTGTTGACGGTCCAGCGCACCACATCCGCCCAAGGGGGATCGGCGTTCACGGTGGCCGGGGTGAGGGGCTCCTTGCTCATCACATCAGGCAGCAGCACGTGCTCGTCGGGCTTGGGGAAGCTCGTGCGCTTGGCCGCCAGCTGGGAGCGGTCGCTGGTGACCGCCACGCACCGCCCACCCAGGTAGGCGGCGTAGGTTTGGTCGCCGGTTTGGAACTTCAGCGGGGTGTAGGGCACATTCAGCTCCCGCATCCGATCCGCCAGGTTGAGCTCGGTGGTGGTGCCGCTCTCCACGCAGATCGGTTTGCCCGCCAGGGCCTTCAGGGTGGTGATGCCGCTCGCTTTGGGGGTCATCACCCCCTGGCCGTCATAGAAAACGGTGGGGGCGAAACTCAGCGCGTTTCCCCCCGCCGCGTCCCGGCTGAGGGTCATGGTGGTGTTGCGCGAGAGCAGGTCCACCTCGCCGCTGGCCAGGGCGGCAAAGCGCTCGCTGGAGTTGAGATCGCGGTATTCCACCTTCTTGGGATCGCCGAAGAGCGCCGCCGCCACGGCCTTGCACACGTCCACATCCAATCCGCTGTAGGTGCCGTCGGGCCCCACAAAGCTGAAGCCCGGCAACTTTCCATCCACCCCGCAGATCAACTTGCCCCGTCCCTGGATCGCACTCAGCTTCGCGCTTTGCACCCCGGAACCCCCGTCGGGGGCGCACCCTCCGAGCAGGCCGGCGGCGAGAAGGGACAGGGGGAGCCAACGGGCCAGACGGCGCATGGGGGAAGCTCAAGACGCGCCGATTTTTACACGTCCTTCGGGTGGCACAAGCTCAGGCTGACGTGGAAAGGCTCATCCCGGCAGGATCACCCGATCGATCACGTGCACCACGCCGTTGTCGCAGACCACATCCGCCGAGACGACCGTGGCGTTTTTGACCTCAAACGGCTCCGCCCGGCGGATGGCCACAGGGGCGCCCTCCAAGCTGGTCCATTCGGGTTGATCCACCAGCTCCGCTTTGCGATGGTCGCCCGCCAGCACGTGATACTTCAAGATCCGGGCCAGCTGAGGGGGATTGTCCACCAGGGTTTGCACCGTGCCTGGAGGGAGGGCGGCGAAGGCGTCATCCACTGGGGCAAAAACGGTGAAGGGGCCCGGACTCTCCAACGCGGAGGTGAGACCGGCCACCTCCACGGCGGTGAGCAAGGTGGAGAAACAGCCAGCGGCTTTGGCCGTTTCAATAATGTTTGCCATCAACAATCATCCTCAATCGAAGGGTGAACTCAGAAATGTGAGACCGGGCGTTTAACGATAATCCTGGGTTTGCACGTCACCCAGGCGGGCCTCCGGGCGGATGAAACGATCCATCTGGGCCTCAAAGAACCGCCGATTGGCCAGCAAGTGTTCGGGATCGGTGTCGTCGAGCGGATACAGGAGGGCGCAACGCAAAGCCTGGATCACCGCGGAGGTGACGTTGTACATGGAGCGCTGGAAGGTGATGCCCAGCTGAATCAGCTGGTCTTCCTCTCCCCGCCGGTGATGCAGATAGATCTCTTCCAAATAGGGGGGAAGGAAATGCAACATGTCTTGCATCAGCAGGGTGGGCGGGATCCCCGCGGACCCCACAGGGAATACGTCTGCATAGAGAATTCCATAGTGAAAATCCGCCTGGTCTGAAGGCACCTGATAGGCCTGAGCGTTGTAACTCTTGGTGCCGCGAAACGGTGCCGTTCGGTAAAACACAGCTTCCACATAGGGAAGAGCCGCTTCATAGAGCCAGGTAAATCCTTCTGATTTGGGGATAACTTCGATGCATTCCTCACCGACATAAACGTGGTGATAAATTGGCCGCCCCGCCACGGCAAAGATGCCATTCACCAGGAAATTCATGGCGTCTGGCACGCCGCTGAAGCCCCCTTCATCGTAGATGTCACTCATTTCAAAGAACACCGGGGCCATCACCTCCCAAAACAGGCCCAAATTCGCGTAATAGCTCATCTGCTTCACCTGTTCCATGAACATTTCAGGGAACAGTTTGTACAGCCCCAGCATCAGGGGGTTGCCCCGGAAATAAGCCTTGATCGCCCGATCCGCATTGGCTCGGTAGGCCTCGCTTTCCAGATAGTCGTTGAAGCGTCCCCCCATGCCCTGGTGCCAGAGCATGGCTTGCATGCAGGCTTCGGCGAATTCCATGTTGATGCGATCGTGCCACAGGTGATGCAGCAGCTTGGGCATTGTCTGGGTTTCGCCCTTCGCCATGAAGTCCAACAGCTCTGGGTGCGCTTTCTCGCCGCCTCGCCAGATGCGCAATTGGGATTGGTCTCCGGCATAGGAATTCGGCCGATCCAGATAGGCCTGGGATGGGAAATACTTGAACGCTGGCAGCGGATTGAGAAACACCTGCTCGGCGATGTACAGCAAATCCCGCCAGTAGAAATCCATCGGCACGGCGTAAGCCTTGTAGATGCCAATGATCTGCTTCAAGTTTTCTGGCGTGTCGGGCAGCATCGACCCCCCGGCCTCCAGTCGATGGATGACCTCAGCCCAGCGATGCTCGGAGGGGGGGATCAAGGGAGCCTGGCGTGGTGCCTCAACGGTGGCGGAGGGGGGCGTCATGAGGGCAACGTCTGGAGGTTGGTGGAGGCGATGGCGGTGGTGTTCCAAGGGGAAGCCACCATCTGGACGGGAAGTGAGAAGGAACGAAGCGCCAGGGCGGAGGTGGCCTCCTCACTCCAGCCCGTGAGGGCCTTGGGCCACAGGCCACTCACCAGGATCAGCAGGGTGAGCACCACCGCTGGCGCCCGCTCCGACCATCGGGTGGAGGCCCAGTTGGCCTTGGTGTTGTCGAGCCTGCCGAAACCCACCCGGTTGAACAGGCGAATGGCGTAAACGGCCGTGAAACCTGAGGCCAGCAAGCAGATCAGCGTGGCCCTGGGAAACACCACCCAGCTGCCCTCAAACACCACCAACTCCGCCGGAAAGCCAGCGAGGCCAGGGATCCCGGCGGCGGCCATCAGGGCCAGCAGCAGCATTCCCATGGTGAAAGGGAGCCCCCGCAGAGGATTCAGCAGGCCTGAAAGCTCGGGAATCGAGCTGCTGCCCGTTTTTCTCTCGATCAGCCCCACGCAGGCAAACAGCAGGGCCACGATCATTCCGTGGGCCAGGATCTGGGCGACGGCGCCCTGCAGGCTGAGGGGAGTGGCCGCCGCCAGGGCGAGCACCAACAACCCCATGTGCCCAAGGGAGCTGTAGGCCATCAACCGTCGGATGTCGGTTTGGGCGATGGCGTTCAGGGCCCCGTAGATGGCGCTCACCGCCCCGGCCGCGGCGATCCAGGGAGACCAGGCCGCCCAGACCTCAGGCAGGAAACCCACCCCAAAACGCAGCAATCCATAGGCTCCCAGCTTGGACACCGCCCCTCCCAGCAGCATCACGGCGGGGATCGGCGCCTCTCCGTAGGTGAACGGTTGCCAACCGTGCAGGGGCACCACCGGCAGCTTCAAGCCAAAGGCCAGCAGCAGAAGGGCCAAAATCCAGGCCTGGGAGGTGGGGCTGAGATCGGCCTGGGCCAGATCCGTGTAGGAAAAACTGATCCCATGGCCGTTGAACCAACCCAGGGCCAACACCCCCCCCAGCAAACTAAGGCCCGAAACGGAGCCGTACACCAGGTAGCGGATGGCCGCGCCCGCCCGTCGAGGTCCCCCCCAGGTGGCCACCAGCAACGTGGCGGGAATGAGCACCAATTCGAAGGCCAGCAAAAACAGCAGGGCATTGCGCGCCAGAAACGCTCCCACCACGCCCACATTGGTGGCGAGCAGCAGGGAATAGAAGAGCCGGGGTCGGGATTGGTCGTTGGGCGCCGAAAGGATCGCCGTGGTGCTCAGCAGGGCAGTGAGCAGCACCAGGGGGAGCGACAGACCATCCAGGCCCAGATCGAGCGACAGGCTCAGTTTTGGTAGCCAGGCTTGATGGAGATCGGCGGGGGGAAAACGCCAGCAGGCCAACCCCAGGATCAGCTGCCCCGCGCAGGCTAGGGCGGAGAGGTTGCGCAAGCGAACGGAATTCTCCCCGGACAGGACGGGCAGGACCAGGGCCGCCGCCAGGGGCAGCCCAAGGAGCGACAACAGGATGGAGGGCGGCATCAGCGGAGCGGGCGGAGAAGATTGGAGGACACCGGATTGGCGAGCAACCAAGCCGCCATCAGGAGGATGCCCAGCAGGAGCGTGAGGGCATAGGCCTGCGACCGGCCCGAGGTGGTGAAGCTGAGGCGTTTGGCTCCTTGAAGGGCCACCGCCCCGGTAGTGCCGCTGAACCCATCCACGATCCGCTGGTCCGACCACGCGCTAAGCCGGGCGAGGGCCACCACCAGGCCCACGATGGTGCGGTGATAAAACCGCTCGGTTTGCATGTCGTGGGCCAGCCAGTCTTGGAGCCCGCCCAGGGTGGAGGGCAAGTGCGCCAGGGGGTGAGGGCGAAGGTAGAAGAGAGCTGAGAGCCCAGCACCCACCAGGGTGCTCGCCAGCAAGGGCCAGGCCATCGGGCCCCATCCGGCCAGGGGGGTGAGGGGGTAGACGCCATTGCGCACCAGCAACTGGGGCAGATGGAGCACCATTCCCATGAGCACGAAAGTTGGGAGCACCAGCAGCCACAGCGCCTCCGGGGAGCGGGTGGTGAAGGCACTGGGCCTCCCACCCCAGATGAGGCCGAACACCCGAATCAGGCCAGCGCTCAGCAAGGCGTTGGTGACCAGCACGATGGCCCCCAGGAGCCAGGGGTGGTCGCCGCTGGTGGCCACGGCCAGCAGCTCCCTGAGAGCCGCGAAGCCCGCGAAGGGCGGGAGCGCCATCAGCCCACCCGCTCCTGAGAGGAAGGCCAATCCCATCAAGGGCCGCTTCTTCCAAAGGCCTCCCAGCTGGGTCAGGTCTTGGGTGACGTTGGTGAACACGATCGCGCCGGTGGCCATCAGCATCAGGGCCATCGGCAGCGGGTACACCAGCATCAGGTGATCGGCCACGTTGATGCCCCCCAGGCCCACGGCCATGAACAGAAGACCCATCCAGCTGGTGACCACAAAAGAAAGGGCCCGCTTCACATCGATCTGGGCCAGGGCGATCAGGGATCCCACCAGGGCACTGGTTCCACCCACCACCACCAGCACGGTTTGCACCAGGGGGCTCAGGGCAATCAAGGGCTCCAGCCGCAAGAGCACCCAGATCCCCCCCACCACCACCACGGAATTGCGCAGCACCGTGGAGGGCAGGGGGCTCTCCATGGCCTCATCCAGCCAAAGGTGAAGAGGGATCTGGGCGCACTTACCCATGGGACCTGCGATCAGGGCCAGCAGAATCAGGGTGACGCTCGGGGTGAGAGGAATGTGGTTGTTGGCCTGATCGGCGGCCCAGGCCTGAAGGCCGTGGAAGTTCCAGGTGCCCGTGAGGGGCAACAGGGCGATCACGCCAGCCAGAAGGATGAGATCCCCAATCCGCTTGGTGAGAAAGGCGTCCCGGGCCCCTTTCACCACCAGGGGCTGGTTGTACCAGGTGCCGACGATCAGATAGGTGCCGAGGGTGAGCAGCTCAAGAATGACGTAGCTGAAAAACAGCGAATCGGTGAGCACCAGGGCGCATAAGCCAGCCTCGAAAAAACTCAGGGAGCCAAAAAAACGAGGCCAACCCCAATCCATTTCCAGATAGGCGATGGAATACACCTGGACCAGCACATGCAGCCCCGTGATGACGGTCATGGCGATCAGGGCCGGCTCGGTGATCAATCCGTCAAAGCCGATGCGCAGGCCAGCCGTGTCGAGCCAGGTCCAGCCAAACGTCAGTGGGCGGTAGATGGCCGAGGAGCCGGCGGTGGAGTTGGAATGCAAGGCCACCATGGCCATGGCGCTGTGGACAAACGCCACGCTGACCATGAACAGGTTGAGATACCCGCAGGGGCGAGGCCCCGTCCGGGAGATCAGCCCGGGCGACCACAGCAACGAGAGCAGGGAGGCCAGGAGGGGGTAGAGCGGAACCAGCCAGGCGGTCTGGGCAAGAAGAAGGGTCATGGCGACAGAGACAGGCCGGACGCGAGGCCCCATTGGCGGGGAAGACTAGAGATCTTTCGCCATCCCTGGGCGGATCCTTCACAAGGTGCTGCTGATGCCATGGAAAAGCCGCCGTTATGGCTCACGATGAGCCAAGCGGGTCCATCCCCCGGTGCCAGAGTTGATTTTTGTCTGTCTGCCGTGGCCTGTCGTCAATGCGGCTGCCGGATGCTCACCAAGGTGGGGCGCACCCATCCCATGCTGATCTGCACGGATTGCGGCCTGCCGGTGGATCAACGGGAAGCGGCCTCCCTGTCGCGACAGCGCCTCGTGGCCGCCAGCTCCCTGCTGGTGATGGCCCTAGTGGGTGGGGCTCTGCTCTCGCTGGCTTCCTTGAACGAGGCCCGCAGGGAGGGCGCGGAAACCATCCAGCGGGAGGAAGCGGCGGAGGCGCAGGGAGAAAATAGCCCGCTGTTGGAGCCCAGCGCTTTGGTGGATCGTCATGGGGGGCCTGGCGAGCGGGCGCTGGAGACCCGCGCCACCCCAACCCACCCTGGCGACTGAACGGTTTGGTCCCTTCGCCTTCAACGCGACTGCCCCCCGCGGCCGCGCCAGAACACCAGCAGGAGCAGCAGGACCGCCATCCCCAAGAGGCCCCCCACCACAAAGCCGCCGATCGGCTCCATCCAGCTCAACACCTTGCCGTAGTTCTCTCCAAGGGTTTTTCCCGCCAGGGCGAGGGCGATCACCAGGATGCTGCTGCCGGCTGTCGTCCAGAGCAGAAACCCTGGTTGGGGCATCAATTCAATGCCCGCTGGCACGGAGATCAGGGTGCGAACCGCTGGCACCAGCCGCCCCCAGAACACCACCGCCGCCCCATGCCGTTGAAACCAGCGCCGGCTCTGACGCAGGCCCTGGGGGGTGACCCCCATCCAGCGACCATGGCGGCCGATGAGGTGCTCCAGACGTTCCTCGTTGATCAGCCGGCCCACGCCATACCAAAACCAGGCGCCCAACACGGTGCCGAGGAGGCCGGACAAGATCACCGGCACCAGCCCTAACTGGCCTTTGTGGGCCAGGTATCCCCCCAGGGGCATGATCAATTCGGCGGGGATGGGGGGGAGGAGATTCTCAAGAAACATCCCCAGGGTGATCAGGGCGTACCCCAGAAGCGGGTTGCGCTCAGCCCCCTGCTGGATCAGCCGTGGCAGGGATTCCACCAGGGTTTTCAGCAGGCTGGTGACATCAGGCATGGGATTGAGCCCGGCGGCGCCGGAGCCGCCAAACCTTCTCGAGTTCGAGATAGACGAAGAGAATCAAACTGAAGCCGACGCAGATGCCCAGATCCTTCCCTGAAAGGGGAACGGTGCCAAAAAACTTCGCCAGGGCTGGAACGTAGAGCAGGGCCATTTGGAGGGCGGTGGTGAGCAGCACCGCCCAGAGCAGCCAGGGGTTGGAGAAGGGGGCCACCTGGATCAGGGGCCGGTCGCTGCGGGCCGCTAGAGCATGGCCCATTTGGGCCAGGCAGAGGGTGGTGAACACCATGGTGCGCCAGGGGCCATCGGGCCCGTAGGTGCGGTAGGCCCACACCATCAAGGCGATCGTGAGGGCGGCGAAGACCACGCCCACCCGCAGGATGTAGCGGCCTATGCCGCGGGCGAAGATGGATTCGCCGGGCTCGGCCGGGGGCCGTCGCATGAGGTCGCTCTCTCCAGGCTCGAGGGCCAGGGCCAGGGCGGGCACCCCGTCGGTGACCAGGTTCATCCAGAGAATCTGAAGCGGTGTCATCGGCACCCCGAACAGTCCCACCAAGGGTGCGGCGGCGATGGTGAGCAGTTCACCCACATTGCTGCCGAGGATGTATTTCACGAAGCGGCGGATATTCGCGTACACCAGCCTCCCTTCCTCCACCGCGTTGACAATCGTGGCGAAGTTGTCATCCAGAAGCACCATGTCGGCCGCCTCCTTGCTCACCTCCGTGCCCGTGATGCCCATCGCCACCCCGATGTGCGCTTGTTTCAGGGCGGGGGCGTCATTGACCCCGTCGCCGGTCATCGCCACCACCTGACCATTGGCTTGGAGGGCTTTGACGATGCGCAGCTTTTGCTCGGGGGGCACCCGGGCATAGATGTTGCACTGGCTCACCACGCTCTTGAGTCGGGCCTCGTCAAAGCTTTCCAGCTCCCGTCCCAGCACAACCTCACTCTCGGCGTCGGCCAGGCCGATGCCGGTGCCAATGGCTTTGGCCGTGAGGGGATGATCGCCCGTGATCATCACGGGCCGAATCCCCGCTTCCCTGCAGCGGCTCACGGCCAAGGCCACCTCCGGTCGGGCGGGATCCAGCTGGGCCATCAGGCCCAGCAGCACCTGCTCCCCCAGCTCCAGCTCGGGGCTGGGGTGATGGGGGGCGCAGGCGAAAGCCAGCACCCGGAGGCCCTTGGCCGCCAGCTCTTTGGCCTGCTCCAGCCACCAGCGCCGCTCATTGGCCTCAAGGGCCACCACGCCCGAGCCATCGATCCAGCGGCTGCAGGTGGGGACGATCACCTCGGGAGCCCCTTTGCTGATGAGCAAGGTTTGGGACCCCTGGGCGATGGCCCCCAGGGGAGCCTGGAGCTGGCCGTCACGGTCGTGGACCCACACGGCCATGAGCTGGCGCTCCGAGCTGAAGGGAATCTCCGCTTCCCGGGGGTAGTGGCTGCGCAGGGCAAAGCCGTCCATGCCCGCTTTGGCGGCCACCACCAGCAAAGCGCCTTCGGTGGGGTCGCCCAGGATTTCGAAACGTCCGTTCTCCTCCTTGGTGAGTTCGGCGTCGCTGCAGAGCACCCCGGCCTTCAACAGCAGGTCGCGGCACCCTTCCGGCAAGCCGGGGTGGCTCCCGGCCGGGGGATGGAGTGGCCGGGCCTTGAAGGTGCGCGTGGGCTCATAGCCCTGGCCCGATACGGCCACCGCCTCGGTGCCGCAGCGCAGTTCCTGCACCACCTGGCGGTTTTGGGTGAGGGTGCCTGTCTTGTCGGAGCAGATCACGGTTACCGAACCCAGGGCTTCCACCGCGGGCAGGCGGCGAATCAGGGCGGCCCGCTGCACCATGCGCTGGGTGCCGATGGCCAGGGTGACGGTGATCACGGCGGGCAAGCCCTCCGGCACGATCGCCACGGCCATCGAGAGGGCCACCTCCAGAAGGTTGAGCAGAGGTTGGCCCAGCAGCCAGCCGCCAAGCACCACCAAGGCCACCAGGGCCAAAGCGGAGCCCACCAACACGTTGGCCAGGCCATCGAGCCGCTCCTGCAGGGGGGTGGTCTCACCGCCGGCGGTGTTGATCAGCTCGGCGATCTGGCCCAGCTCCGTGGCCATGCCGGTGGACGTCACCACCGCGGTGCCCCGACCTCGGGCCACCTCCGTGCCTTGGAAGAGGCAATTTTGCCGTTCCAGCACCGGCGTGGAGTCCTCCAAGAGCAGCTGGGCCTGCTTGTTCACCACTTCCGCCTCCCCCGTGAGAGCGGCCTCCCGGAGTCCGAGCTCCACGCTTTCCAACACCCGGGCGTCAGCGGGAACCCGATCGCCCGCCTCCACGCGAATCAAGTCGCCAGGAACGAGTTGTTCGCTGGGCAGGCGCTGCCACTCCAGATCGCGGCGCACCATCACCAGGGGCTGGGCCATCTCCCGCAGGGCCAGGAGAGCCTTTTGAGCACGGGACTCTTGCAGGTACCCCAGCAGGGCGTTGAGGCCCACGATCAAAACAATCGCGATCGCGTCTTTTGGAAATTTTTGCTCCACATAGGCCACCCCGGCTGACACCGCCGCCACAGCGAGCAGCATCACCAACATCACGTTGCTGAATTGATCCCAAAGGATGCGAAGGTTGCCCCGACCGGCGGCCAGCTCCAGCCGGTTGAGGCCGATCCGGGCCAGCCGCTCGGCGCTTTGAGCGGTGGAGAGCCCCTCCTCCGTCGCGTCAAGCTGCCGCAGGCAATCCTGGGGGGAGAGGGAATGCCAGAGGGGCCGAACGGGAGACAGGGTCACTGAGGGGGGGCTAGTCGGCCAGGAACTTAACGTCCTTTGGGCGCCAGCGACGGTTTCCTGAGGCTGGAGATGGTGGGTCGTAGGTTTTAGCGGCAGCCCGGCCCCGTCGATGGCACGTTTTCAAGCCTTGGCCACGCTGCGCAAGCTGTTGATCGGCCAACCGTTGCCCACCAGCGCCCACCACGAGGAGCGCTACAGCAACGCCGAGGCCTTGGCCATTTTGAGTTCAGACGCCCTGTCCTCGGTGGCTTACGCCACCCAGGAAATCGTGTTGATGCTGGGCATGGCTGGAGCGGCGGCCCTCACCTACACCCTGCCGATCACGGGCTTGATTGTGGCCCTGATGGTGATCGTGGGCACGAGCTATCGGCAGACCATCCGGGCCTATCCCCATGGCGGGGGCTCCTACCGGGTGTCGGAGGAAAACCTTGGCCCCATCCCGGGTCTGGTGGCCGGCGCCTCCCTCTCCATCGACTATGTGCTCACCGTGGCGGTGAGCGTGGCGGCGGGCATCGCCGCCCTCACCTCCTATTTCCCCAACCTGGAAGCGGAGCGGGTGCCCCTCTGCCTGGTGGCGGTGGTGCTGGTGATGGTGGCCAACCTGCGGGGGGTGAGTTCGAGCGCGGGCCTGATGAGCGTGCCCACCTATTTCTTCATGGGCATGGTGATGCTGCTCCTGGTGGCTGGAGCGGTGAAAACCGGCATGGGCCAGCTGCCCACCACCCCGCTCCCCACCCAGCAGGCGCTGTTGGAGAAGGCCCACGAAAGCGGTCTCACGGTGTTTGGCCCGATGTTGCTGCTGCGGGCCTTCAGTTCGGGCTGCGCCGCCCTCACGGGTATAGAGGCCATCAGCGACAGCGTGGCGGCCTTCAAGCCCGTGGAGTGGGGCAACGCCCGGCGGGTGCTGGCGGTGATGGTGACGATGCTGGCGTTGATGTTCAGCGGCATCAGCGCCCTGGCCCACCAGAGCGGCCTGGTGTATCTGGAAAATGGCCCCACCCTGCTGTACCAGCTGGGGGAGCGGATTTTTGGCGACGGTGTGTTGCTGGCCTTGCTGCAACTCGCCACCTTGCTGATCCTCCTGCTGGCGGCAAACACGGCCTACGCCGATTTCCCTCGGCTGGCGGCCTTCCTGGCCCGCGATGGCTTCCTGCCCCGCCAGCTGGCCTCCCTGGGCGACCGGCTGGTGTTCAGCAACGGCATCTATGCCCTGAGTGGATTCGCGGCGCTCTTGCTGATTGTGTTTCAGGGCAGCGTCAGCCAATTGATTCCTCTGTATGCGGTGGGGGTGTTTCTGAGCTTCACCCTCTCGCAAACGGGAATGGTGGTGCATTGGTGGAAGGAGCGCGGTCGAAGCTGGCACAGCAAGGCCGTGGTGAACGGTCTGGGGGCCGTGATCACCGCTGTGGTGACGGTGGTGTTGCTGTTGAGCAAGTTCACCCATGGCGCCTGGTTGGTGGTGCTCACCATTCCGATCCTGGTGGCGATCTTTCTGCGCATTCGCATCCACTACAACCATGTGGCCCAGCGACTGCACTTGAAAAAAGGCGTGCGCTTGAAGCTGCCGCCCCCCCCCGCCAGCGGCGGCACGCCCACCGTGGTGCTGGTGGGGCAGTTGCACCGGGGCACGTTCGAGGCGATCCGGTTCGCCCGCACAATCTCCAGCGAGCTGGTGGCGGTGCATGTGGATCTGGGCACAACAAGCACCCGGGATTTCCAGGACAACTGGCTGCGGCAGGTGCCGGAGGTGAAGCTGAAGGTGCTCGATTCGCCTTATCGCTCCCTTGTGGATCCGGTGGTTGACTTTGTCAAGCAATTCGAGCGGGAGCACCGCAAGGATCGGGATCGGTTTTGCGTGATTGTGCTGCCCGTGTTTGTGACGCGGCACCGCTGGGAAAACCTGCTGCACAACCAGAGCACGATCCTGCTGCGCAATGCCTTGCGGGCGCAGGGCACTCGGGTGGTGACCACGGTGGGCTTCTACCTCTGAGCGGAGGGGCAGGCGACGCGACACAACGGCGGTCGGATTGAGCTCCGCCACAGATGGGACTAAATTCCTACTGACAAACCGTATTTTACGTTTGCAGGCGCGCGGCCCCTTCCATGAGCAACTTCCTCGCGGTGGCTTCCACGTGGCCGGGCTTCCTCACCCTGGCTGTCTTCGCGGTCTCGATCCTGCTCTTCATCACCGGTTGGCTGGCGCCGGAAGTGGTGGGGCTGCTCGCGGCGGCCTTGTTGGTGGCGTTTCAGGTGCTCAAGCCCGATGAGGCGGTGCAGGGCTTCGGCAGCCCCGCCCTGATCACCCTGATGGGCCTCTTTGCCGTGTCGGCGGGCCTCTTTCGCAGCGGCGGCCTCGATCGCCTGCGGGCCCTGATCGGCTCCGACGCCGTGCGCAGTCCCAAGCGCATGATCGCCCTGCTGGTGGGTGTGGTGGCTCCGGTCTCGGGCTTCATCCCCAACACCCCGATCGTGGCGACCCTGCTGCCGGTGATCGAGGGCTGGTGCCACCGCCGCAAGGTCGCCCCCTCCCGGGTGCTGCTTCCCCTGTCCTTCGCCACCGTGCTGGGAGGCACGATCTCCCTGCTGGGCACGTCGACGAACCTGCTGGCCAGCGATGTCAGCAGGCAACTGGGCTACGGCTCCCTGGAGCTCTTCAGCTTCACCAGCATCGGCATCCCCATCTGGATCTTGGGCAGCCTCTACATGCTCTGGGCCAGCGACCGCCTCCTGCCCGACCGGGGCATCGATGGCGACGACCTGCTCGGCGGGCTTGCGCGGGAGGGCTACCTCACGGAGGTGTTGATCCCCAAAGGCTCCGAGCTGATCGGCCAGACCCTGCACGCCAGTCGCCTGCAACGCCGCTTTGATGTCGACGTGCTCGAACTGCAACGGGACGAGCAGATCTACGGCGCGCCGCTGGCGGATCGGGTGTTGCAGGGGGGCGACCGGCTCGTGCTCCGCTGCAATCGCGAAACCCTGCTGCGCCTGCAACAGGAGCACACCGTGGTGCTCTCCCCCGCCGGCGAGCAAGACGATGCCATTCAGGAGCTCTCCCGCCCGGAGGTCACCACCCAGCGGATCGTGGAAGTGCTGCTGCCCAACGGCTCCAGTCTGACGGGTTCCAGCCCCCGCGACCTGCGTTTCCGCCAGAGCTACAACGCCACCTTGATGGCCGTACGCCGCGGCAACCAGGTGTTGCGGGAGCGGCTGGGACGGCTGGTGTTGCAGGCGGGCGACGTGTTGCTGCTGCAGGCGCCGGTGGATGCGATCCGGGGCATGCAGGCCAACAACGACCTGGTGCTGCTGGATGAGTTGGAAAAGGATCTGCCCACCACCAACCGCAAGTCGGTGGCGGTGATCGTTGCCGCCCTGGTGATTCTGCTGCCGATGCTCAAAGTGTTGCCCCTGATGGCGGCCGTGCTGCTGGCGGTGGTGATCATGGTGGCCACTGGTTGCTTGCGGCCGGGAGAGGTGCAGCGCTCCATCCGTTGGGATGTGATCCTGCTGCTGGGCTCGCTCTCCTGTTTTTCCGTGGCGATGCAGAAGACAGGCTTAGCCGAGGCCCTGGCCAAGGATTTGCTGCACTCCCTCCAGGGTTGGCCCGCCTATGGGGTGCTGCTGGTGGTGTTTGTGCTGGCCCAGATGTTCACCGAGGCCCTCAGCAATGGCGCCACCGTGGTGCTGCTGACGCCCATTGCCACGGAGATCGCCAAGGGCCTCAACCTGCCGCCCATGGCCTTCATCATCGCCATTCTCTTTGCCGCCAGCCAGAGTTTCCTCACTCCGATTGGCTACCAGACCAACCTCATGGTGTTTGGCCCTGGTCGCTACCGCTTTCTCGACATGACCCGCTACGGAGCGCCCCTCACCTTGATGCTGGCGGTGACGGTGCCCTTTCTGATCTGCCGTTATTACGGGCTATGAGGGGCGGAGCTGACGAACCGCTTGCGGTGCCGTAGGGAATCGCCCAGCGACAGGGCCAGAAACACCAACCCGATGAGGCCGGTCACCCATTCCGGCAGGTGGCTGTGGTGCTCCCTCAGCCAGATGCTCGCCAGCATGAGCCCGCCGAGGGCGCCGATGGCGTAGTGGGCGCCATGCTCCAGGAAGATCAGCTGATCGAGGGCCCGCTCGCGGCTGATCAGCAGGGTGAGGGAGCGGATAAAGAGGGCCCCTAGCCCCAGGCCGACCATGATCAGGGCCAAATTGGAGGTGATGGCAAAGGCGCCGATGGTGCCATCGAGGCTGAAGGAGGCATCCAGCAATTCCAGGTAGAGCAGGCTGGCCAGGCCTCCTCCAGCCGCGAGGCGGGCTCCGGCCTGCTCCTCATCGCCAAAGGCCTCCGCCAGCGATGTGCTCAACAACTGCAACACCAAGCCCAGCACCCCTGCCACCATCACCTCGGCCCGCCGCTCCCCTGGCAGGAAGGCCACCAGGGCCAACAGCAGGATCAGGGCCAGGGCAATCTCCAAGGCCTCCACCCGACCCGCATCGCTAAGGCGCTTCTCCAGGGGGCGGAACCAATGGAGCGTTTTCGCTTCATCAAAGAAATAGCGCAGAAACACCATCAGCAGAAACATCCCCCCGAAGGCCAGGATGCGGGGTTCGGCCAGATCAAGCAGGTGTTTGTATTCCTGGGGTTTGTGCAGGGCCGCATCGAAGGCCTGCCGCAGGCTCACCCCTCCCGCCAGGGCCACCATTAGCAAAGGCCCAGCGAAGCGCACGCCAAACACCGGGATCACCAAGCCCCAGGTGAGGAAGAAGCGTTGCTGCCCTGGGGTGAGCTTGTCGAGCACCCGGGCGTTCACCACTGCGTTGTCGAAGGAGAGCGACACCTCCAGCACCAGGAGCACCAGGGTGACCCAGGCGGCACTCAACCCTTTCCACCCCAGCACGATCGCCAATCCCGCCGCGCAACATCCCAGGGGGAACAGCAGATAGCGGACAAACCGCCAGGGCATGGGAGGGGAGCGACGCATCCCCCATGATCGCTGGTGCGAGGGCCCCGGACTCAGGGGGCCGGGGGGACGGTGCCTGGGGGCTTGCTCTCGAGTTGGCGCCGCTCCAGGCGGGAGAGAAGCTTGGGCACCAAGACCAGCACCACCACGAGAAGGAGGGCGCCCAGGCCAAAGTCGATCACCCCGCTCATCATCTGGGAGAAGGGAATCCAACGGCCCCCCAACCAGGCCAGGGTCACCATGGTGCTCGCCCAGAGGACGGCTCCGGCGCTGTTGCACAGCAGGAAGCGGGGGTAGGGCATGCCCACGGCGCCGGCCATGGGGCCGGCCACCACCCGCAGCACGGCCACGAAGCGCCCCAACAGAACCGAGGCGTTGGCATGGCGCAGAAATTGCTCCCGACGCCCCTCCAGCTGCTCGGGCGACTGGCGCAGCAGCCGGCCCACCCGGAGGATCAGATCCCACCCGGCCCGTCGTCCCACCCAGTAGCCCAGGTTGTCCCCCAAGATCGCCCCGCCCGCCGCCGCGGCCATCACCCCCACCACATTCAGCTGCCCGCCACCGGCGGCGTAGCCCCCCAACAAGGTGACGGTTTCTCCAGGCAGGGGGAGCCCGGCGTTTTCCAGCAGCATCGCCACGAAGATCACGCCATACCCCCACTGCCGCAGCCATTCCGTCAACATGGCTTGATCCACGCCGCCCTCCAGGCTCAGCAGGGCAAGGGTGTCAGCGGCCATCGGGAGGGTGAGAAGCGAGCAAAAGCTACCGCTCGCCGATTCGGGCCGAGGCCGGGAATCCTCACGCCGCCCATCACCCCGCGGGAGGCCTCTGGTCCCGTTTGGGCGACGGTCGTCGGCTCGGGGGTGATCACCCGGGCGCGGGAGGGAGTATTGATGTCAGCCCAGAGCCGTCGCGCTCACTCGCTGTTGAAGAAGCCTAAAGAATGAAGATATCTTGCCCACCGTCCATTTCCCGTTCATCTGTCATGTCAAAGTGACGTGGCGTTCCGAGCTGGAAGGCCATGGGGAGCACTCGCGTCGTGGACGCCTCCAGGTCTTCGCCCTTCTGGTCGATGATCGGCGAGGGCACGTCGCCAACGCTCCCGATCTCACGCTCCCCGCTCCGGGGGCTTCGCCGCCCCCTGGCTCCGGCGAAGCGCCGTCGCTCACCCTTCCAGGCCTCCCTTTCCACTCCAGGGTGGAGGGCATAAATGGCCCATTACCGGGCGATTGCCGCGGCTGGCGCCGCCATCGTGGGTCTGATCAAGGAACGCTACCCCCGCCCTGAGTTTGGCCCCTCCTTGACGGTGGCCACCCTGTTGCCCAACGCCGTGGAGAGGGGATTGACGGGAGATGGCATCGCGATTTGTCTCTGGCGTGTCGCGCTGAATGGCCAGCGCCGCTCCCGGGGGGCGCGGGTGGACGCGTTTGGCAACCGCTTCAAGCCCTCGCTCCCCCTGGATCTGTCGTTTCTGGTGATTCCCTATTCCAGTGATCCCGAGCGCCAGGCTCGCCTGCTGGGCTGGGTGATGCGGGCCCTGGAGGACGCCGGCCCGTTGACGGCGGCGCAACTCAATTTCTATCTCGCAGAATCCGACATTTTCGCCCCAGAGGAGGACGTGGACCTGATCTGCGATCCCCTGGCGTTGGCCGACCATCTGGCTCTTTGGGATCGACTCAAACAGTTTCCTCCGGCCGCCAACTACTTGATGCGGATGGTGCTCATCGATAGCCAGGAGGCCTTTAGCGAGGGCCCGCCGGTGACCACCCGGGAATTCCAGGTTGGGGTGCGCTCCTCATGACTCTCGACCCCCGTCTCCAATCCCCCGATATCGTCACCCTGCGGGTGCCCCTGGCCCTGCGCACGCGAGACGTCTCGGATCTGTCGCTCGTGCGCGACGAGTTACTGATCACGGCGACGGAAACTGGCCCCGCTCATCGGAGCCTCGTGCTCACATCCACCCCCAGTGGCACCTGGACCGCGTCCCGTGTGCCCGGTCTCTCCCCTGAGGAGTCCGTCCACCCCTCCCATTGGCCGGCTGTGGCGCGCCCCTTCGAACTCCGCGTCCGCGATCCCCGCAACCGGTATCTGACATCGCGCCTGGTCGCCAGCCTTCCGGCGGAGGCCCCCATCGCCTGGCCCAACTTTGACGCCCTGCCTCCGGACATCAGCCCCGCGCTCTTGCCAGCCGGAAGTCCCCCCGGATCCAGGCCAGACTTTGTACCCCTGTTTCCAGCCGTGGCCGGCGTCGCCCCTGGGGCGCGCGCCCAAGTGCTGGCCCATCTGGCCATCGTCCGCGGCGGGGAGCCGGCCGGCCCCGCCAGCTTCGCGGTGATGACGGTGAGCATCGGGGGCCAGGTCAAGGGGGTGGGGGTGGCGGATGGGCAGGGCGGCATCCTGGTCTCCTTCCCCTATCCGTTGTTGCCAGCGCCGACCCCGGCGGAGCGAGCCGCCGGCACCACCCGCTTTGAATGGAACGTGGGCCTCGCGGTCTACTGCGGTCAGCTCCCCACCAGGGCGGATGGGGCCCCCCCCCTGTTGACTGACATCCTGGCCCAACTCAACCGTGCGCCCTCCCGCGTGCTGGAGAGGTTGGAGAGCCCCGATCCCCTGCCCGAGTTGACCCTCAGGGTTGGTCAAGCGCTGGTGGCGCGCAGCGCCCGTGCCGCGCCTGCCCAACCGTCCAGCCTGTTCATCCTTCCCGCCTGACATCCACAAGGAGCTCTCCCATGCCTGAATACCTTGCTCCCGGCGTCTTCATCGAGGAAACCTCGTATCGGGCCAAGTCCATTGAAGGCGTCAGCACCACGACAACGGGATTTGTCGGAGCCAGCCGTTATGGCCCGATCGACTTGGATCCGGAACTGATCACCTCCATCGTCGAGTTTGAACAGACCTTCGGCGGCCGGCTGCCCCTCGATTGGGGCGGCGGTCCCGTTGACAATCATCTGTGGAACGCGGTGCGGGGCTTTTTCGAGGAGGGCGGCAAGCGCCTCTATGTCGCCCGCGCTTTCAAACCCTCGGGAAGCGACGCCACCGATTTCACGCGCGATTGCGCCCGCGTGATCGATCCGCGGCCGGCGGCCAATGTCACCATGCGCGCCCGCTTCCCCGGGAAGGCTGGCGAAGCGAGGGTGCGGCTCACCTTCATCAGCGGCCAAAACCGCTTCACCATGGAAGAGGGTGTGGCGAGGGTGCGGGGCGCCCGCCATCGCGATGTGGTGCGGGTCACGGGCTTTGTGGTGGGTGGCAACGACCGTTCGGGGCTTTACCTGCTCACCTACGCCCCCCTCACCAACACCTGGACCTTTACCGGCTCCACCGATGGAGCGCCGGGCACCACCACCAGTTTTGACATGCAGGCCCTGGCCGGCGCCAGCGCCAAGGTTCACGTGCGGCTGATCACCGCCACGGTGACCGTGGATCAGGCGTCCCGCGAGTTGCCGAGCTATGTGGCCGCCGATCTGGCTCTCGATCCCCTGCATGAGCAAAATGGCGCCTTGGATTCCTTGTTCGCCCATTTCGCGGTCGAGCCCCCGTCTCAGGCCCGTGCGCGCACGATCCCGATCGTCATTTCCGCCATGACGGTGGCCGAGGCTTTCGCGGCGAGCGCCGCGGCCGACAAAAAGAAGGCCGACGCCCTGACCCCCCTCAATCAAGCCATCACGGCTGTCGCCACCGCCACCACAAAGCGTGACGACGCCCAGGATGAGCTCGATGAGGCCGTGAACAAGTCGCAACAGGATGAGGCGGCGGCTGTCGTGGCGGAAGCCAACGCGCCGAACGACCCCAACACCGTCACACTTCGGTCCACCGCCGACGCGTCCGCCCTCGCCGTCGCGGAGCGTCAGGACGATTTGGACGCCGCTCAAATGGAGCTGGACAACGCCATCCAGGTGCGCGATCTCGCGGACGCGGCCCACATCGCCGCGTCTGACGAGGCGACCGCGGCCGGGCTTGCCTACTCGGCGGCGGTGGCCAATGGGGGCACCATTGATGGCCTCGCATTTCTGAATGGCTATCTGGCAACGGTGAACTCAACCAATCGCTTCACGCGAACACAGCTGGATGAGGATCCTCCCAATCCAGCGCTCACCACAGCCACGTTCTTTCTCCAGAATGGCGGCGACGGTCTTCCCCCGGACGCCGCCGCATTCGCGGGCACACAGCTTCTGTCCAACAACCGCACCACGGGATTGGTGCAATTTGAAAATATTGAGGATATCTCGATTGTCGCGGCCCCCGGTTCCACCCGCCGTGACATGACCGCTGGCGAACCGCAGGCCATCGCCAACGCCTTGATCAGTCATGCCCGCAAAATGCGCTACCGCATTGCCGTTCTCGATAGCGTGGAGGGACATAGCCTTTCCGAAGTGCGGGCTTATCGCGGCCTGTTTGATTCCAGTCATGCCGCCCTGTACTACCCCTGGGTTCGCATCATCGACCCCCACACGGGACAGGAAAATCTCTACCCACCTTCGGGCTTTGTCGCTGGCATTTATGCTCGCAACGATCTCCAACGCGCGGTCTACAAGGCGCCGGCCAATGAGGTGGTGGGGCTGGCGCTGGGCTTTGAAAAGCGCTTGAACACCGCCCAGCAGGAGGTGTTGAACCCCGAGGGCATCAACTGCTTCCGCTTTTTTGAGGGTCGGGGCATGCGCCTCTGGGGAGCGCGGACGATCAGTTCTGATCCGGAATGGAAATATGTGAATCTTCGTCGTTACTTTGCCTATGTGGAGCGCTCGATCGAGAAGGGAACGCAGTGGGCGGTGTTTGAACCGAATGGACCTCGGCTATGGGCCAATGTGCGTCGCACCATTGAGGATTTCCTTCTTAATGAATGGCAGAATGGAGCCTTGCTTGGCGATCGGCCGGAAATGGCCTATTTCGTCAAATGCGACCGGTCCACCATGTCGCAGAACGATCTTGATAACGGGCGCTTGGTGTGCCAGATCGGCCTCGCCCCATTGCGCCCCGCTGAATTCGTCATCTTCCGCATCGGCCAGTGGACGGCCGATCGCAAAATCTGAGGGAACCCACCATGGCTGTCAAACGCGAACGTCCCTACGTCCAGTTCAATTTCCTTGTGGATCTGGGCGATGGCAACACTGAAGGGCCCGATGCCGGATTTCAGGAGATCAGTGGCATTGGCATGGAGGTGACGGTGGCGGAATATCGCGCTGGCAACAGTCGCGAGAATTCAGTGATGAAGATCACCGGCATGAACAAGGCCAGCGATGTCACCATGAAGCGTGGTGTCATCGGTTCGCTCAATCTTTACAACTGGCTCCATCAGATTCGTAATGGGGATGCCAATGCTCTGCGCACGGTCACCATTTCGTTGCAGAGCGAAGACCATTCCCAGGCGGTGATGACCTGGAAGCTGTTGCGCGCTCGCATCATTAAGTGCACGCACGGGCCCCTGAATGCGAAGGGAACCGATGTGGCGATGGAGGAGCTGGTGCTCGCCTATGAACGGCTGGAGATGGAATAAGCCATGGCGCCCCGTCTGCCTGGTCTGGCCTTTGAGATCGTGGCGCCGTCGAGGCCGCCGGGGCTGCCCCGCATGGACGTGGCGCTCTTCGCCGGCTTCGCCGCCCGCGGTCCCTGCCACCGGGCCCTCACCCTCGACAGTGCCCAGGCCTTCGCGGACACCTTTGGCGGCGAGGCGCCGCTGGCCTGGGATGACACCCGCGGGATCCCCCTGATGGCCCAATTGCCGGCGGCGGTGGCGGGCTTTTTTGCCAATGGCGGCCACCGCTGCCAGGTGATCCGGCTGGCCCGGACTCCCGCCCTGGCGGCCCGCTGGGGCGCCCCCTTGCCCGATCCGGATGGCGCCGAGGCGGCCCTTTTCCCCATCACCGGCGCCTTGGCGAGGCTGCCGGGGCCCGCCGGCATGGCCGTCGCCCCGGCGCGGCTGGCGGCCTCCAGTGTGGGCAGCTGGGCCGACACCATGACGCTGGCGGTCCGCACCGAGCGCCTGCCTCTGACCCTCGCTTCCCCAAAGGCCCTGGCCCACGGCCTGCGGTTTCCGGATCGCGATGGCGTCGCCATCGGCGACCTCCTGGAGATCGCCGATCCCGATGGCGGCACCCGCCGCTTCGCTCGGGTCGTGCGCCTTGAGGATGGGGATGCGCTGGCGGTTTGGGCCGGTGCCTTCCAGGTGGAGACGAAGGGTTCGGCGCGATCTGTGAGGGTGGCGGGTGTGTCCGCCCAGTTCCATCCCGGCAACCCGGCGGAGCTGATCGCCACCCAACCCTTGGCCCAGGAGCCCGGCCGTTGGCTGAGCTTTGCCGTTGGTGGCGCCACCCGCTGGCTTCGGGTCGATCGGGAGGATGGCCTCAGGTTCCAGGGCCCCGCCTGGCGCATGGTGAAGCCGGCTCCGCCCACCGGTCCCTTCACCGCCCAGCGCCTTCGCCTCGCCGTGCTGACCCGCCTGGGCACCAGCGGTGGGATCAGCTCTGGATGGGGCGGCGGCATCCTCGAGCCCCTGTCCCTGGCCACCCTGGAGGATGAAGACAGCTTTTACGCCGATCCAGCCCACTCCGCCGCCCGTCCCCGCCAGGCGTTCGCCGCCCCCGCGCCGGACCGCGCCGCCCTCGCCGACGCCCTTGCCGACGCCGGTGGACTGGACACCCTCCGCGCCCGCTTTGGCACGGCCGCTGGCACCGCCGCCGAGGCGGAGCTGCTGGCGGCGGGTTGGCTGCCCATTGGGCTGGATCAGGAGTTTGGCCCCGGAAATCCACCGTTGCCACCGACCCGACCGGCCTTGGCGCGCGATGGTCTGTCGCGCCACGACGAACAGCTCCATCTTGATCCGGATTTGGCCAACCTCTCCACTGGCGCCCTGCTGCCTCGCGCCCAGGCCCTGCGCGAGCTGGAGGGGCGGTCGCTGTTCGGGCTCCACGCTTCCCTCACCTTGGAGGAAGACCCCCATGACGCGCCCAGCCTGCTAGCCCTGCCAGACGCCGCTCAGCCCAGCTGGAAGGCTTGGCTGGCGGAGGGACCCATCGCGACACCCCAGCCGGGGGCCATCGTTCCTCGGCGCTGGCGCGATCATCTCGGTGGCTGCCGTGGTGAGGGGAACGAACCTTTGCTGGCTCCCGACGCGCGCCGTTTCCTTGATGGTGACACTCGCCTGGTCCCCACTCCCGTGTTGCGGGCCCCGGCCGTCGTCAGCGGTGAGAGCTTCATCCTCACCTGGACCGCCGGAGCGACGGGCACCACGTTTGTGTTGGAGGAATCGCCACGGGCGGATTTCGCCGCCGCGGCGGAACTTTGGCGTGGCGGCTCCACCCAGTTTCAGGTGGTCGGTCGGCCGGAAGGCGTGTATTACTACCGCCTCCACGCCGAGGTGGACGGCAATGTGAGCGCCTATGCCGCCGTGGGCCTCACCGTGCGGCGCGACGCCTATGTGGTGACAGGCCCGGACCGCGACCGTCTGGCCCGGATCCATGTCGCCCTGCTCAGGCTCGCGGCAGCCGGTGGCAACAGCTTCGCCCTGCTCTCCCTGCCGCGGGGCTGGCGGGCCAATGAGGCCGCCCGCTATGCCCAAGATCTCGCCAGAACCGTCGCGGGCTTTGGCGTTCCAGGCCGCCTGGGCGACGCGGAAACCCGCTCCTTGTCCTTCGGCGCTCTCCACCACCCCTGGCTGGTGTCTGTCGGCTCTCGCTCCACCTGCCCCGATGGCGCCGTCGCCGGGAGCATGGCCGCCCGGGCACGACGGGATGGCGCCTGGGCGGCCCCTGCCCAGCAACCTTTCTCGGGGGTCGTCGGCCTGGATCCGGCCCTGTCCCTGGCGGAGGTGGGGCGCTTGGAGGAGGCTCGCGTCAACAGCCTTCGCGCCACCCCCCGGGGTCCGCTGGCCCAGGCCGCCATGACCCTGTCGGGGGAACCGGAATGGGGGCGGATCGGCACCCGTCGGTTGATGATCCTGCTGCGCCGAGCCCTGGGGCGTGCCGGCGCGGTGCATGTCTTCGAGCCGGATAACGCGGTGACGCGTCGCGCCATCACCCGAGGCCTCACCCAGCTGCTGGATCAGTTGCGGCGCTGCGGCGCCTTTGCGGGCGCCAGCTCCGCCGAATCCTTCCGCGTCGCCGAAGCGATGGCCAATGGGGAGGATGGCTGCCTCATCTTCGACATCGCCGTGGCCCCGGCGGCGCCGTTGCGCTTTCTCAACATCCGCTTGGCCCGCCGCGGCGCCGGGTTGGCGGTCAGCGAGGTCGTGTGATGGCGAGCCACCCCTTCACGGCGTTTAACTTTTCGGTGGAGATCTACCCCGATGGCGACAGCGCCCCCTTGGCCTCGGCCGCCTTCGCCGACTGTGATGGCCTGGAAATGACCATGGATGTGAAGACCATCCGCGAGGGGGGCGCCAATGATCGCGCCATCCGCCTGGCCCATACGATCAGTTATGCCAACCTCACCTTGAAGCGCGGCATGACGGAGAATTTCGATCTGTGGCGCTGGTTCGAGCGCTCGGCCCGCGATCCAGCGCTCCGCGCCAACGCGGAAATCGTGCTGCTGGCGGCCGATGGACACACGGAACGGGCCCGTTTTCAAGTGGAGCGCTGTGTGCCCATCAAGATCAAGGGCCCCGCGTTGAGTGGCAAGGATGGTCAGATCGCCGTTGAGGAACTCCATATCGCCTATGAGAAATTCCGTCTCGTCATGCCGGAGGGAGGGGCATGAGCGACCCCCCCCTGGCCAAGGCGAAGCTCATCGAACTCACCGAAGACTTCAGCGGTGAGCAGTCCGGCGGCAAGTCGGTCAGTGTGCAGTTCAATCCCGAATCCATGAAGGTGAGCTTTGCCAACCAGATCGTCCAGCCCCAAGGGGGCGATCAGGCGGCGGGCAACGCCGGGCGCCAGTTTGTTGGCGCTGGCACCACCAAGCTGGCCATGACCCTGTGGTTCGACGTGACGGCCATGACGGACGCGCCCCTGGATGATGTGCGCCGCCTCACCGCCGATGTGGTGCACTTCATCACGCCCAAACCCTCCACGAGTGATTCGAGCAAGCTGGCTCCACCGGGCCTGCGCTTTTCGTGGGGGTCCTTCCTGTTTGACGGCATGGTGGAGTCTCTGGAAGAGACGTTGGAGTTTTTCTCCCCAGAGGGCAAGCCCCTGCGCGCCCAGGTGGCGCTGACGGTGAGCCAGCAGAAGATTTTCGTGGCCAGTTTCCAAGGCGAGGGCCGCGCGGGGCGTCGCCCGGGCCAGCACCCCTTCACCCCGGCCCGCGCTGGCGACAGCGTGGCCGGGCTGGCCGCCGCCCATGGCAAGGGGGCCGACTGGCAGGGCATCGCCGCCGCCAACGGCATTGAGGATCCCTTGCGGCTCGCCCCTGGCGCGCTCATCGACCTCAACCTTGGCGGCCCTGGCGCCACCCTCACGCCATCTGTGACGCCCCCCTTGCCCCCCGTCCGCCTGAGCTTTGGTTGAGCCACCACCATGCCTGTTGTCATTCACGACTTCGAAGCCACCGCCGCTCCCCCCGAACCGGGGCCTGAGGAGGGCTCGCCCCCGGCGCGGCCCCGCCCGCGAGACACCCAGCGCCTGCTGCGGCAGCTCGCCACCCGGGCGGCACGGTTGAGGGCCCACTGATGCCCACCACCTCCAGCGCCACGCCCAGCACGGTGGCCCAGCGGCCGGTGAGGCCCGCGCGGCCGACGATCAGCCTCGATGGCCAACGCCAGACCAAGCTGGAGGCCAGCCTGGTGCGCTACGAGCTGACAGACAGCCTTGATGGCATGGCCCACGCCGAGCTGTGCTTTGGCAATTGGGGCGGCGGTGACAGCCCGGGCTTCCAGTATTTCGACCGCAAGCTCCTGGAGTTCGGCAAGCTCCTGAAGGTCAGCCTCGGTGGAGACCCGCTGTTCGAGGGGCCCATCAGCGCCATCGCAGCGGAGTATCCCGAGGGGGCCACTCCGGAAATCAGCGTCCATGCGGAAGACCGCTTGCAGGCGTTGCGCATGACGCGCCGCAGCCGGGTGTTTGAGCGGGCCTCCCTGGGCGGCATCGCCCGGCGCGTTGCCAGCGACCACGGCCTGACGCCCGAGATCTCCGTGGAGGGCGAAGCCGCCCCGGTGATCGCCCAGCTCAACCAGAGCGACCTGGCCTTCCTCATCGATCTGGCCCGTGCCGCTGACGCGGAGGTGCGGGCGGTGGGTGACCGGCTGGTGGTGGAGCGTGGGGGCGGCGGCCTGGCCCTCGGGCTCGCGTGGGCGGGAAGCCTGCGGCGGTTTGAGGTGATGGCCGACCTCGCCCATCAGCGCGGCGCCATCGTCGCCAGTGGCTGGGATGTGGCGGCGCGGGCGGGCGTCAGCCATCGGGCGGATGTTTCCGTCATCCGCGGTGAGATCGGCAATGACGAAGCTGGCGGCGACATCCTCGCCCGCACCCTCGGCGACCGCACCGACACCCTCGCCCATGGGTGTCCGGCCACGGCGGCGGAAGCGCGGCAGCTGGCCGAAGCGAGCTACCGGCATGCCGCCCGGAGCTTTGTCACCGGCGAGGGGCTCTGTGAAACTGATCCCCGCCTGCGGGTGGGGGCGGTTCTGGAGTTGTCTGGTCTGGGGCCTCTGTTTGATGGACGCTACCGGGCCATCGCCGTCAGCCACCTGTTCGATCCGGAAGAGGGTGCCCGCAGCGCCTTTCGCTGTGACAGGCCTGGCCTGGGGCGCCCCTGATGGTCCATTCATCCCTGGAACCCGATCGTCACCTCGCCAGCGTCGACGCGCGGGTCGCTTCGGGCTGGGGCGGGCGCTGGTATGGCGTCATGCCCGCGGAGGTGAGCGCCATCGACGACCCCGACAGCCAGGGTCGCGTCAAGGTGAAGCTGCCCTGGAGTCCGGACGCGGGGGGCGAAGGCTATGAGGCCTGGGCGCGGATGGCGACCTTGTTCGCCGGCCAGGATCGGGGCAGCTGGTTTCTCCCGGAAGTGGGTGACGAGGTGCTGGTGGCCTTTGAGCAGGGGGATCCCCGCCGGCCCTATGTGCTGGGCGGCCTTTGGAACGGGCAGGACAATCCCCCGGCGTCCTTGAGCGGTGGCGCCAATGCTCTGAAAGTCCTCAAGTCGCGGCGCGGCGTCACCGTGACGCTTGATGACACGGATGGCCAGGAGCGCTTGAGGTTGGAAACGCCTGGGGGCCAGTCGATTACGTTGAAGGATGGCCCGGGCAGCATTGAAATCAGCGATTCCAATGGCAACACGATGACGTTTGAAGCCGCCGGCATCACCATCACCGCCACCGCCAAACTCACCATCAACGCCCCGCAAACCTCCGTGTCCTCAGGGCTTGTCAAGGTGGATGCCGGCATGTCGAAATTTTCCGGTGTCGTTCAGGCCGACACCGTCATCGCCAACAGCGTGGTGTCGGCCAGCTACACACCAGGCGCGGGAAACATCTGGTGATCGCGCACGCTCCTCCCCATCCATTGGCCTGGGCCGCGCCGCGCCCCCTCTGGCGAGGCGCGGCCAGCCCGGATCTCGCCCCGGCCATCCTCCGGTTTGCCAGTGATGCCTTCATGGAGCAGCTGATCGCCCTTCTGGAACAGGATCCGGCCCGGCTCGCCGACCATGTGGCGCGGGAGGAAACCTGGCGGGTGCCGTTCACGAATCCGGTGGATCTCACCGACCGGGTGCCCCTGCCGGCTCCGATGAGGCAGGCCAGGCGGGCCACCCGGCTGGCGGTCGCCGCCCCGAGGCCCCCCGCGGCGGCCAAGCCGCTCAAGCTCTACCAACCGGCGCATCAGCGCTACTACATCGCCTGCGCGACGCTGGCCTGCGCCATTCCCGGCCTGCCCGACCGGCGGCTGGCCGGCGGACATGAACAGGTGGGCATGGTGCTCCGCCGGCTGCTGCCGGCGCGCCCTGGCGACAAGGCCGGCGCGCCCGCGGAATATGCCTTCGTCAGCGATGCCGGTGGCCACCGCTGGCAACGGGTGAGCGAGGGCGGCGGCGATGCCGTGCTCGCCCCCGGGGAGGAGCTGCTGCCCGTGTTTCCGCTGGCTCACGCCGACCGGGGCGTTCGCCGTCGCGTCCTCTGGGGCGGGTTGATTCCGGTCGCGAGGCGGGAGGCCTATTTGGGGGCCAGCGTCCGTCACACCAGTCAGCGGCTGGTCGATGGCCAGCGCCAGGCGCTGGTCCCCCCGGTGGTCCCCAAGCCGGGTCCGAGCACGCTGGCGCGCTCCAGCGAGTTCCGCATGGACGTGATTGAGCCCTGGAAGGCCATGATCCGCGGCGCCCTGGCTGTCGTCAATGACATCCAAAGAGACGCGGCCGGCGACGGGCCCGCGCGTCCCTCCTCCTCCTCCGATCCTGGCGCCGAACTGATGGCTCGGGCGCGGGAGGCCAATCTGCGTCTGCAGACCCAGTCCTGGCTGGTGCTCAGCGACCTGCGCCGGGTGCTGGAGGATCACCTCCCCCCCCTGGTCGCGGCCATCCAAACCAACAGCGAGGCCGGGCTGACGGAACGGCAGAAGGACTTCTTTCGCTTCTTGTCCCGCGACCTCTCCAGCGACGACCAGTCGGCTCTGAGGCGCGGCTTTCTCTTGAAGGGAGAAAGCGACGATGTTCGCCCCTACAGCGCCAGCATCGCCGCCGCTCTCCGCGCCCTCACGCCCACCGCCAGGGAGGGCCTCGAGGCCATGACCACCACGTACGACGGCGGCACCGGTGGCCCCTGGCCCGCGTTCCACGCCCTTCTCGCCGGGATCGGTCGCGATGTCGACGGCAAGGCGTCCAGCCTTGTGGCCCTGGGGCCATTCCGGTTCACCACCAGCCTGGGCGCGGCGGACAAGGAGCAGATCCTGAGTTCCCCCAGCGTTGAGCTGATCGAACCCGGCGATCCGGCCTTGGCCATCCCTGGTCTCCGCTTCGACATCAATGAGCTTGAGCGGCTGGCGACGCTCTTTGGCCGCTGCCTCACGCCAGAGGTGGAAACGACGGCGCGGCCGATGCCCTATGCCCAGCAACTCGCCCTCACCATGGCCAAAACGATCGACGACCCGGGGCTGTTTTGCCTGCGCTTCGTCCATCTCAACGCGGATTGCGGCCCGCTGCACCCACCCACTCTCTCGGCCCCAAGCGCGTCGTTTGAGCTGGCGGCCTTCTTTGACGCCGACGCTCCGGCCAGGCCGCTGCGCGTCACCCTGCCGCTGGATGCCAGCCCAGCGGGCCTGCGCAAGCACGCCCGCGGCACGGCCTTTGTCCTCTCCGACCTGCTCTGCGGCCAGGTGCAGCGCGCCAAAGGCCTGGGCCTGATCGACCTGATCCGCCATGTCCTCCCCTGGCCCCTGCACAAGCAACTCGACATTGGCGTCGGCGGCGGTTGCAAGAATGGCCGCGACGTGGACATCGGCATGATCTGCTCCTTGAGCATTCCGATCATCACGATTTGCGCGTTGATCCTGTTGATGATCATCGTGTCCCTGCTCGATTTCATTTTCCGCTGGCTGCCCTGGTTCGTGATGTGTTTCCCGGTGCCTGGGCTGAAGGCCAAAGGAGGAAAACCATGAGCCAGGCCACCCCCGCGGGGCCCCCCGCCTCAGCGCTTCAGCGGGCCGCCCGCTCGACGGATCCGTTGGCGGAGCTGGCGAGCTTGCTGGGCCAGGGCCTGGCCTTCCCCCCCCGCGTCGGCGGGGATGGCCGGATGCAATGGGCCATTGGAGAGACCAGCGTCACCGACGCCATCACCATCATCCTGGGCACCAACCCTGGCGAACGCATTGGCCTGCCGCGCTTCGGCGCCGGGCTCGATCGTTTTCTGTTTGAGGGCAACAACCCCGGCACCCACGCCCGGATCGCCGAAGCCATCGCCACGGCGCTGAAGGCGGCGGAACCGCGCATCCAGCTCGAATCGATCCGCGTGGAGGCCGATCCCAGCTCCCCCGAAACCGCCCTGGCCACCATCCACTGGCGGTTGGTGGCCTCCGGCGCGGCGGGCAGGGCCACGGTCTCCGTTCCGGTGGGGAGGGCTTGAGTCATGCCCCTGCCCGATCCGCCCCTGGATTCCCGCCAGTACCAAGATCTGGTCGATGAACTGATCGCGCGCATTCCCGTCCACACGCCGGAATGGACCAATTTCAACGCCGCGGATCCAGGCATCACCCTGGTGCAGTTGTTTGCCCACATCACCGAAAGCCTGATCTATCGCGCCAACCAGATCCCAGCGCGCAACCGGGCGAAATTCCTCCAGTTGCTGGGTCAGCCCCTGGCGCCCGCCACCTCCGCCACGGGCCTGGTGGCTTTCGCCAATGAGCGGGGGCCCACTGAAAGCGCCATCCTCCCCATCGGCACGGAACTGCTGGCCGGCGCCGTTCCCTATCGCACCACCGCCAGCCTGGACGTGTTGCCGCTGGAAGCGCGGCTGTTCACGAAACGCCCCATCGCCCCGACCCAGGAGATCAGCGACTACTACAGCCTTCTCTATGCCTCCTATGGCCGCTTGACCCCGGACGGCGGCCTGGGCCCCGACAGCCTGCTGCTCTATGAAAGCCGGGCCATGCCCGAGGGGGCCAGCGTTGATTTCGCCGACACGGTGGATCGCACCCTGTGGATCGCCTTGCTCGGCCGCGACATCGACCGGCAAAGCGGCGATGATCCCTGGGGGCGCCTGCGCGCGGCGTTGGCCGGTCGCAAGCTCTCGTTCGGACTCGTCCCCGAGGTGAAGGCCCCAGACCTCCGGATTGGTCCCCAACCGGCGAGCGGGGTGGCCTCGATCTTGAGCTTTGAGCGTCCCGCCGTGGAGGCCGGCCTTCCCCGTGACGCGGAAGACCGGCCCGCCCCGACCTATCTCCCCCTTCCCGCCCGCGCCGACGCCGACCCGTTGCTGCGGCCCTGCGTCGTGGAACTCACCCTGCCCGCCGTTTCCGGCCTCCACACCTGGTTGGATCTCGATCCCCTGGAGGCCGGGGTGGGCACCTTGCCGCCAGCCCTGGAGGATCCCGCCCTCTCCGGGCGTCTGATCACCTGGATCGCGCTCCGCGCCGGCGCCGCCTCCGACCTGACCCTGCGCTGGGCTGGCATCAACGCGGCGCCGGCCCGTCAGTACGCCATGGTCAACGCTGAGCCGCTCGCGGCGGGCGATGGCACGCCCGACCAGCGGCGCCGGCTCGCCCGGTCACCCGTCTTGCCCGGATCGGTGATCATCACCGGCATCCAAGGCGGCACGGCGCGGGAGTGGCGGGAAATCGATGATATCTTGGCGGCGGGGCCTGAAATCCCCGTCCATGACGCTCCAGCGGCCCGGCGGGGGCCCACGGATGTGTTCACGCTCGACGCGGAGGCCGCCGTGGTCAGCTTTGGCGATGGCCTGACCGGCCGGCGGCCGGCGGATGGGGAATCGCTCTACGCCAGCTATGCCTGGTCGAGGGGCGCGGCTGGCAATGTGGGCGCGGGCGCCCTGAAGGCGGGTCCGTCGCTGCTGGCCGGCATCCGAGCCACCAATCCCCTGCCGATGAGCGGCGGAGCGAATTCGGAAAGCCTGGCCGCCGCCGAGAAGCACATTCCGCGGATCCTGCAGCACCGCGACAGGCTGGTCACCGCCGCGGATTTCCGGAGCATCGCCTGGCGGACGCCGGGGGTGGCGGTGGGCCGCGTCGATGTCCTGCCGGCGGCCCATCCCGACCTCGCGCCGGTGGCGGTGGGGACGGCGCCCGGAGTGGTGACGTTGCTGGCCATTCCCGCCTTCGATCCGGCCCATCCCTCCGCTCCGCGGGGCAACCGGGAGTTTCTGGACGCGCTGTGCCGCCAGCTCGCCCCCCGCCGGCTGGTGACCACCGAGCTGGTGATCCGGGGCCCCGACTATGTGGGGATCTGGATTTCGGTGGGGATCGATCTGGCCGGCGGCCAGGGCGGAGCGGAGGTGGCGGCGGCGGTGTCGGCGAGGCTGGCGGCCTTTCTCAGCCCCTTGCCCGCCCCAGGCACCAGCCTGGATGAGCTGATTCCGCCGCTGTTTGGACCGGAGCCCGATCCAGAAGTGGCGGGCTGGCCCCTGGGGCGGGCCGTTCAGGCCCGGGCCCTGCTGGCGGAGGTGGCCCGCACCCCCGGTGTCGTGGCGGTCGTCGATCTTCTGCTGGCGCGGGGGAGCCAGCCGGCGTCGGAGAGCGTTCCCCTGGTGGGGCTGGAACTGCCGGAGATCCTGGGAGTTTCGGTGGTGGTGGGCGATCCGGTGCCGCTGGATGTGGCCCGCGGGATCGTCCCGCCGACACCCGCTGGCCAGGCCGCTGGCCAGGCCGCTGGCCAGGCCGGTGGGGAGGCGCCCGCCCCGCTCCTCCTTCCGGTGCCGGTGGTGGCGGAGACCTGCTGATGGACGTCAACGGCGCTCGCTTCCACCTGCTGCTGGGGGCCGACGACTGGCGGCGCTGCCGGGCGCCGGTGAATAACGTCGACAAGGAGCTGGGGGCCATCTGGGATGGGGCGGCGGCGACGGGCCTCCCGCCTGGGGGCGCTCCAGGTTGGGACCCGCTCCGCCAGGTGCTCACCCTGGCTCCCCTCCCCATCTCCCTGCCGTTGACCCGGGGGGAGCCGATCTATGACGCGGCGAGCCGGCGGGGCGCGGTGGCGGATCGCTACGGCAATTTGTATGTGGTTTCCGATGACCGTCAGGCCCTGCGGGTGGAGGCGGGGGGCGGCGGCGAAGCCTCCGCCCCGTTCTGGCCGGATGACCGGGATGTGCCCGCGACGCGGGCACGGGGTCGGGTGTTCGCCGACGCGGCTCCCCCTCCCGTGCCGGCCAGGTGGCTCGGGCCCTTGGCCATCACCAGCGATCAGTTTCTGGTGGCCATCCACGGCACAGGGGCCGACCAGGCGGATGGGGTGCTGCGCTTTGATCTTCTGGGCGGCGGCGCGCCGGAAACCCTGCTGTTCCCCGAGGGGTTCGCCCCACACGTCGCCGACCTCGCCCCGGACGGCCGCGGTGGACTGTGGCTGCTGGATCGAGGGACGGAGGGGCGTCCCGCGGCCCTGTTTCAGCTGGATGGGCGCATGGCGCCTGTTTCCAGTGCCCCCCCCGCCATCGTGCCGGCCCTGTTTCAGCCGAGCGGCGGGGAGCCCCGCCTGCTCAGCCAGCCAGCGACGATCCATGGCATGCCCCTGCCGGCGCTCACCTCGCCGGCGGCACTGGCGACGATCGGCGATGCGCTCATTCTTCTCGACGGGCCCGCCGAGGGCCCCGCCAAGTTGTTTTGCCTCGATCCCGGAACCGCCGCGCCACGCCCGCTCGGCCCGGTGCCCGGCCCGGCCTTTGCCCTGGCCGGAAGGATGGTGAGGGAGGGGGAGGCGGAACTGCTGCTGGCCGTGCGCAACGGCAACCAGGCCTGGCGGGTGCGCCTGGAGCGCGTTGACGGGCTCTGGCAATCGCGGATGGAAGCCGATCTGGTGCCCCTGCGGCGTTTTGGCGGGCGGGCGCTCGTGCTCCGTGGCGACGCCATCGTCTACGACAGCGGGACCCGGCCGCTGTGGGTGCCGGCGGTGGCCCAGCGGCGGCGGTCGTATGCCGCCATGGCCCGCTTCACCACCCCCGTTTGGGATGGGGCGGAGCCCCAATGCGTGTGGGATCGGCTGCGGCTCGATGCCCGCGTCCCGGCCGGCACCGCCGTGCGGCTCGAGGCCCGGGCCAGCGACGACGCTGGCGATTTGCTCCCTGGCGAGATTGGCTGGCTGCCTCAGCCGGTTCCCTACCTCAACAGCGACGGCGGTGACCTGCCGGGCAAAGGGCGAGCGGCCATGGCCCCCACCGACGCGGTCGCGGGCCGGGGGTGCTGGGACCTGCTCCTTCAGGGGGTGGTGGGGCGCTATCTGCAGGTGCGCCTGACCCTGTCGGGCGACACCCGCGGCACTCCCCAGCTGCGCGCCCTGAGGGCCTGGTATCCGCGGGTGTCTTGGATCCGATGTCTCCCGGCGATCTATCGGGCGGAGCCCGGGCCGGCGGATTTCCTCGAGCGTTTTCTCGCCAACATGGAGGGGATCAGTGGCGGCATTGAGGGGCGCGTCGCGGCGGCGCAGGCGCTGCTGGATCCGCGCACCGCGCCCAGCGAAAGCCTCGAATGGTTGGCCGGCTGGATGGACACGGCCCTCGACCCCGCCTGGGATGAAGACCGTCGCCGCCTGTTCATCGCCCACGCCACCACGTTTTTCACCTGGCGCGGCACCCAGCGGGGGCTGAGCCTGGCGCTGCGGTTAGCCTTTGACCCCACGATCTCGGCCTTGGATTTTGACGGCGGTCAGCTCGCCCTGGACCAACCAGGAGGCATCCGCATCCTCGAACAGTTCAGCCTTCGCCGCTCTGGCCGAGTTTGGCCCGTTTCCGCCAGCCATGCCTCTGGCGCCGCCGACGCCGGCGGCCCATGGCGACGAAGCCTGGCCGAGCGCTGGCGGCCGGAGGAAGGTGGTTCCGGTTTGGCCGAACGTTGGGCGCGGCTCCCGGGTCAGGAGGCGGCGGACGCGAAGAGGGAGCGCGTCACGGGGTTTGATCTGGGCGGCGATGGCCGGGATGCCGCTCTATGGGAACGTTTTGCCATGGAACACTTCGGCTTTGCGCCCTCGATCGGCGCGGCGGAGCGGACCCGATGGCGGGCCTTGGGGGCCACCCTGGGGCTGAAGGCGACAGACCAGCCCTGGGGCGAGGTGCCTGCCGCCATCGCCGGGGCCTGGGCGACATTCCTGGCGCTTCCATCGCCGGCGCGGGCGCGCTGGCAGGGCTACCTGGCCGCCCGTTACCGGAGCGTCGGACGGTTGAATGGTGCCTGGGGGAGCCACTGGGCCGACTTCCGTGAGATTCCCGTCCCCGATCATCTGCCCGACAGTGTCGCCGCCATCCGCGACTGGTTGGCCTTCGAGGGCCAGATCATGCCGCTGGCTGGCGCCGCCCATCGTTTTACAGTTCTGTTGCCGCGTGTTCGCGTCGATCATGATCCCGCCGCCGACGCAGAGGATCTGGCGCTCGCCACCCGGATCATCGCGCTGGAGAAGCCGGCGCACACCGTGTTCGATCTGCGTTTTTACTGGGCCATGAACCGTGTGGGGGAGGCTCGGTTGGGCCGTGACAGCCAATTGGGGGCCAGCGGCCGCGCCCCCGAATTGATTCCCCCTGTGCTCCTGGGTCGCGCCTGGCTGGGTGCCGGCTTTGTCGGGGGGCCGCCCTCGTCGCCGCCCGCCACCGCCGCCACCGTTCGCCGGCAGCGGCTCTGTTGATGCCGTCGCTTTTGTCCTGAACCCCCAGGGGAGGCCCGCCATGGGATGCAACAGCCCGTTCCACGCCGTCACCGGCCATGCCGTCGTCGATCCGACGCGGCATGTGAACTTCACCAATGGCATGGTGCTGGGGGCCGAGGATTACGCCCAGGAATTTGGCTATCTCTCCGCTCGAGATCAGTGGATTTGCCGGGAGGCCCTTGGCTACGGCACGTTGTGCGGGTTGGCGGTGGAGGTGCGGGCGGATGGGGACCATGGCCCCCGTATCGCCGTGTCGGCTGGGAGCGCCGTCGCTCCCAGCGGCCAGCTGATTCGCGTGGGCCGTGAGCAATGCGGCTCGCTCAACTCCTGGCTCAACGACCCAGAGATCGCCGCGCGGGTGGATGCTCTCGCCGACGGGATCCCCGCCCCCAAGGCCTTCGACCTGACGCTCTATCTCACCCTGAGTTACACCGACTGCGCCGTCGCTCCGGTGCCGATTCCCGGCGAGCCCTGCCGCGGCGCCGAGGAGCTGATGCAGCCGTCGCGCATCGCCGATGATTACATCTTGAGCTTTGCGTTCACCCCTCCGCCGATGGAGGAGGTGGACGCCTTGGTCCTGCTGGATGGATACCTCGCTTCCATCAAGAACGACGCCGCCACCGATATGGATGCCAGGGCCCTCGACCAGCTGGCGTCCCGCGCCCTACTGCAACTGAGGCTGGCGCTGGGGGCCGGCGATTCGGTCGCGAACCCAGCCGATCTGGAGCCGATCGTGGTCCATCCCGACCTGCGCCCCGCGTTGCTGCTGGCCATCCGTCGCCTTTGGGTGACCCGGCTGCGGCCTCTGGTGGCGGCCCGGGCGAACGACACCGGCGGAGAGGCCCGGGGAGATGGCCTGTTGCTGGCCGTCCTCACGGTTCCCGTCATCCACGGCGGTGGCGGCTGGGCGGTGAAGGCCGGTGCCACGCCGCCCGTGACGATCGATGAAAGCCGGAGGCCCGTGCTGCTCGCGGGCAACGCCGCAGCCAGCGCCGCGGCGGCGGCGTTCTCCGCGGCCTCCGCCGCCACCTCTTCTCGGGCGCTGGCGTTCATGACCACCTCAGGAACCAGTCCCCTCTCCCAAGGCTTGGTGTTGATTCGCGCCGAGACGGACATCGATGTTCGTCTCGGCGCTCCGAAGTCCACCCTCGCCGCCCAGCTGCTTGAACTGCGCAATCTGGGTCCTGGCGTGGCCAGGCTGGTCGTCAGCCGCTCCAACCGCATCGGTGGCAAAGCCGGCTATGCCCTCACGCCAGGCGCCCGTGTCACGCTCCGACCGGAAGGCCCCCGCCAGTGGCGGGTCCTCGACAAAAGCGAGGGGAGGTCGTGATGGACAACGACCGCGGTCTCCAGGAGGTGATCCGTGAAGGCGGCATTGAGTCCGTCCATTTCTTCAACGGCCGGCTGTTGAGTGGTCAAGACCTCTCCCGCGAACAGGCCGCGCGACGGCGGACCGCCGAGCGGCTGGGAGTGGCCCTCGGCACCGGCATCGTCAACGGTTTGGAGGTGCGCCGCGCCCCGCCCTTGGCGGATCATCCCCTGCCCCGTGTCCGCGTCGACGGGGGATTGGCGGTGAATGCCGCCGGCGAAGTGTTGCGGCTGGACGCCCCGGAAACCATTCGCCTGACGCGGGTGGTTCCCCCCGAGCCAACGGCCCCCCTGGTGTTCAAGGATTGCACCCCGCCCTTGTCCGGCACCTACCTCTCCGGGGAGGGGCTCTATCTGTTGACGCTGGCTCCCGCCAGCGTCGCCACTGGACGGGCGGCGACCAATGGTTTGGGTGGCACTGGCGTGGCCTGCAACACCGACGCCGACATCGCGGGGGTGCAATTCCGCCTGCTGGAGATTCGCCCCCGGCTCTATGCCGATCTCGACCTGCTCGCGCCGGATTTCCGCAACCGGATCGCCTATCGCTGCTTTGGCGCTGGTGTCTTCGCCGAGTGGGTGGATGGCCTTCTGGCGGGCGGCAGCCGGGGCGACGACCTGCTGCTGGCGATGACAGAGTATGGGTTAACGCCCCATGATGTGCCGCTGGCCCTGATTGGCTTCACCGGCGTGGCCGACCTTGCCCTGCTGGATGCCGACGCGGTGCGGCGGCCGTTGGCACGGCCGGATCCCCCTGGATACCAGGATCCCCCTGGATACGGCGTTGCGCTCTCCAGCCTCGCCGCTCCCCGTCGTCTCGCCGTCGGCCGGGCCATGATGCGTCAGTTTGCCGGCCATTGGGACGACCTCACCGCGGCCGAGGGCGCCCTGGCCTCGCTCAAGGCCCGTGATCTCTTCCCTTACCTCCCCCCGGTCGGGGTGTTGCCCCACGCGGATGGGGCGGCGGCCAAGGCCTTCTTTGCCGGCATGGCGGTGCGCGGACCCCTGCACATCAACGCCCAACAGGTGGAAGCGCTGGTGGCTGAGAGCCTCACCACCCCGGCGATCCGTGTCCGGGATGGGGAGCTGATTTGGTTGTACACCGTCGCGGGTAACCGCTTGTCTCAGAGCTTGCCCGCGGGGGATCCCGGACGATCAGATCCGTATACGATCTTCGCGAGCGGGCATCTCGCTTATCGCGCCGACGCAAGGTTCAATCTTTCGCGTTTCGACGTGGCCAACTTTGCACTTGGCTAACTGGAGAAGACCCCACCATGCCCAGCGATCTCCCCAACTCAGACCCAGGCGTGATCAGTGCCCCGATCGGCCTGCTGTTGGAAACGGTCGAAGATGTGATGCGACGGTCACTCAGCCCCTCGGAGCGGTTGAGCATCTCCAGCCGGTTGGCGGCCATCAACACCAGGCCTGTCGCCCCTGGCGACCTGATCACCGCCGATCTGTTCAACGCCATGCGGGCGGACCTGAACAATCTCGCCCTGCGCCTGGCCAGGCTTGAGAGCGGTCAAGGCAACGCCGCCAATGAACGAGCCGTGGCGGCGTTGCTGAGCAACAAACAGGCTCTGATCAAGGGGGGATTTCAGGCCATCATCAATAAAGATCCATCGATGGTTCAGCCTGGTGGTCCAGGATCTGGGGCCGGCAAGACCGCGAAATGCCTCCGGGATCTGGAGTTGTACCTCGACGCGGTCATTGATGCGATCAGAAACATGAAGAATGATGAATTGGATCATGTTGTCTCGCAAATCAAAGAAACAAATCTTGCGCTGGGCTTCTCGAATAAGTGGATCATTGATTTTTATCTCTATATCAAGAATAATCTTGGCCTGGAAGGTGAGTCCGCGCAATTGGCCGCTGTTTATTTTGATCGCGCCATCTCTGGTCTGTCGTGATGGGCGGAATCCCCTCATGAACCGCGATCAAGCCTGACAGCGGAGGAGACCGGTGATGGCACAACCGATCGGCGCCATGGCGGGCGACTTTCACCTCCATCGCGTCAGGGTGATGGGCCGGGGAGCGACGCGTGACTCCCTCGCCTCGGCGTTGGGCGGGGTGCGGTTGCCCCCGTTGGCCGAGGACGAACTGCTTTACATTCCGCGCCATCGCTGCCGCGCCGTCCTCCGCCCCGGGGCTCCGGGCTTCGCCCATGCCGTCTCCGCGGAGATCCGTCACGCCTTCTCCGCGGCGCTGATCGACCCTCCCCCTGGGGTCAGCGCCGCCGCCTATCGCTTCACTTCCCGTGGCACCTTCGCCATCTGGGCGTTCGGCACCTGGCTGGCACAATCGGGCGGGGAAGCGGAGGCCCGTGGGGTGTTCGCGACGCTCCCCGGGGGCGGCCCGCTGGCCTGGGCGAGGCGAGAGGTCCTGGACGAGGGCGGGTGCTTGCCCGCCGTGGGCGCGGCCCTGGCGCGGGAGGGGCAGGGGGCCAGATGGCTGGCTCGGCTGGATCCCGCCGATCGGGCGCGGATGCGCCAGGCGCTGCGACGCAGCCACGGACTGCCGTCGTCCGCTGTGTGGGGAGAGGGGAGGCCGGATGGGGTTGCGGAGGTGGCCCGCGCCGTCACCGCCACGGCCTCCGCCGCCCTGAGGGCCGGCAACGCTCTGGCGACCCTGCCCCAGGAGGCGGTGGAGCTGTTGCTCGCCCTGCTGCAACTGGCGGTCGATCCCT
>JBKCPG010000329.1:0-8261 GCA_046309395.1 Cyanobacteriota bacterium | reverse complement strand
TGGGCGCAGGGCACCCGGAGGTGGCGGCTCAACAGGTGCGAGATCACGGCCTCCGCTCCCGCCAACCCATCCACTCCCTCGCCATGGCGGTAGGCCTCCAGCGCCTCCGGGCTCGGGTCATCGGGGAACCGGGCCACCACCGCGATCGCCGTCGCACCCCCCTCCACCACTTTCTCCCCCGCCCGCAGCAGGGCGGCTGGAGATTGGATCGTCCCCCAGCTGGCGCCGCTCGTCCCGAGGGCCAACGCCACCCCGAGGGGCTCCTCGGTGGTCACCATCGGCCCGATCGCCAGTCCGAGGCTGGCCCCGCAAGCCTGGGCCACCTGCCGATGCCGTAAGCGCAGGGGCTCTTCGATCGCCGCGTCCAGCACCAGCCCCACCTTCCGGGGTCGCCCCGGGGCCAAGGCCAGATCCCCGCGGGCGAATTGGTTGAGCGCCCACCCCTCCACGTAGTGCAGCCTGGGGTCGCTCCAATAGAGCGCCGCCGCGTTGAGCACATTGGGATGGGTGATCAGGCAGCCGCTGGCCGCCGCCAACAGACGGGCCGCCGGCAGCGCGTCTCCCGCGTAGCCTCCCACCTGGCACCCCACCCCGGTGGGCACCACCATCAAGGTGGGAAGGGGCGGAGTTTCCCGGTCGCCGCTCACAACGGCAGCCGCAGCACCACCGCCTCAAGGGTGAGCCGCGTCGGGCCCGCGGGGGTGGTGGGGGGCGCCACGGCGGTGATGGCCCAGCGCAGGGGCTCGGCGTTCGCCCCCAGGCGCTCCGCCAGCCTTTGGCGCACTTGGGGAAGCAGGGGGCCTGGGGCCCGCTCGATCTCGAACTCCAGCCGCTCCAAGGGCGGGCTCATTTCTGGTATTGGCCGAACTGGGCCTCGTAGAGGGCGTCCTCCTGGCCAGCCAGCACATCCAGATCGCTTCGGGGAAACGCCACGCACAGCAGGGCGTAGCCCTCCTCCCGCAACTCCGCCTTGACCCCCATGGCGTCGGGTTGATGCACCGTTCCGCTCCGCAAGCGCGACGCGCAGGTGGTGCACACCCCGGAGCAGCAGGAGTTGGGCAGGGCGATGCCCGCGGCCTCGGCGGCCGCCAGCACCGTCTGGTCGGCCCGGCCGCTGAAGGTGTGGCGCACGCCATCCAGCTCGACGTGGATGGTGTAAGTGGGAACGTCGGTGGGAGCCATCAGCCGGAAAGACGCGCTCGTCGATGCTCCCATCCTCTCCTCTCACGTTCCGTTCAGAGGCCCGCCGCTGTCGCGGGTTGGGGATGGGCCGCCAGCCACCGCTCCAGTGATTCTTTGGGGTGGCCCGCACGGGAGGTGATCTCCAGGATGCGGCCTTCCGCGCCTGGGCACTCCAGCGCGTCCAGACACACCTGGGCCACCAGCCTGCGGGGAATGCTCTGGCTGTCTTGCTCATCCGGGCCGGTGAACACCACCCCTTCAGCGTCCAGCCCCTCTTCTGTCTCCCTCAGGCCCCCCGGTCGCACGATGGTCCAGCGGAGCCCGCTCTCCTGGAGCCAGCGCTCCCCCACCCCTTTCCACACCAGGATCAGCCCGAAAAGGTTGAGGGGATGGATCCAGCGTCCACCGCAGAGGGAACTCACCAGCACCACCCGATCCACCCCTACCGCTTGGCACGCCCTGATCTGGGAGCGAATGGCCAGGGCGTCCACTTTCATCGGTCCCAGCAGATCCACCGAGGGCCTGGCGCCCGTGGCGATCACCAGGGCCTGGCAGCCCCGCAAGGCCTGGCTGAGGGCTTCCCCATCCCCCAGCTCCAGCCGCACAAGTTCAGCCCCCGCAAGGCCCTCAGGGACCAGCGACCCAGGCCGCAACAGGGCACGCACCTCATATCCCCGCTTGAGGGCCTCCTGAACCACCCGCCAGCCCGTTTTGCCCGAGGCGCCACTCACGGCCAGTCGCGTCATGACACTCCACTCCAGGACAGGAACTTCAGTGGCGCCAGGCTATGCGGGCCGAGGGGGCGATGGGTGATTAGGGTGGATTGATCATGGAAATGATTCTCGAAGTCAGCCATCTCACGGTCTGCCGGCGTGGCGTTCCCGTGGTGGAGGACGTGAGCTTTGTTCTGGCTCCTGAATCCGACACCGCCCTTGTGGGACCCAACGGGGCGGGCAAGAGCACCCTGGTGCAAGCTCTGCTCGGCGTGGTGCCCCGCGCTGGCGGAGAGGTGACCATCCTGGGCCATCGCCTTGGGCCCCGGGGACAACTTCCCCCGGCCATTCGTCAACAGATCGCCTACCTCCCCCAGAGCTTGCACCTGAAGGACACCATTCCCTTGAGCGTGCGGGAGTTTGTGGCTTTGGGCTGGGATCCTCCAGGGCTTCGCCTCCCCTGGCGGGCCAGCCGCGCCCGCCACCGCGCCACGGATTTGGCGCTGGCCAAAACGGGCTCCCAGGACCTGGCCTCCCGCCTGCTCAACGAACTCTCCGGCGGCCAGCTCAAGCGCGTGCTCCTGGCCTTTTGCGTGGTGCGTCCGCGCCGCCTGCTGCTGCTTGATGAGGCCCAAACAGGGCTGGACGCCCAGGCGAGCGAATCGTTCCACGCCCTGATTGAGGACCTGCGCCGGAGGGAAGGTTGGTCGATCCTGCAGGTGTCCCACGACTTGGAGATGGTGCGGCGCACCTGCGATCGCGTGCTCTGCCTCAATCGTCGGTTGCGCTGCGGCGGACCCCCAGACCATGCCCTCAGTCCGGCCCAGCTCGCTTTGGTGTACGGCCCGGGGTTTGTGCCCTATCACCACCACCACCAGCCGTCAGGGGTCTGAGCGCATGGGGGTGGCTTGCTGGTAGAGCCACCGCACCGTGGCCCGGTCGCGCTCGCTCAGGCGCTGAATCGGTCGCGCTCCTGGAGCGATGGCCATCGCGTCGGCGGGATCCTCGCTGTGCCCCCAGAGCCCGAAGGCGTGCCCCAACTCATGGAGGGCCGTGGCCTGGATGGCCTCAAGCCGCTGGTCGGGACTGATCAGCACCACCACCCGCGGCTCCACGGTGGGCGTGGCGCCGGGGGGCCGCCTTTGGAGCGTGAGGATGGCGCGGCCATGGCTGGCCCTGGCTCGACCCGCGGCGTCCCGACCCAGGGGGGGGCGTCGGCGCCACACGGTCACCTGGGCCCGGTCGGCCTCGGGGACGATCACGATGGGGAGCAGGCGCCGCCATTCCTCGAGCGCCCCGTCAATGGCCGCTTGCCAACGGGACTGGACCGGGGAGGCCGGCGCCAGGGTCTCCGGGGGTTCCACCCAGACACACCAAGTGGATTGGGTCGGCCAGCCCGATGGGGTGGTCTGAAGGCGGTGTCGGTAGTCGAGGAGTGGCTGGGGCGCTGGCACGGCGGGTGATCGCAACAGAGGCTTCTGGTCCAGGGGCTCTCCGACTCGGGGAAGGGCGCAGGGCTCCTGGCCCGAGGCTGGAGGCTGGGTTCCGATGAGAAGGGCCAAACCCGCCGTCCAGCAAGACCACCGCCACCCTCGCGATGCCATCACCCTTGGTGAGAGATCAATGGGTGCCCAGTCCCACCCCCCTGGCCATCAGGGTGGCGAGGAAGGGAATCAGGGCAAAGCCCGCGATCTCCACGTTGAGGATCCAACGGAGCCGCTGGGCGAGGGCCTCACTCACCTGGGGAAGGTCGCCTTTCCGCAGGGGGATGGCCCAGGTGATGTAGGTGATGGTGGGATACAGGGAGAGGGCCCCGACGCTGAGATACAGCCCCACCTTCCACCAGAACACCGGGTTCTCCGTGTAAAAGTGACTACCTTGGCCGAAGTGCGCCACCCGCAGGATCCCGCTCACCAGCAGGGCCAACGCCGCGATTCCGTACACCACATCGGTGATCACCATCAGCACGGCATCGGAGCGTTCGGGGTTGGCCCTGATGAGCCGGCGCTCCAACACGAGGGCGGCGAAGCACACCATGAAACTCAGATAGTGGGTGTAGGCCACCGCCGCGCTGGTGAGCACCTGAGAGGGGAGGGCGGGCAGGGCGAGGGCAGCCATGGATCGGGGGCAAGCCGCCGGAGATTAGCGACCAGGCTTGACGGCGGCGAGTTGGCGGCCCTTGGCGGGAGCGCCCGGGCGGGGACAACCGGAGAAAATGTGAAGAACCAGTCGGAGACAAAGTAACGAAACCCTGAAGCTTTTCTGTGACTTTGAGGAATGTTTGTTCGTTTCCCTAAGTTGAATGGAGTGCGATGTTCAACGATGGCCAGTTCCCTGAGTGCGTTTCTCGGAGAGATCGGTCGCCATCAACTTCTTACCCCTGAACAGGAACTCACCCTGGGCCGCAAGGTGCAGACCATGGTGGGCCTGCAAGAGCGCTGCGCATTGGCGGGTGGGCAAGGCCCCGCCTGTGATTTTGATGAGAATGAGCGGCGTGCCATGCGGGTTGGCGAGCGGGCCAAGCAGCAAATGATTACCGCAAATTTACGGCTGGTTGTCAATTTGGCCAAGCGCTACCAAGGGAAGGGACTTGACCTGCTCGATCTGATTCAAGAAGGAACGATCGGTTTGACTCGCGCGGTTGAAAAGTTTGATCCCACCCGCGGCCACCGTTTCAGCACCTACGCCTATTGGTGGATCCGTCAGGGGTTGAACCGGGCCCTCTCCACCCAGAGCCGCACCATCCGCATTCCCGTCAATGTGAATGAAAAGCTCACCCGCCTGCGGGCGGCCAAGGCCCGCCATCTGCAGGCCCATGGCCAGCTCCCCTCGCCCGCCGATCTCGCCCGGGCCCTCGCCCTTCCCAAGGGGGAGGTGGAGGAGCTGCTGGCTTGTGAGCTCCGCAGCGTCACGGTGAGTCTTCAAGGGGCGGTGCGCTCCAAGGCGGACCCCTCGGAGCTGGTGGATGTGCTTCCCAGTCAGGAGCCCGCGCCGATGGAGCGGGCCGAGCAAGCGGAACGCACCGCCTCGGTGTGGAAGCTGCTGGAGAGCGCCAACCTCACCCCCAAGGAAAAAACGGTGGTGATGCTGCGCTTTGGTCTCGATGGCTCGCATGAGTGGCGCACCCTGGCGGAAGTGGCCCGCCAATTGCAGTGCAGTCGGGAGTACTGCCGCCAGGTGGTGCAGCGGGCCTTGCGCAAACTGCGGCGCGCGGGGATCGAGAGCGGCCTGGTGCAGGACGAGGGCTAAGGGGGGAACGCCCCCCCTCCCTTGGGGGGCATTCCCCCCTGGAACACTGGGGCCAACTTCCCAAAATGGATGCATTGACGCCCCAGTGGCGCACCATCTTGAGGAGTTCAGCCATGGCCGCCGCGACTTCAGCCGCGGGCCCCAAAGCCAGCCAGACCGTTTTGGAACCGGAAATCGTCAACGATTCAATCGTGGATGAAAATCTCCTGTCTCGTCTGTTGCGACGGGCCGGGCGCACGGTGGCCAGACCAGCCCTGGAGTGCTTCGAGATGCTGCTGGACGGTGCCACCCCCCACCAAGCGCGCCTCACCGTTCTCGCGGCCCTCACCTATTTGGTGCTGCCCATCGATTTGATTCCCGATTTCATTCCCGCCGTCGGATTCGGGGATGACATGGTGGCCTTGACGGCTCTGTTGGGTCTGTGCTCCCGACACATCACCCCCCAGATCAAGGCCCGGGCGGAGCGCAAACTGGATCACTGGTTCCCCAAATCCTGATGCGTTCGATGGAGCCCTCCGCCACGCTCACCTCGGAACAGCTGGATGACCTCCAGCTGTTTCTCAAGGACTGGCTGCGACACACCGGTCGCACCCAAGCCGATCTGCGGCGTGCCCTGAGGGCTTCCTCGATCCGGATGCCCGTGCTGATGGCTGAGTTGCGGCAGATTCATTCCCAACAGGGGCTGTTGGGTTTGGCTGAGCGGCTCTGCGGCATAGAGACCCTATGGCGTAGCGAGGACACCAACGCCGCGCCGTCCCCGGAGCCGATCGCTCCTCTGGAGTTGCCCGACGCCATGGATCAGCTCGACCTGCTGCTCGATGAGATCCGTGGGGCCTCGGAAGCCGACCCTTCCGGCCCCACACCCCCGCAAGATGAGCTGGCTTGAGGCACCATGGGAAGGTTCCCCTCTTGGCTCACATGCTCCCTCGATCCCTGATCCCTTGCCTCGGGGGCTTCGGTTTGGGCAGCCTTCTGGCGTTGTCGTCGCCGGTTCGGGCTCAAGTTGAATCCTTCACGCTCGAATCCGGCAGCCAAGTGGGCCCCACAACGGAGGTGAAGCCCAGAAACTGCGTCAAAGCCCAAGATGGCAGCATTTCTTGCGACACCGAGCTGGTGAATCCTCCAGGCAACACCCAGGCCAAGCCCCACTTCAATCCGTTCCGCAACTGACATGGCCTCCCTGCCAGCGGCTGGATCGGCAGACAGGCGATTTTTGAGGGCGGTCGATCGCTTTGAGCAACTCATCGCCAAGTTTCTGGGGTTGATCCTGCTGTTGCTGATTCTTCTCGCCAGTGGCGAGCTGGCCCGACAGCTTTTTCTCAGTTTGTGGAGGGGGCAATATCAGTGGCAGGGCGACGCTCTCTTCTCATTCTTCGGGGAGTTGCTTAATATTCTGATTGGCCTTGAGCTGCTCCAAAACATCACGGCTTATCTCAAGCGCCATGCCGTGCAAATTCAGCTCGTGCTTCTCACGGCGATCACGGCGGTGGCTCGAAAGCTGATCGTGCTGCCTGGAACGGCGGAATCGAAGCCCATGATGATCTTTGCCTTGGGCTTGACGGTGCTCTCCCTTTCTGGTGCCTACTGGCTCATGCGCCAGGTCAATGAGCGGCAGGATCGCTCCAAAACAACGCCAGCCAGATCGTCCCAGGATCTGGATCGGTGGCCACCAGCCGATGACGACGTCGGGCTGTGATCAGCAGACTGTCACCGGTCCTCAGCAGCCGGGGACTCTCCTCATCGGCCAATTGGATACTGGCGGAGCCTTGGAGGAGGCACACCCATTCGTGCTCCGCCTGGTCGTACCAAAAGCCTGGGGGACTGCTGGCCCCGTTGGAATGGATCCGTTCAAGCCTCAGGGTTGTTGTGGCCACCAGCACCCGCGTGCACTCCTTGCCGGGAGGGGGAGGGGGCTCGCTGAGGAGGGAACCCTCGTGGTCTGGGGGAGCCTCAGGCTCTCCCCAACGCCGGCCAATCTCGAAGCCGTGACTCCGCGCCAGGGCCACCACCTCGTTGTGATGTCCGCAGCGCCGCAGGGCCTGGCGGAGGGTGGGATTGCTCTCGCTCAAGGCGACAAAGGCATTGAGCTGGCTGATTTTGTCGAGAAAGCGCTCTAGATCGGCTTCGGCCATGGCGGTTGGCGGGCGGTTAGCGAAGGGTTGTGCTCATGCGCCACCGCACGAAGGGCTCCCCGGCGAAGAGGAGGCTCTCTTCCCCATCCACCGTCCATCCCAAACGCTCCAGGAGGGGCCGAGACAGCTGACTGGCTTCCGTGCGAAGTCGGCGCACGCCCTGGGAGCGGGCATGGCGCTCCAGGGTGGTCACCAGGAGGGTGGCCAGTCCTTGGCGGCTGGATCGGCTGCGGCAATACAAGAGGGCTAGACGATCCCCGGGATCCAGCAAGGCGAAGGCCTCCACGGTGGCGGGATAGGTCTCGGTGGCCCCCACCAGGCCAAACCCCCTCTCCAGAGCCTCCCGAAATTGGCTGTTCTGGTGGGCATGGCGCGACCAGGCGTGGATTTGCTCGGGGCGGTAGTAGGGCGGGGCGAGGCTGCTCACGGCATCGGCGTACACCTCCGCCGCTTGGTCCCAGTCGTCCGGTCCCATGGGGCGCAGCCGCGGAAACGGCTCGTCTTTCCTCTCAGGGGAGGGAGATCCGGAGGGTGACGCCCAAGGAAAAGGGGGCTGGAAGAGCGGCGATCCGTAGGGCGGCGGGGGCGAGGGCATCGATCAGAACGGCCTTTCCCGCGCGGAAACCGATTTTAGGTGGCCGAAACCGTTGAGATTCCCACTACCGTGCGTCTTGTCGAGGAACGCAAGGCGCTTCATGCCTCCCTGGTCGCGAGTCTGCCTGGTGTGGATCCTGTCCCTGGTGTTGGGCTGGCTCGTCCTGTCGCCTCGCCCCGCCCTTGGGGCGATTGCAGCCCCACCGGACGACGTGGGCCTCCCGCCAAGATCGGGTGCCGCCCTGTTTGCTCAGCATTGTGTGGGATGTCATGTCAATGGCGGCAATGTGATTCGCCGGGGGAAGACCCTGCGCATGGCCGCCCTGCGTCGGGCCGGACTTCTCAGCCCAGAGGATGTGGCCCGGGTCGCGGCCGTGGGCCAGGGGGGGAT
>JBKCPG010000328.1:0-6020 GCA_046309395.1 Cyanobacteriota bacterium | reverse complement strand
CCCCGGCCACCAGCCCCGCCAACGCGAGGGCGCCCGCCTGGCGCCAGGAGAGTCGGCGCCAGAGCAGGGCTCCAACAAAGAGATAGAGCGGCACGTTGAACAGCTGCCCCCGGCTGCTGGAGGCCAGGCCCAGGGCCAACCAGGCCAGGAGGAGCACACCCGCCGCCACCCGTCGCCAGGGCCGCCAGCTCGGCCAAATCAGCGGCACCAGCACCAATCCCACCGGCGCCAGACGAGGCAGGAGACTCGTCCCCACCAGCAGTTTGGCCAGGGGGGAGGCCTGCAGGGCCTGGCGCTGGGCCTCGGGGTCGCGGAGAAACACCCCCTGGCTCGCCATCCCCGCCAGGCCCAGCACCGAACCCACCAAGAGCAGCTCGCACAGGCGCCGCAACAGCGGGCCATGGCGCTCCAGCAGGATGGATCGAGGGGGAATCGGCGAGCCGACGGCGCGGAGCGGCCAGACCAGCCGGACCATCCCGTAGCCCAGCGCCAGGCTGAGGAGGCCCAGGGAAAAGAGCAGGCCCATGCCCCGCAGGGCACCGAGGGTGGAAGGGGTGGCGTAGCCAAACAGGCTGCTGGGGTCGAACCACCACAGCAGCCAACCCAGGCCGTAGGTGATCCCATACATCCCCACCACCACCGCCCCCAGGGTGGGCGCGCCGCGGCGCAGCGGAAGCCGGTCCACCCCAACCACCACCAGCGCGCTGGCCACCCAGGCCGTCACCACCAGGAGGGCCAGCATCAAGCCGCCCTGCACACCAGCAGCCGCGACATCACCAGCTTCGGCGCCAGCAGCTGACGACGGCTCACCTCCACCGGCTTGGCGCACACCAAGGAAGCGGGCGGGCCTTGGGAAAACTCCAGGGGGCTGCGCACCTGAAACCAGAGCCGGGTGTCCGCCCCAGGGGCCACCCGGCCGCCGAGCTGACGGAAGCCGATGAACAGGGGCGCCGAGGGAAGGGAATCCTCCACGGTGGGATTCAAAGGCAGGCGATCCCGCAACTGGGCCTGCTGCACCGCCTCCTTGGCGGACACCGACCAGTACTCCACGGCGGTGTTGGTGTGGTTGAGACGATGGCGGGCCACCTCGTTGAAGTAGGCCAGCTGATAAGGATGAAGGAGCAGATCATCCACCACCTGGCCGATCGCCAGCAGGGCCACCAGGGCCAGCGCCCAGGCCCGCGGCCCTCGCCAGGCCGGGGCCGAGGTGGGCCAGGCTTGGAGTCGTTCGAACCCCATCACCGCCAGCACGGCCAGGGGAGGCACCAGAAACAGCAAGTGGCGATCGGCGTCGTAGAGATTGGAGTTGCGCACCGCGGCCAAAGAAGGGATCAGCATCACCTGCAGCCCCAACAGCAGGCAGGCATGGGCCTCGACGCCCGGGGGCCAGCCGCGGCCCTCACCCCGCCCCCTCAAGCGCCCCACAGCCTGACCCAACCAGGCGAGCACCTGGACGAGGGGCAGGAGGATCAACAGCAGGGGCAACTTGGCCCCAAGCCAGCGGGCCAGGTACCCCGCGGCGGACCAGGAAGGATCCGCGATCCCCACACAGGCGCCGTCAAACCACATGCACCCCCCCCAGCTGTGCACGGCGAAGGCGCTGAAGGCCTCCGCCACGAAGCGCGGGGCCTGGCCCCAGGAGGCTGGCTGGAGCGCCAGGGCTCCAGCCAGGGCCGCGGCGGGCAAGGCCACCACGGGCAGAAGGCCCGAGGCCCGCCGCCAGCGCGGCAGGGCGAAGGCCAGCTCGCTGATCACCACCGGCACCAGCGACACCATCTTCAAATTGATCATCAAGGTGGCCCCGAGCAACGCCAGCCACACCGGGCGCCCGGGCGGAACCCGCCAGGGGTCGTCGGGGGGGACACGGGCCCTGAGGATCAGGCCGAGGGTGTAGAGGCTGTAGAAGAGCGCGAAGGGCACATCTTTGGTGTTGGCGAAGGAATGGCCCAGCAGCGTCGGGGTGGTGAGCACCAGCGCCCCCGCCAGCCAGGGCCGCCGAAGCGGCAGCCGCCGGGCGATGGCCACCACCACCAGGCTGAGCAGCACCATCTCCACGAGCAAAACCGAATGCGACACCGCGAAGAAACCGGTGAGCTGGTGCTCCGCCGCGGGATGGAAGAGGGCCCGATCCAGGCTGAACCGGCCGGTGAACACGCCGCGCTGCGCAAACCAGATCAGCCAGGCCGGCAGCAAGCCCACCGTGCCGTAATACTCCAGGTTGGAGTGGATGGCGTGATAGTCGGGCTGGTCTCCCCGCAGCAGGCGCAGACCGTGGGTGATCTGTTCGCGGATCCCCAGGTAATCGGTTTCCTCATCCCAGCTGATCTGCCCGGCGAGGATCGAGGAGAGCGCCAGGACCACATAGCCGCCGAGCACCAGCCTGAACACGGTCCGGTCCCAGCTGGGCTTGGCCATCGGCGAGCCGCCCTCGAATCAGACGCCAAACTTTAGGGGGCGATCCCCGGGCGGCAGGATGGCCGCCGATGCCGTCCAGCCATGCCGCTTGAGGGATCTCGCGCCAAGACCCTTGGCCATCCCCTGGCCTGGGCCGTGCTGGTGGCCCTGGTGCTCGCGGTGGTGTTCTTCGACGCCTTTCCCTACGACGTGCTCGCTTATCACGGGCCGTTCTCGGCGATCACCGCGAACCTGCCCAGGCTGAGCGACTTCGCGATGTCGGAGTTTTTGCTGAATCGCTTCCGGGGCTTCCCCCCCCTGTGGCGCTGGCTGGTGGCCCCGGGCCTGGGCTTGGGCCTGCCGAGGCTGCTGGCTCTGCCCAACCTGCTGGCCCTGTGGGCCATGGCCCGGGCCGCCAGCGTCACCCTGCGGATCCCCTGGTTCGTGAGCGTGGCCGGGGCCCTCCTCTTCCCGATCGTGCTCGCCTGCTTTCGCACCCCCTATCAGGATTTCTTCGTGGGGGCCCTCACAACGGCGGCCGTGCTGCTGCTGATTCATTCCCTAAGGCAGTGGGCGGAATCGGGCCAGGGCGCTCGCGCCGCCTGGCTCGCCCTGCCACTGGTGGTGGCGGTTTGCCTCACGAAGTACCAAGGGCTGTTCCAGGGGGTGCTGGCGCTGGTCCTGGCCACCGGCGCCACCCTTGTGGTGGGCTGGCGACAGCGGCTCCCGGCCCGCCGCTTCGGCGCAGGGCCGCTTCCGGTGTTGTTGCTGACCCTTCTGCTGTGCGGGCTTCATCCGCTGCACAACCTTCGCGCCCATCACAACCCCGTGTTCCCCATGGCGGCGGGGCCCTTCCCCGGGCCGGAGCACAAAGCCGACAACGAAAGTCCCGACTACACGAGGGCTCTCGGCCCGTTGCGGGCCTTCGCCAATCACTGGCTGTCGGCCAGTGAACTCGACTGGATCGCCCGCGGGGTGGTGCCCAGCTACACCTTCGACCAGCCCCGGGCCCAAACCCAATACGGGGGGCTGATCGACCCCAGGGCCTTCACGGGGCTGGTGCGCAGCGGCGGCAGCTTCGGGCCCGCCTACCTCACCGCCATGGGGGCCTACGGCATCGCCTTCTGCCAAGCCCTGGGGCGGTGGCGCCGGGAAGGCTCGGCGTCGGCCCGGGGGTGGCCGGTGCTGGCCGTGGCGCCCTTCCTCTCGCTGGCCGCCGGCTTCCCCCAGAGCCATGAACTGCGCTACTACCTGGCCCTGTTGGTGTTGCCGTCCCTCACGGCCCTGGGCTGGTGGTGGGGGCACGGATCGAGGCGCTGGATCCAAGTGGGGTTGTTGGCGCCGCTCTCCATCGCGCTGCTGCTCAACTTCGCCCAGCCCTTGCACTCCACCCTGAAAAGCGCGCGGCGCGGCGAGGGCCTGGCGTACGCGCGGCGCTACCCCATCCGGGATCTGCCCTCCGCGGACGCCTGCCTTCGCCAGGGACGGCCCATGCCGGGCCCGGGCCCCACGATTGGGTTGCCCACGGCCATGGCGTTTGCCTGCCGCCTCCAGCTGCCCGAAGGCATCCGGGTGGTGGAGGCCCCGCCCCCCCCGGGAGGCTTCGGGGGTGGGTCGGGGGCCTCCAGCTCCCCTTAGAATCCGCCCCCGACAGACTTCGTCGCTCCACGCTCTCCCCGCGATCGCCCGGGCCAAGGCCATTCGGCATGACCAGCTCTCAATGAAGATCCTTGGCCTCTCGGCTTACTACCACGACAGCGCGGCCGCTCTGATTGATCACGGCACCGTGGTGGCGGCCGCCCAAGAGGAGCGCTTCACTCGCAAGAAACATGACGCTCGCTTCCCAACCGCAGCGGCGAGATTCTGCCTGGAGAGCCAGCATCTTTCCCTAGCCGATGTGGATGCCGTCGTTTACTACGAAAAACCACTCCTCACCTTTGAAAGGTTGCTGGAGACCTACATCGGCGCCGCCCCCAGAGGAGGGCGATCCTTCGTCGCCGCCATGCAGGTTTGGCTGAAGGAAAAGCTCTTCCTCAAAAGCGAGATTCGCAAATCCCTGCTCCACCTCGCCGCGGAGATGGCCGAACCCTCCGCTGACGGGAGCGAAGCCCCTTCCAAAACAGTGGCCCTGCCGGAGGTGTTGTTTTCCGAGCATCATCTCTCCCACGCGGGAGCGGCCTTCTACCCAAGCCCCTTTGAACAGGCGGCCGTGCTCTGCATGGACGGGGTGGGGGAATGGGCCACCACCTCCGCCTGGATGGGCGATGGGCCCACGCTCACGCCGCTGTGGGAGATCAGTTTCCCCCATTCGCTGGGCCTGCTGTATTCAGCCTTCACCTCCTACTGCGGCTTCAAGGTGAATTCCGGTGAATACAAGCTGATGGGGCTGGCGCCCTACGGCCAGCCCATCCACGCCGACACGATCCGGGAGCATCTGATCGACATCAAGCCGGATGGCACCTTCCGCCTCGATTTGCGCTACTTCAAGTTCCACCGCGGCTTCCGCATGACCAGCCGCCGCTTTCACAAGCTCTTCGGACGCCCTCCCCGCAAGGGGGAAACGGAGCTGAGCCAGTTCCACATGGATCTGGCGGCCTCCATCCAGGTGGTCACCGAGGAGATCGTGCTGCGGTTGGCCCGGACGCTGCGGCGGGAAACGGGAGCCACCAACCTTTGCCTGGCTGGGGGGGTGGCCCTCAACTGCGTGGCCAATGGCAAGCTGCTGAGGGAAAACATTTTTGAGCACATCTGGATCCAGCCCGCCTCCGGGGACGCGGGTTCCGCCCTGGGAGCCGCCCTGGTGGCCTGGCACCAGCACTTCCACCAACCTCGCGCGCCCCAGCCCCACGACGCGATGGCGGGCACCTATCTCGGCCCCCGCTTTTCCAACGACGCCGTGGGGGCCTATCTCCAAAGCGTGGGAGCCCCTTCCCACAGCATGGACGATCCGCTGTTGTTTGAGCGGTTGGCGGAACTGCTCGACGAGGGCAAGGTGATTGGTTGGTTCAACGGTGCCATGGAATTTGGCCCGCGCGCCTTGGGAGGCCGCTCCATTTTGGGAGATCCGCGCAGTCCGCGGATGCAAAGCGTGATGAATCTGAAGATCAAATACCGCGAGAGTTTCCGGCCCTTCGCCCCCTCCGTGTTGGAAGAAGATGTGAGCCACCAGTTTGAATTGCAGGGCAAGAGCCCCTACATGCTGGTGGTGGCTCCAGTGAGGAAGGAGCTTCGTTTGCCAGTCAGCGAAAACGACGAGCATTTGTTTGGCATTGACAAGCTCAAAGTGCCCCGCTCCTCCCTACCAGCCATCACCCATGTGGATTATTCCGCCAGGGTGCAAACCGTGAGCGCTCGCACCAATCCCCGCTTCCACAACTTGATTCGCGCCTTCAGGCACCGCACGGGCTGCCCCATGGTGGTGAACACCTCATTCAACGTGCGTGGCGAACCGATCGTGTGCACGCCTGAGGATGCCTATCGCTGCTTCATGCGCACCGACATGGATGCGCTCGTGCTGGAGAATCACCTGCTCTTGAAAGAGGAGCAGCCCCGGCGCCCCAACGACGATCGCTGGAAGGAGGAGTTCGAACTCGACTGATCCATTCCCTCCCCACCAAGCTTCCCCC
>JBKCPG010000327.1:0-21820 GCA_046309395.1 Cyanobacteriota bacterium | reverse complement strand
ATCCCCCCTTGAGCGAGGCTTTGGCCGCCCTGGCCAGGGCCTGCGCCGACTGTCGCCTCTGTCCCCTGGCCTCCGCTCGCCAGCGGGTGGTGGTGAGCCGGGGCACCCCGGAGGCCCCCTTGATGGTGATCGGGGAGGGCCCCGGAGCCCAGGAAGATGCCCAGGGCCTGCCGTTTGTGGGTCGCGCGGGCCAGCTGCTTGATCAGATGTTCGCCAGCGTGGGGATTGACAGCAACCGGGAGGCCTACATCTGCAACGTGGTGAAGTGCCGCCCTCCCGACAACCGCAAACCCACCCCCGAGGAGATGGGGGCCTGCCGCCCCTGGCTGGAGCGGCAGATCGCCTTGGTGAACCCGGCGATCATCGTCCTGGCTGGCGCCACCGCCATGGAAGGGGCTCTTGGCGTGAAGGGGGGCATCACGCGCCTGCGGGGGCAATGGCGCCAGGGCAGTGGTGGGGCCCTGGAGGGCCGCTGGCTGCTGCCGATCTTCCACCCCTCTTATTTGTTGCGCAATGCCTCCCGGGAGTCGGGAAGCCCCAAGTGGCACACCTGGCAAGACCTCAAGGAGCTCAAGCGCCGGCTCGATGCCCTGGGAGTGGGCGCGCCTCCCGAGGCCTAGGGCTTCCAAGGCCTCGGGCTCCCGAAGCCAGACGTGGGCGAGGACGGCGAGCCTTGCTAAGCAGGGGGGTGCCGCCGCCTGGCTCCCATGTCGCTCGCGTCCCTAGAGGCCTTTCTGGAGCAGGCGCACGAGGATGAAGGCTTGCGTCGGCAGCTGATCACCGCACCAGACGCCGCCGCCGTGGCGGCGATCGCCCAAGCCGCGGGCTTCGCGGTGAGCGAGCTGGATCTTTGGCAAGCCAGCGCCGCCAGCCCCGCCGACCTTCTGCCCTCCACCGCGGGTGTCCTTTTTGATTCAGAGGATGTCCCGTCCACCACCGAAGAGGTCCCTCGCTCCCCCGGGCAGGCCCTGATGTCGGGCGGCCAGCCCCTCTCCACTCGCCAAGACCCCCTCAGCCCCAGGCGGGCACCCGAGTCCTCCCGTGGCGTGCTTCCCGATCCATGGCTGGAGTCGGAGGATCCCCTCAGTCGTTTTCTTCATCAGGCCCAGGGGGATGGGGCGCTGCAACAGGCCCTGGCCACCGCCCCCGACGCCGCCGCCGTGGCCGCCATCGCCCGGGCGGCGGGCTACCCCATCAGCGAGCTGGATCTCTGGAGGGCCAGCGCCGCCACCCCGGAGGAGCTGGCCGACGCGCTGGAGCCCGCCCCGGCCGATGAACCGCCCATGGGAGAGCCCCTTCTCCGGGAGCCCCTTCCCCGGGAGGCCCTTGGGGAGGAGCCCCTTGGCCAGGAGCCACTGGCCAAGGATTCCCCGCTTCTGGAGTCTCTTGGCCAGGAGCCCCTTGGCCAGGAGCCCCTTGGAGAGGAGCCGCCGTTCCTCTCCAGCGGCGAGGAAGCCCTCCTGGCCTTCCTCCATCAGGCTCAGGGCGACGAAGGGCTGCAACTGGCCTTGTCCACCGCCCCCGACGTCGAAACCGTGGCGGCCATCGCCCAGGCCGCCGGCTATCCCCTCAGTGCCCTCGACATCTGGCGGGCCAGTGGCGGCTCCCACGTGGACGACCTCCTGCCAGATGAGCCGGATCTCTCGCCCCTGGAGGCCCCGCTCGCCCGCTTTCTTCTCGACGCCGAACACGATCCTGCCCTCCAGCGGGCCCTGGCCACGGCCCCCGACGCGCGGTCGGTGGCCGCCATCGCCCAGGCGGCTGGTTACCCCATCAGCGCCGATGATCTTTGGGAAGCCAGCGATGCCCTTCCCGAAGAGCTGCTGATCACCGAACTGATTCTCTTTGAGGTCGTGGAGGAGCTGCCCAATTGAGCAATCCGCGCGCCGCGCGACCGATCTCGCGTGTTCGCGGTGGAAGCCGGTGCACACCCATGGGCCGCGGCTCCACTTCAGCGGATGTCCGAGCAACACCCCGAGCCGGTTCACCAGCTCCCTGTAGTTCTGGGGGCCCAAGGCTTCCAGCTCCTGGCGCGGGCCGCCCCCATCGAGGCGGCCGCTGTCGTGATCCGCGGTGCGGCCCCTTCCTGGATTCACCGCGATCCCTTCGATCGCGTGCTGGTGGTCCAGGCCCCCCTGGAAGACCTCCGTCTGTTCACCGCCGATGGCGGATTGTTGGCTGACGGCGACGCGGTGGACTGGGTGAGTGGATGGCCTTAGAGAGGAATGGCCCGATCAAGGCAAAGCCTTTTTGGTGTCAGGCGTTGATGCCTGCATAGCCGCCGCGGTCCAGCGCCGCGGATTCGCGCCCTCCCGCGCCCCAAGAAGGCCACATCATGCCAATTGAGCCCGCTGGGCTGGCTGCGACTCGCCAGTTCCCTGACCGCCGCGACTGGCTTTGGCAAAGCCCCCCCGCGCCCAACGAACACCACCGGCATTGGCCATCCGCATGAGGCGAGAGGAGCGATCGCGCATGTCGTCGTGCCATCGCTGGCCCGCGCCATGGGGATGGGCGAACTCAGTTTCCATTGGCTGACACTTTTGCGGTGCCCTGACAGCACGGGTAGCCAAGAAGAAACCCGCTGGTGAGGGTCGGAGGAAAGAGGGAAAAAACAGAAGCAGTTCAGCCGAGCGTCGTCGTGCGACGGCGCAGTGTACGAGTCCAGCGATAGGCTGCCGCGACACCCAGAAGGGGGAGAGGGCCAGGAACAGGAGTTAACTTGGAGGAAGTAACACCACCGTTTCTCCCAGAAAAACTGGAGTAAGTGAGATCAGGGTGGCCGAGTCCTAAGCCATTATAAAGATTGACAACGTCAGATCCAACCTCAAAAGAAATTCCTCCACCAGTGAGGATCATCGGCGAGATGGTTGTGCCGTTCCACTGAAAATTATTGGTGGCCCCGAAAGCGCCACTCAGGCCAGAGATTGGGTAGGAAATACCGTTTCGATTATATGTGCCATGAATGCCAATAACGCTGAAAAATACACCAGGAGCAGGTGTGACGTCCGCCGTTGTAAAGGTTCCCGAACCAAATTGATCCGAGATCTCCGTCGTGAAGCTCCAGGTCCAGGTTGTGATGGCCTGGGCCGCGGAAGCCTGAATCACCCCGGCTCCAAGCAAGCCGAGAGAGACACAAGTCAGGGAACGCATTATCTTTGCCATGGGAAATAGCCAGCGGAGAACAACAAATAGGTCCCACCACTCCCCCGGGCAGGCGCGTTTCTTAATATTTTCTCCCGATTCCCTCCTCTGTCGCGCCTGTCGGAGGCTGCCGCTGGCGCTGGCCCCTTCCCGCTGGCGGAGAGAACCCGACCCACCCCCGAGCCGCTCGAAGCTCCGAGGCCAGGCCAAGCGACACGCTCTCTCAGCCTCGCCAGCCGCCGCGCCGCTGTGACAGGCTTTGGCCACACCCCACGATCCCTTCCCTTCTCCCCGCGATGACCGCCGCCCCGTCCCGCCCCGACGCTGCAGCCGCTGGGCTGGCGGATGATCCCCGCTTCGACACGGTGATCCACCGCCGCCCCACCCGCGGCGTGCGCGTGGGCGATGTGTGGATCGGCAGCGCCCACCCGGTGGTGGTGCAGTCGATGATCAATGAGGACACCCTCGATGTGGAGGGGGCCACCGCCGGCATTCGCCGCCTCCACGAGGCCGGATGCGAGATCGTGCGCCTCACGGTGCCCTCCTTGGCCCATGCCAAAGCCGTCAAGGAGATCCGCCAACGCTTGGCCGACACCTATCGCCCCGTGCCCCTGGTGGCGGATGTGCACCACAACGGCATGAAGATCGCCCTGGAGGTGGCCCAGCACGTGGACAAGGTGCGCATCAACCCGGGTCTGTTTGTCTTCGATAAGCCCGACCCCAACCGGGCCGACTTCAGCGCCGAGGAGTTCGCCGCCATCGGCGAACGCATCCAGACCACCTTCGAGCCCCTGGTGAGCCTGCTCAAGGCCCAGGACAAGGCCCTCCGCATCGGGGTGAATCACGGCTCCCTGGCCGAGCGCATGCTGTTCACCTACGGCGATACCCCCCTGGGCATGGTGGAGAGCGCCCTGGAATTCATTCGCATTTGCGACCGGCTTGATTTCCACAACATCGTGGTGTCGATGAAGGCCTCCCGGGCACCGGTGATGATGGCCGCCTACCGGCTGATGGCCGCCCGCATGGATGCCGAAGGCTTCCCTTACCCCCTCCACCTGGGCGTGACCGAAGCCGGCGATGGGGATTACGGGCGCATCAAAAGCACCGCCGGCATCGCCCCCCTTCTCGCGGAGGGCATCGGTGACACCATTCGCGTCTCCCTCACCGAAGCCCCCGAGAAGGAAATTCCCGTCTGCTACTCCATCCTCCAGGCCCTGGGCCTGCGCAAAACCATGGTGGAGTATGTGGCTTGTCCCAGCTGCGGTCGCACCCTCTTCAACCTGGAGGAGGTGTTGCACAAGGTGCGCCAGGCCACGGCTCACCTTACGGGGTTGGATATCGCCGTCATGGGCTGCATCGTGAATGGTCCGGGGGAAATGGCCGACGCGGACTACGGCTATGTGGGCAAAACGCCTGGCACGATCTCCCTCTACCGGGGAAGGGAGGAAATCCGCCGGGTGCCCCAAGACCAAGGCGTGGAGGCCCTCATTGCCCTGATCAAAGAGGACGGCCGCTGGGTTGACCCCTGAAATCTGTTCATTTGGCACGGTTCGGCGCTACGTTGATCTCACGAACAGATTCATTTGAGGGCAATCCGGATGCTGAGCAGTCGCACCACCTTCGTGGTGCTTGTCGGACTCGGTGCCTGTGCAACCACGGCCGTCCTGGCCAGGGAAATGGCCCTGGCCCCCACTCCCAACCTCACCATCGCCGACAGCCCGAAAGAGGTGATGGACCAGGCTTGGCAGATTGTCTTCCGCGACTACCTCGACACCACGGGCAAATACACCCCTGATCGTTGGCGCACCTTGCGCCGAGAGCTTCTGGACCGGAGCTACGGCAACTCCAAGGACGCCTACGAAGCCATCCGAGGCATGCTCGGCACGCTGGATGACCCCTATACCCGCTTCCTGGATCCCCGAGAATTCAGGGAAATGCAGATCGACACCTCCGGAGAACTCTCGGGGGTGGGAATTCAGTTGAGTCTCGACAAAACCACCAAGGAGCTGGTGGTGGTCTCTCCCATTGATGGCTCTCCCGCCTCTCGGGCCGGCGTTCAGCCCAAAGACGTGATTGTCACCATCGATGGCAAAAGCACAAAGGGAATGAGCACCGAGGAGGCGGTCAAACTCATTCGCGGCAAAGCGGGCACCACCGTGAAGCTCACCCTGCGGCGCAAAGGAGCCCTGTTGGATGTGCCCTTGATGCGTGAGCTCATTGAGCTGCACGCCGTGGAGCATCAGGTCAACACCACTCCTGAGGGAGTGAAAGTGGGTTATATCCAGCTCAAGCAATTCAATGCCAACGCATCCAAAGACATGCGCGCGGCCTTGAAGGATTTGGAAGCCAAGGGCGTGCGGGGATATGTGCTCGACCTGCGCAGCAATCCCGGAGGTCTCTTGGTGGCGAGCATTGAAATTGCTCGTCAGCTGCTGAACGAGGGTGTGATCGTCTCCACGAAAACCCGGGACGGCATCCAAGATGTCAAGCGGGCCACAGGCCGTGCCCTTACCACCAAACCCCTGGTGGTTCTGGTCAATGAGGGCTCCGCGAGCGCCAGTGAGATTCTTTCTGGTGCCCTGCAAGACAACAAGCGGGCCATCCTGGTGGGCCAGAAGACCTTCGGCAAAGGTCTTGTGCAGTCTGTGCGCAGCCTTTCCGATGGATCAGGTATGACGGTGACCATTGCCAAATATCTCACCCCAAGCAATCGGGACATCCACAAGCACGGCATTGATCCAGATGTTACGGTTAAATTTACAGAAAAAGAACTCAAGACACTGAAATTAGAGGATCTGGGCACACGTCGCGACGGGCAATACAGGGCGGCGGAAAGCAACTTGCTTAAACAGTTGCAAAAGAAAACCGCCGTGAACGAAGAATACGTGCCCGGCAGCGCCAATTTGCCTGCCGCCCTCAAGAGCCAGTAACCCTTGCCCCGTCAGAGCGAGATGGCTGATCCCACCCATTCGCCTGAGCCAGGCAGATCCACTGAGGGGATCAAGACCGCTGGTCCAAGCCCAGTGTCCATGGCTAGCCAAGACCGCGTCGGCTTGGCTGCCGCACGCGCCGAAGGATTTTGGAGCCACAAGCCTTGGTGGTGCCAGCCCTGGTCGATTCTTACCACCGGTGTGGTGGGGATGGCCGCCGATGGTCTTATCTTCCGAGTGCTGCCCCTTCCCTGGTGGCTCGGGGTGGGGCCCGTGGTGGCCATCCTGGGGTGGTGGCTTCTTTTTTTGGTGATTGTGCCGGCGGGAGCAAGCCACGACTCCTCCCGTTGAGAGCACATCATGGCTCTGCACAGTTTTCTCCTGTCAGGGCGACGTTTGGCTTGTCATCTTTCTCTCCATGGGTTAGGTTGCGTCGGCCGTGCCGGAGTTAAATACATCAAGCAAAGTTGTCATTGCCCTATTCTTTTAATTTTTCCTCTCCCTTTGAATCCAAGGATTTCCTCCTAACCCCTCATCACCATCAATGCCAGCCGCGAGAAGAGATTCCAACAAATCGATCGACTTACTTGTACCTTGTTTCAATGAGGAGGCTTCAGGGCCCTATCTGCTTCAGGAGCTCACGGCAACGATCCAAGACTTTCGCGCCAATGGGCATCCTGATTTCCGATTCCGTTTGATCATTGTTGATGATGGCAGCACGGATCAAACTGTTCAGGTTTTTGACGACTTAATACGGAAATCCATCGTGATTGATGGAGGAAAAATCATCGAGCTCAGCCGCAATTTTGGCAAAGAAGCCGCCATCCTTGCAGGCCTCACAAACTGCGATGCTGACGCCTGCATTATTCTCGACGCCGATCTGCAGGATCCGCCTTCGTTGATCCCGATCATGATCCATGAATGGCTGGATGGCTATCAAGTTGTCAATGCTGTCCGCAGTGATCGTTCGAGTGACACCGTTGTCAAGCGCATGAGCTCCAACGCCTTTTATTCTGTCTTTCTTAGGCTGAGCAAGTTGCAGGTTCAATTGAACGCCTCTGATTATCGCCTGCTGGATCGAATGGCGATCCAGGCGATCTTGTCTTGTCAAGAGCGCGTGCGCTTCTCCAAAGGTTTTTTTGCTTGGATTGGCTTTCAACAAAAAAATATTACGTTCTCCCGTCCACAGCGTAAGGCTGGTTTCACAAAATGGAATGAGTGGAAACTATGGAACTATGCATTGGATGGCATTTTCAGTTTTTCAACGGCTCCATTGCGGGTGTGGAGCTACGTGGGACTGACCGTCACAATCGCGGCGTTTGTCGTGGGCTTGATGGCGGTCATCAGAGTCATTTTCTTTGGAATTGATGTTCCTGGCTATGCATCGATTTTTTTTGCTGTGACCATGCTGGGAGGACTGCAATTGATTGGAATCGGCATCCTGGGGGAATACATTGGCCGAACGTTTATTGAGAGCAAGCAACGGCCACTTTATGTGATTAAGCGTTTGGAAGATATTTCATGAAGCCATAGCGGGATTTCCTTCCAAATTGCTGAATGCCTCCACCATCGATGAAAGCACTTCCCATCAAAAGACTCTCCCGCTATGGAGCTGTTGGCATCTTGGCCACCATCCTCCATACCTCCGTGCTGGTGGCCCTGGTCCGTCTGGCGATGCTCCAGACCGGCCTGGCCAACCTGCTGGCCTTCGTGGTGGCGTTTGTCTTTTCCGCATCCGCCCAACAGGCATTCACCTTCAACGACCGGTTGGCGGGTCAAACGCTAAAAAAACGCAGTTTGGCCATTTTGTTCGCTGTCAATTGTCTCATGGCCTATGTCCTGGGCTCCCTCGTGCGGGGTCCGTGGATCATTTTTTTAGCGCTTGGTCCGCCATTCATCAATTACGGATTATTCTATTTTTTCTCCGGTCATCCCCGTTTCAAGCGCTGAGGGCTGGCCCCTGGTCTTCACCAATCGTGCGATTTGCCTTCTGGAGAGCCTGGATGCCACGCTGAACGGGCCCCCCATGGTTCGCCTGGTCTACCCATGGACGGGCGGCGAGATTTCCGCTTTCCCCCATGGACTTCCATCCCCCCCTGTGGACCACGCGGCGGGACGCGGGCATGGAGCTGGCCGCCCGTCTCCGGCCCTGGGATCAAGCCATCGACGACACGTTCCTTTTGGCCCTTCCGAGGGGAGGGGTGCCCGTGGCCGTGGCCATGGCCCAAACCCTTGGCTGGCCGGTGGGCACCTGGTCCGTTCGGAAGGTCGCTGATCCCATGTGGCCCGAGTTGGCCATCGGCGCCGTGGCGGCCGGTGGGGTGATGGTGTGGCGAGACGGAGACCCTCAAGGGGCCCATCAGCGGGAGCGGCAGGCCCGGCGGCAGGGATGGCTCCAGGATCAAGAGCGGGAACTGGCACGACGTCAGGCCGTTTTCGCCGACCCCCACCCCGACCAACTTCGCGCCCGCCATCTGGTGGTGGTCGACGACGGCATCGCCACGGGAATGACCGTGCGGGCGGCCCTGCTCTCCCTGCGGCGGTGTGAGCCCGCGTCCCTCACCCTCGCGGTGCCCGTGGTGGATCGGGAGGTGGTGGGGGAACTGACGCCGCTGGTGAATCAACTGGTGGCCCTGGCCGTGGTGGACAACTTGCAAGCCGTGGGCCTTTGGTACAAGGAGTTTGAGCAGCTGAGTGATCAGCGGGTGTTGGATCTACTGCGACAGGTTGCCCCGATTCCCCCGGTGCCTGAATCATCACAACGGCTGGGTGAACTGGGCTGACGGTCGATGAATGGCGGCAGCCATCTGTTGTCCATTCTCCGTATCAGGAGAGGGTTGCGTTATCTTGAGCTGAGTGTTGCTCCTCGAAGACCAATGCCCCTCACTGGTTCTGATTTACTCGCCAAGCTCAAGGAGCTTGGTGATGCGCCCAAGTCTGAACTGGTTCGTAGCTGTGGCTACTTAAGTACGAAAAAGGACGGCAGCGAAAGGCTCAATTTCACCGCGTTCTATGAAGCGCTGCTGGAGGCCAAGGGTGTGAATCTTGGGGACATCCAGGGGGCAAAGGGCAAGGCCGGCCGCAAACTCAGCTTTGTGGCCACGGTGCAGGGCAATGGCAATCTCCTCATTGGCAAGGCCTACACCGCTCTATTGGATCTCCATCCCGGCGATGAGTTTGAGATCAAACTCGGTCGCAAGCAAATCCGCCTGATCCCTTCCGGAGACCATTCGGAAGAGGAGTGAAGGCAGGCCATCAAGCCTCTTCCGGGTCCGCGAGGAAGACGGTGGTGCTGTTCAGCTCGCGATAGCTGGATTCCGCCATCGAATCCACCTCAAATTCCGTCCAGGTGGACAACGTTTCCCGCACCTCAGAAACCGCGGGCCATTCAATCCGCTGCCGGCGACAGGTGAGGCCCACGCAGGTGAGGGCAAGATCATCGGCCATCAACGCCCAAAGCACATGCACATCCCCACGCTCGTAGGGGAGGGGTTCGGGCTGGGGGGGGCGATCGGGGAGGTGGCCCGGCTGGGTTTGGAGGGTTCGTCGGTTTTCCCAGGCCAAATAGCGACCATTGTCGGTGGGATAAAACCAACAGGTTTCATTCGCCGCCTCCAGCAGGGGATACCGATCCAGGCAGGTCACCGACTCCACCACCAGCCGCAAGCCTGGTTGGTCCGGGGGCGACTGGGGGAGCGGACCACTCACCTGATACACCCCAAGCCAAAGGCTGCGGGGCTCGATCAGGGGCACCAAGGCGTCACAAATCACCTGGGTGGATGGTTCCCCGAGCGTGGGTTGTTCCCCGGCGGCGGTCACCGCCCCCATTTCCACAAGGGCGGGGAGGTCGAGGGGGGACGTTTCAGGGAGGCGAAAGAGTCGGAGTTGGGTGCCACTGCGGATCCCCTGCCGTTGAGCCTCCACAAGGGCGGCCCAATCACAGGATCCCTCCGGCAGGGACGTCTCCCGAGAGAGCACAAAGACAAGCGAATGGGGCATGGCTTGGTCGGTCAACGCCTGACGGGGCTGATCTGGGGCATTGAGGTCAACCGCGCTCGAGTCCGTTCCACATCCCTTTCATAGCGCGCGTCACCCCGGGCCAGTGCGCTGTACAGCGCCAACGCCTCCTCCCCCGCGGCCCGCGCCTCAGTTGGTTGGCGCAACGCTTGATGGACCTCCGCCTCGGTTTCCAGGGCATGGGCCAGATCATCGCGGAAACCACCCACCTCCACGGCCAGGGGTTCCGAGGCTCCCGAGCGGTCGAGGCTTCGAAACAGGTCGATCGCCTCGCGCAGGGGAGGAAGGGCACGGGCGGGTTCCCCAAGGGCGGCGTAGGCATGTCCCAGTCGGCTGAGGGCCTTGGCCCAATCCCCTCGCAGCATGGGTTGCAGGGCCGCGAGTTGGCGCAGCACCGTCTCGGCTTCCTGGGCGGGACCAACGGCCTCTCCGAACCGCCCCAGCAGATCCGCCACCTGGCTGAGGTTCACCAGGGCGCCAGCCAATCCGTATTGAAGTCCCAGGTTGTTCGGGTCTTGACGAGCCAACCGCCTGGCCAGCGACACGGCCGTGTCCAAGTCCCCCAGCGCCTCCTGAGGGCGATTGAGGGCCACAAGCAAGCTGGCGCGCAGGTTCAACACATCAATGCGCTCGGCCCGCGAGAGGGGATCCTCCTTCCCCCTGGCCTGATGGAGCCGGGCCAACTCATTCGCCAGCGGCAAGGCCTCTTCGGCACGATTGCTCTCGAAATACAGCAAGACCAGGTTGCGCAGCGGTCGCTCATGGGCCGGGGACAAGGGTCCCCCCCGCTGGGCGGCCTCCGCCCGGTAGAGAGCGAGGGATTCCTCTGTGGGTGGGATGGCCTCCGCTTTTCGTCCCAGACGAATGAACACCACTCCCAAATTGTGCAAAGAGGCCGCGAGCGTGAGGCGTTGGCTCGGATCCAGGGCCAGCAGCCGTCGATGGATCGCCACGGAGGCTTGCTGCGCCCCGAGGGCCTCCCCATAGCGTCCGGCGGCATAGAGCGCCCCGGCTTGCTCCTCGGCCGCCCTCGCCGCCTCAGGGAGTGAGCGATCAGGCGAGTCCTCCGCCGAGGCTTCCGTCGCGGCGATCGATGGACGATCGAGGGCCAGCTTGGCCAGTGCCGAGGCTTGGGGGACCGCCAAGACCGCGCAGACGCTCAGGATGGAGGAGAAAAGAAAACCGTGTTGCCTATGGGATTGCCGAGGTGACATGGCCGGGAGGGAGAAAGCTCCAGGCAAAAGAACCCAGGGCCTATCTCCTCTTTAGCCAAGCCAGGGTGGCCTGGGGCGAACCCACCATCACCAGCAAGATTTGGTGATGAACGGCCACCGGAGGCTCCCCCGCCAAGGGGCCACCGACTTCAGGGGCCGAGAACGGAAGAAAAGGTAGTGATTGCCACCAAATCATGTAAACCAAGGTTGCGCTTCCCATGGAAGCGTGACTGATCGCTTGGGAGCCAAAGGGCTGTCTTTATGGTTAACGATCTGGCGTGATTTCTCCCAGTCATGGTTCCTCCACCTCCCGCCCACTCTTCCTTCGCCGCCTGCCGACAGCAGCAGATCGACGCGATCGAACTTTTGCTGGAAGATCTCGGTTCAGTCGATCCCGATTTGCAGCATCGCGCCTCGTTCCAAAGTTGCTGGCGAGAGCTCTCCCTACTCCGTGACGAACTCGTCAACCTGCTGGTCTCCCGCCGCAGGCTGGTTCGGGAGGCCGTGGGCCCCCGACCGTGACGGTTTTCAAGGGGCGCGGTGGGAGAGATCTCCGGTGAGTAGACAGAAAGGAGTCTCCTCCGAGCCATGCCCTACCGGCACGTTCTGGTGCCCAGTGACGGCACTCAGCTTTCGGCCCAGGCCCTCAACCAGGCCATCGACCTGGCCAAGGCCTTCGGGGCCCAGCTGACCCTCCTCCATGTGCAAGCCCCCGTCCCTGTTCCCTTGGTGGGGATGGGCGACATGCTCGATCCGACCACCGTGGAAAGTTTGAGCCGTGCCGCCGAGAGGGAATCCGAGCGTGTCTTGCGCGATGCCCGGGCGGCCGCGACCAGGGAAGGGCTGACGATCCAAACCGAAATCGTCAAACAGGATCTTCCCTTTCGAGCCATCGTCGACGCGGTCAAACGTCATGGCTGCGATCTGATCGTGATGGCCTCCCATGGGCGGAAAGGGCTGTCGGGCCTGCTCCTGGGCAGCGAGACACAGCGGGTGTTGCTTCATTCCCCCGTCCCTGTGCTTGTGGTGCGCTAGCTGAGGAAAGCCGCGATGCGTTGGACGGTCTTCCGCCCCGTGGCCCTGATCGACCACTGAATCCTATTGAGGCATATTACGCGTGTTTTCGCGGTTCGTTCAGCCCCATGTCCCGTGAACGTGATCCCTTCCAGATTCCCCGGGCGGGGTTGGAAGCCGCGCCCCTGGCCGGGTTAGCCGGGCTCGGGGTCACGTCCGCCCCCACCACCCCTTTGGCCCCGCGGCAATTCGTGACGGAGGCCACCCTGGCTGGGGTTCTCGTCTATGCCGCCTACCAAGCCCTGCTGAGTGGCCTGAGGAGCGAAGGACTGGTGCGTCGTGGCGCCCTTACCCGCCCGGCGCAGGCGCGGTTGGTTCTCCACACGGTCTGGGAAGCGATGAAGGAGGGGACGGCGGTTGGTCTGGGGCTGAGTCTTCTGCTGTTGTTGTGCCCTTGGCTGTCGCTCCCCCTCACCCTCGTGGGGGCCGTCGGCTTAGGAAAGGCGTCGTTGGATCTCTTTCACGCCTTTTGGGATGGGCTAAGCGACAGCCAAAAAATGCAGCTTCACGCGGCTGCCTACGATGCAGGCGTGAATTTGAACCGTTTTTTGGGTCAAGCTGTCAACCCAACTTCCGATCAACCTGACTGAGTTCTTCGCTCTCGCCCCGCTCCAACAGCCAGGCCCGCCTCAGATCGTTGGAGTGAATGCCGTAGCCCAGCCGGCGACAGGCGAGCACCAATTCGGTCCGACTTCGGCACCGCCGCAGCCCTCTCCGGATGGCGCCGTCCGTCTCCGCGTCGCTCACGAGCCGCTCCAACTCGCTCCAGCTCATGGCTGATCTCCGGGTCCTCAAGCTTGACAAGGGGGATCCTGTTGGTCAGCGACTTTGGTGATTGGTCAGGGAATGCCCATCGGCGAGATGCTTCCCTCCCCGGGCTCTGGCCCGTCTCCACGCCCCATCCCTGGCCATTCCGCTTCACCCCCCGCCAAAAGACGCCCCTGCCCGAAGTTGAAAAAGGTTGCGGGGTGGGAGTGGGATCAGGGCTCCACGCCTTGGTGAGGCCGAGCTGATGAGGATGCCAAGCTGCTGAGGTCGTCGCCCTCCCGACCGTCGCGGCGCCCGCATGTTCTTTCACATCGTTCACCAGCTCACTTACACCTACGACCGGCCGGTGTTTCTGGAGCCCATGACGCTCCGGCTGACGCCGCGGCAGGATCCAACCCAGCGGCTCCTCCACCACCGCCTGACGCTGCTCCCGGAACCGGCGGGCCTCAGCCATGTGGTGGAGCCCGATGGCACCGACGCCGCCGTGGGCTGGTTTGAGCGAACCCATCCCGATCTGACGATCCAGATGGAGGCCATCGTGCAAACCTTGCGTGACAACCCTTTCGACTGGATCGTGACCGATCCGGGCGCCCAATCCCTTCCCGCCAGCTATTCGGAGAGTGAAGCCCGATCCCTCTCCCCCTGCCTAGGGGGGAATGGGGAACACGGAGAGGTGCATGCTTGGGCCCGAGAGCGGGCTCAACAGGTGGAGGGTCACACGGCGGCCTTCCTGATCGACTTGGCCGATCACATTCACCGCGCCTTTCTCCACATTGGCCGCCCGGACGGGGATCCCCTCTCTCCCTCGGAAACCCTCAAGGACCAGCGAGGAGCGTGTCGCGACACGGCGATGCTCTTCGTGGAGGCTTGCCGCGGGCTCGGCCTGGCCTCCCGATTCGTGAGCGGTTACTCCATGCATCACCCCCCGGAGGTGAGTGAGCACGAGCTCCACGCCTGGGCGGAGGTGTATCTCCCCGGGGCCGGCTGGCGTGGCTACGACCCCAGCCTGGGGCTGGCGGTGGCCGATGGCCACGTCGCCCTGGCCGCCACCCCCGACCATCGGCTGGCCGCCCCGGTGAGCGGACGCTTTCGGGGCACCGGCGCGGTGTCCGAGATGCGTTACGACCTCACGGTGAGAGCCGCGGAGACGCTGGGCGAGCTCGCTGTCGAGCTCCCCTCCCCGGCGACGCGACCGTTGGGGTCCTGAGATCCCCCGACCGCACGTCATGGGATCCCCCTCGCTTCTCTCCACCCTGTTGCTCCTGCTGGCCGGCGTGTTGATCGCTCGGCTGAGCACGGGCCATCTGGCCCGCTGGGCTGTGCCCGGCATCGTTCTTGAACTCCTGGTGGGTGTGGCGCTGGGCAACACCCTGTTGCCCTATGCCTCCGTGGCGCCCCTCAGCGGCTTGACCGAGCTGGGGGTGCTCACCCTGTTTTTCCAGGTGGGATTGGAAGTGAAAGGGGATCTGATGACCTCCCGGCGGAACGCCATCCTGCGCACCGTGGCCCTCAGCGCCCTGGTTCCGCTCTTGTCCTACTGGCCCGTGCAGCGAGGCTTCGGACTCACCCCAGCCGCGACCATCCTCACCCTGGCGGCCCTAAGCGCCACGGGCACGGGGGTCACCCTGCGCCTGCTCGCCCAGCGAGGCGCCCTCTCCAGCCCGTCGGGACGCTTTCTTGTGGGTGTGTCCGTGCTGGATGACCTGCCGGCGATCGCCCTGCTCACCCTGGCCACTCTCTTAGGGGGGCGGGCCTCCGCGATGGGTGGAATGGCTTGGCTGGGCCTCCCCCTCGGACTGGCGGCGGCGGGCCTGAGTTGGTGGGGGGCTGGATGGTGGATGCGCCATCGACCGGAGCGGCCCCAGAGTCCCCTGGCGCTGTTGATCCTGCTGATCAGCTGCGCCTGGCTGGGGGAGGCGACAGGTCTGAGTTCCTTGCTGGGTGCCCTGTGGGCGGGGGTGTTGCTGGCTCGGCTGAGAAGCGCCGAGAGGGGAGGAGCCCAGAGCCGGGCGGCGGATGCCGCGATGCGCCGCACCTTTGAGGTCCTCACGGAGGTGTTTCTGCCTCTCTATTTCATCAGCGTGGGGATGCGGTTGCCCTTGGCGGCCCTGGCGGAAGCCAAAGCCTGGGCCCTCGCTGGCGTCCTCATCCTTTTAGCCCTGCTCAGCAAGGCCGCCTGCGCCCTTGGCATCTGGCGGCAAGACACAGCCACGGGCATCGACAGGGCCGTGGTGGTGTTTGGCCTGGTGCCGCGGGGGTTGCCGGGGCTGGTGTTCGCCACGACAGCGCGCCAGGCCGGGGTGATCAACGCCGTGGAATTTTCCTCCGTGGTGCTGATGGTCACCTTCACCACCGTGGTGGGGCTGCTGCTGCTCGATCGCCGACTCCAGGGGCTTTCCACCACAGCGAAGGGGAGCGGCTCACGAGGAAGATACGGAGAACCGCCTCGCGGACAAGGCAAGAGTTCTTAACATCTTGAGACGTTCCTCCTTTTCCATGACCCCCTCCCTGTCACGCCAGTTTTCAACGGAGCTGCACTCGCGAGCCATTGATTCCTGCACCGACATCGAACAACTGCGTCAGGTGGCCAAAACCCTTCTCACAGCTTGGCAATTGCAGATGTCCATGAGCGAGCGCTACGGCGCCGAGCTTCTGGGAATCCACCGACCCTCCCACCCCTGAACACGATTCACCCCCTTTCCAGGAGATTTCTTCTCCGGGAAAAGAGATATCGGGCAAAGGGTCATCAAAAAGCCGGCCTCAAGGGCCGGCTTTGCTGGTTGTGAGTGATCCGTTCAGCCGAGGCCAATCTGGGAGAGGATTCCCTGACCGGTCAAGAGCTCGGTGGCTAGACCAATCACGAAGCCAAGCATGGCCAGGCGACCATTCCAGGTTTCAGCGAAGGCCACAAAACCAAAGCGGGGTTCGGAAGCATTCATCGGAGTGTTGCCGAATGTGAAATTACTGTAACGGTTTCTAAAGCTTTGAACGGCGTCGTCCCGGGTGCGGTTTTCCCCCCGGGCCGCCGTTGGGTCAGGCGCCGCCGATGGAATGCCAATCTCACTTGGGATCGCCTCCCGCGCGCGCACATGGCTCTGGGCATCTTGGACGTGGATCTGTTGGCCTTTGAGCGGGGCGGCGAGTCCGCCCGCGAGGCGGTGGTGGATGGGGTGCGTCAAAGCTTGGCCACCGGCTTTGTCACCAGCTCCCACAACCTTTCCACCGACCTCCTGGACCAGACCTATGGTTTGCTCCGCACATTTTTTCACCTGCCCGCCGAGAGCAAGCAACGGTTCCACCGCGCCGATGCCCATGGGCAAACCGGGTACACCGGCGTGCTGGTGGAAACAGCCGCCCAGCACAACCGCGCTGACTGGAAGGAGATGCTCAACTGGTCCGCTCCCCTGGAGCGAAACCACCCCCTGAGACGGGCCTATCCCCTGATGTATCCAGAGGCGCTCTGGCCGGAAGAGGCGCTGCCAGGACTCACGGAGACCCTGAGCCGCTTCCACGAGGCGATGGCTGATTTTCAGCGTCGCTTCCTTCGAGTGATATCCCTCGCCCTGGGGGCCGCGGAACCCTTTTTTGAGGACATGGTGCCGGAGGGTCCCACCCTCACTCGGGCCCTTCGTTACCCCCCGATGGAGGAGGCTCCAGCGGAAGGCCATGTCTGGGCGGCGCCCCACGCCGATATCAATCTCCTCACCGCCTTGCCACGAGCCAGCGGCCCGGGCCTGGAGGTCTGGCTCGCCGAGCAATGGCGGCCGGTGATCCCGCCAGAGGGTCACGTGATCCTCAACACCGGCCTGATGCTGGAACGCCTCAGCAATGGCCGGTTTCCCAGCGGCTGGCATCGTGTGGTGGCTCCGGAGGGGAGCCAGGGGGAGCGGCTCAGCGTGGTGCAGTTCTGCCACCCGCGCCCCAGCACGGTTCTCGCTCCCCTCCCTTGCTGCTGCCAAAGCCCCACACCACAACGGTATGCCGCCGTCTCCGCGGCTGACGCCTTGGAGGACGTTCTTTACCGAATCAACTTATTGAAGCCAGCAACGACGGGTTGAAGGCACGCCAGAAGCGGACAACTTGACGACAATGACATCCGTCGCTTGACTAGAAGAAGTAAAGAAGGAATGAAACACGTGCCGGCTTCAGGATTAGGACTGTTCCCTTTCTGGACACATTCATTTTCATCCCACCGCCCTATCCCGCGCCGCACACCAGGACACTCGAATGCCAGGGCGTGGGTGATTGGCCTGATCCTTGGATTGGTCCCCACCCTGGTGGGTGGCTCAAGTGTGAAGGCAGCTCAGTTCAACTTGAATCTCAACAGAGCTCTACAAATCGGTTGGTATTCCCTGAGAGTCCAAAATCCCTTTGGAACCAATTACACCGGCCTGGTCTCCATCAAGACGTATGATCCACGTACCCAGGTGTTTACATTCGTCAATCAACAGGGCCAGAATGTGCCGATCAAGGCCTCAGATATCAGTTTTATTTATTTTCGGCAGTTGCCAGAACGAGCTGATGTTAATGTGCAGACGGGAGAGATACGCAACATTCAAATCACACCCTATCGGGAATTTCTCTATGACGTTCCTCCGGGCAGGCTGGCCATCCAAGATGGGAATTTAACCATCAATACCCGCTGGCGAATCGCTGAACAAAAGCCCTTTGGTGTGTCAACCGCCGCGCCGGCGGCTGGTCAGGGCACAATAGAATTTACGGAAATCCCAAGAAGAATACAATTAAACTATCTGGGCAATCGCTACCTGCTAGAAACGGAGTTGGTGCGAATGGTGACCAACAGTTCGCCAAATCCTCGGGGGCAAACCGTGCCAAAAGCGCTCCCCACCAACTTCCCCATTCCCACACCAACCGCCCCTTAGAACAACTCTTCAACTTAGAAAAACTCATCAAAGTTGTCAAAATCGACTGCTTTGAAGTTGCCACTTTGCACCTGTCCCATCAAGCGCACCAGTTGAACCCACAGAGCTCCCGCCGTCGCTAGCGAGAGCAGAAACGCCAAGAGGATCGCGGCTCCAGGCGCGAAACCAAACACCTGCAGGCTCCCTCCGATGAAGAGGGTGGTCCCCAACACCAAGCCAATCCAAGGGAGCACCGTTTCCACACGGGCCAAAGGAAGCAGGGAGAGCCGATCCTGTTTCCAGGCCTCCAGGCGGTGTTGCACAAGCTTGCTAAAAGTCAATCCGCACACCACCCCGATGCCCAGTCCCAATCCCGCCAGGAGGTAGGGGGGCTGGGGAAGGCTGGCGAATTCCAGCAAGATCTCCGCGGCGTCCAGGTCGCCGTAGTCGCCACTCCCAGTGGCGGCGGCCACCTTAAGGGGATCCACTAGCGCGGTGACCAGGAAGGGCATCGGAGGAAGAAGCACTGGAGGGAGGGCGAACCAAGGCGAACCCTAGAGCCAACGACGGCGAACCCAGCCCTGAAAACGCAAAGGCGTCATCTACGCGCAATTCCGATCGGGAGCCAAGCATGTGGCATTGAAAACCAAGGCTAGACCTGATTTAATTATGGAAGATACATGAGCAGTCAAGGATGAACACTTACATAGACTTGCCTCGGATTTTTCGTAAACCAGTACGTGTTACCATCACACTTCCCCATAATATTTACCTCCATCTGAAGAAAAGAAGCGACGAAGAGGGACGCTCTCTGTCCAACTTGGCGGCTTTTCTGATCGAGAAATCTCTCGACTGAGATCTGCAGTGGTCTCGTCAGGCCGCTAAGGGATTGAATCGGTTCAGAACTCCACTGGCCAGTTTGCCTAACGAAAAGTGTTGACCGATCAGCGAAAGAAGGGAGCGAAGATCATCTGTATGCAACCTGTTTTCGGCCACCAGGCTGAGCAGCATGCGTTGCCTGAGGGTGCCACCCTCGGGACCCAACAAAAGGCGTAGTCCATCACGGGCCACGGGCAGTAGATCCTCCCCGCCACCGGGCGAATCGGCTTCGACGACACTGAGTAGATTGGCCAAGCGCTCCAAACGAAGTCTGCCATTCGCATCAAAAATCACCTCCATCAATTTCTCACGCATTTCCGCCGTATCCCCCGCGAGGAGCCGCCGTGCCACGTAGGGATAAGCAACCTGAAGGATGCGGAAGTCTGGATCCAAACGCAGCGCCAAACCCTCCTGGCTCACCACCGCGCGAATGATGAGAGCAAAGCGGGCGGGAACTCTGAAGGGGTAGTCGTACATCAGCTCTGAGAAGCGATCGGTAATGGAACGAAAATTGAACGCCCCCACGTTTTTGCCGATCGCGTCGCCCAAAACACTTTCCAACGCGGGAATAATGGGCTCCAGATCCGCTTGGGGATGCAAAAAGCCCAGGGTCTGAAAATCAGCGGCAAGGCCTCTGAAGTCGCGGTTGATCAAATGCACCACGGCTCCGGTGAGGGTGAGCCTGTCTTTCTCACTCAGGGCATCCATCATGCCGAAATCCACATAGGCCATATGGCCCAGTCCTCCGGTGATGCCTGGCAGGGCGAACAAGTTGCCCGGGTGGGGGTCGGCATGGAAATAGCCGAATTCCAGCAGCTGCCTCAAACCCGAAATCACGCCCGTCCGGATCAGGGCGGCGGGGTTGAGGTGATGGGCCTCAAGATCCCTGCGATTGGCCATTTTCACCCCATTGATCCAGGTGGTTGTCAGCACACGCCTGCTGGACAAGTCACGTTCGACATCAGGGATGACCACCTCCGGATGATTGGCAAACAGGCTAGAAAAATATTCGGCGTTATTGGCTTCCTTTCGGTAATCGATCTCATCGAATAAGCTCCGGCCGAATTCATCGATGATCGTGCCCAAGCCAAAGCCAAGATTCAGGGGCAGGAGAGGGGCGCTCAAGACAGCGACCATGCGGATGATCGCCAAATCACGCCGCAAGATGAAAGGTAAATTCGGCCGTTGCACCTTTACGGCCACCCAACGGCCATCCTTTAAGCGAGCTCGATACACCTGGCCCAGGCTTGCCGCGGCGACGGGATAGTTGGGAAACTCCTCAAACAAGCTTTGTGGATCGGCACCCAATTCAGAGCTGATGATCTGCCTGGCCAGAGCGCAGGGAAACGGCGGCAGGTCATCCTGCAGGCGCGTGAGCTGCTCCAGCCAATCGCGACGCACCAAGTCCGGGCGTGTGGAAAGGGCTTGCCCCACCTTGATGAAGCAGGGGCCCAGGGCCGTCAGACTGGTCAATATCCGTCGGGCCAGCCGCTGCTGCACCTTGGGATCAGCGCTATTGCCTTGGGCGACGATTTCGATGGCCAACCGCCCCAGGGTGAATACCACCACGCTCAAGCGTGCCAGCAAGATCCAGGGCCGAAGGAGAAGCCAGCGCAGATGGCGGTCGGGATCGTAAGCAAAATCGGGATCCAGGTCTGAGCTGATCGCCGAGGGGCCCTCGGACGCTGGTGAGGGCTCGGCGGCAAGGCGGTTCGCGCCGGGAAGCACTGCGGAGGGAGTCAGGGATCCACGGGCGACTCAGCAGACTTTAGAAAGTTGTCACAGCCGCCATGGGCCCATCCGCCAAAGGCGACCGGCCCACCGACCCACTCTTCGGCGTGCTGAGGCGGCCACCGCTCCTTCCCCTCCATCTTCCGGCCCATGGACAGGGACGGGCCCTTCCGCCCCGACTGCGCGGGCTTCTCCGGCGGGACCCCGGCAGCTGGGATCTGCCCGAGCTGCCGGCCTGGGGGGGGCCCCTGGTGGATGAGGGGGCGGTGGCGGAAGCGCAACGGCGCTGCGCGGCCCTGATGGGTGCCGCCCACTGTTGGTTCGGGGTCAACGGCGCTTCTGGGCTTCTCCAGTCGGCGCTCCTGGCGATGGCGCCACCGGGCGGCCGGGTGCTTCTGCCCCGCAACCTGCACCGCTCCCTGCTGCACGCCTGTGTGCTCGGCGGGCTCGACCCCCTGCTTTATTCCCTCCCCTTTGATTCCGCCACTGGGCTGTGGAGGCCACCCCCGGTGGCCCACCTCCGGCAGGTGTTAACCACCGCCCTGGCCGAGGGTCCCGTGGCCGGCCTGGTGGTGCTGGATCCCACCTATCAGGGGCTTCGTGCCGACGTGCGGGCCCTGGTGACCCTGGCCCATGGCCACGATGTGCCCGTTCTGGTGGATCAGGCCCATGGCTGGGGGGAAGCCGTGGCCGCTGGGGCCGATCTGGTGGTGCTCTCCCCGCAAAAGGCGGCGGGGGGGTTGGCCCAGGGCGCCGCGCTCTTCAGCCAGGCGGAGCGGGTGGATGGGGAGGCCCTGGCCCGCGGCCTCCTGTGGCTGCAAACCTCCAGTCCGAGCGCGTTGCTCCTCACCTCCACGGCGGCCGCCTTGGAGAGGATGCGCTCCCCCGCCGGCCCCGCTCCTCGACGCGGCTCCGCAGGGCCTGGCCGGCGGCTGTCCCGACGGCTGGCGAAGGAGGGACTGCCCCTGGTGGCCAATGAGGACCCCCTGCGGGTGCCGCTCCACTGCGGCGCCTTCGGGGTGAACGGATTGGCCGCCGATGCCTGGCTCCTGAGGCGGGGGGTGGTGGCGGAGCTCCCGGAACCGTCCGTGATCCTGTTCTGTTTGGGCTTGGCCCCGCCCCGGAGGCTCGAACGGGACCTGCCGCGGGTGTTGGGGGAGTTGCGCCAGTGCCTGGGCGGCGACCCCCTGCCCCCCCAAGCCCC
>JBKCPG010000326.1:0-28525 GCA_046309395.1 Cyanobacteriota bacterium | reverse complement strand
GCCACGGTGGTGAGGCGGCCGGCACGCTCATCCCAAAGAATGTAGGCAAAGCAGGAGGGAATGTCACGCAGGCGGAGGCGCTTGACGCCCTTGAGGAGTTCGGCGTTGCGCCGCTGGCAGGCCTGAAGCCGGTAGTTGGGGATGGCCTCACAGAGGTGGTGGATCGCGTGGCAGCCGATATCGGCGGAAAACCAGTTGAGGAGGCCGGGCAGCTGGAGGTCGCTGGTGCCCTCCATCGCCCCCTCCATGGCCGTCCAATCCGCCGTGGCGTGGGCATAGGACCCGGGAAAGTTGTGCTGCACAAAAAAGATGCAAATGAAGATCGCCGCGCCAAAGGCCATCACCGGGGTGTAGATCAGCCAGAAGGGGCCTGCCCCCAGCAGCGACGCCATGGCGATCCAGCTGGCCACCACCGCCAGGTTGTTGAGCGCGAGATCGCGAAATTCCTCGGGGCTGTGCCACCAGGAGGTGGGGTGGCTGGCCAAGATGGCGTTCCAGGACGTGCCGGGAGCTTGGCGGAGGGTGGTGAGGGCGTGGGGGATCAACCCCGCCAAACCAGCCAGCAGCTCCACGCGGGGCTTGACCACCAAATAGAAAAATCCTCCAGGAATGAGCATCAAGGGATGGCGCAACCAGCGGTAAAGCAGCCTGTCGCGGGCGTTGAGGGAGTGGTACACCTCGGTGCTCACCAGAGCGGATGGGCCCTTGTACTTCTCCCAGTTGCCATTGTGGCGATGGTGGAAGGCATGGCCGCGCGACCAGGGCAGTTGGGGGAGCCCCGCGAGCACCCCCAAGGCGAAGCCCACCCAGCGATTGCTGGCGCGATGGCGAAAGAGGGAGTAATGGCCGCAGTCGTGCATGAGGGCGAAGAGGCGGGCCAAAAACAGCACCATCAGGGCCAGCACCGGCGCCAACAGCCAGGACCCTTGCTGGAGCAAGCGGGCCGCCAGCCACCAGAGAAGGGCGTACGGCAAAACGGTGTTGGCGATTTGCCAGGCGCCAAGCCTGTTGCTGCCGCCCATGAAGGGTTTGAGCTCAAAGTCGCTTTTCCGCGGAAACTTTGGCTCTGTTTGTGAATCCTTCATGCGGGTCGCGGCTGGGCTAATTCAAGGGCTCCTCACCTTAGGAGGGACGGACAGGGGAAGGGGGGCGGGCCACCAGAACTGATGGGCTTCGTGCGAAAGAGCGCTGATTCATGCCGATCATCACTGGGTTTTGGGCCGCGTCCGCGCTCTTTCGCAGGAGATTTGGCGGACTTGCGGGGCGGGGCGCGGAGGCTTCACGCAGGCCGCGAACCCTTCCCATGAGCACCACCAACCTGTTGCGCCTGGCCCGGACCTACCGTCAGCCAGCCCTGCTGCAAGACATTCGCCTGTTTGATCTGCTGGAACTCGGCGGCACCACCACAGACGCCAGCCGGGTGCTCAGCCTTTGCCAGTCGACGGTGAGCCGCCGGTGCAACGCCCTGGCCCGCGATCTTGCCCTGGTGCCCAAGCGACGCGACCCCGCGGCCTGCCGCTACGGCACCTCCAGGGTGCTGCGCTTGCTGCGCCACGCCTGCCGGGCCCATCGGCTGGGGGCTGGGGTGGCCCAACTGGGAAGCGATGTGTTGCACCAGCCCCTGCTGGCGGGCCAGCCATGGCTGCTGCCGGCGCCGCAGCGGTTTCGACCCATTGGGAGTTGGCTGGAGCTGGTGCGGGAAGGTGTGGTGGATGGAGCCCTGCTCTCGGGCCTGGAGCTTGAGCTGGAGGCCAACGGAGGAATCGACCGCGACGGGGTGGAGATCCTGCCCCTGGGGGCCCTGGAGCTGGGGTTGGTGGTGTCGCCCGATTGGAGAGAGCCGTCGAGCGGCGAGCCGCCCGCCGTCTTGGTGCCCCATGACGGGGTGGCGGCGGGCCTGAGACAGGCCTTGATCTCCCAGGGGCTCAACCCGCGATCGACGGGCAACAGCACCCAAAACCCGGGTCAGTGGCTCCGGCGACTGGAGAAAACGGGGTTGGCCATGGTCCTGCCCCGCCTGGAGCCCGCCCACTGGTGGCACCCCCTGCGCCCTCTTCAGCTCCCCGCGCCGCTTGAGACCACGGTGTGGCTGGCCGTACCCGCCGGCTGGCGGGAGCAGGCGGTGCTGGTGGAGGCCGTGGAGCGGCTGGCCCTCCACCCCGCGCTCAGCCCGCGCGGAGCCCATGGGGCCCATGGGGCCCATGGGGCCCATGGACCTCAGAATGACGAATAGACGGCCAGGGCCGCCTCCAGCTTCTGGCGGTGCTCCTCCCGCAGAGCGGCGGGGCTTTCGACGCGGATGCCGGCACCGAAGCCAAAGAGCCAGGTACGCAGGTCGATGTCGTGCGCCACGGTCCAGGGGGGCAGATCGAATTCCACCGGGTAGGGATGGGTGTCGGTCGGTGGTCCCGGCTCCAGGACGTGGGGCGCTTGGGGGTGATGCCACCAGGTGTCACCGGGCAGGGGCCTGGAGAAGCGGGTGTGTTCGACGGGATACCGGCGGGGGCCTTCGCGGATGAAGGCAAAACACCAACCCTGACAGCGGAAGCGCAGGGTGAGCAGCTCTTGGACGCGAAGGCGCCCGTTGGGAGCGCAAAGCCGCAGCTGGGCCTCGAGATCGTCGCCGAAGTAGATGCCACCGCTGTGGTGCAGCAGCCGCTCCAGACGCCGCAGGGCGGATTGATGGGCGTCATCGCCGCGGCGGTTGCCCCGTTCGCCGCGGCGCAGGGCGAGACGATCGATCCGTTCGCAGCGGATCAGCCCCTCCTCCCGACCGATGGCGTCGTCTTCAAACACCAGATACCAGCCGATGTTGTGAAAGAGCAGCTGCAGGGGCCACACCCGAAAGGAGCCGCTGGGGCTATCGGCGTAAGACGCCACTGAGGCGTAGCGCTCCAGCACGACACGGCGGCGCTCTACGATAGCCGTCTCCAGCGCTTCAGCCTGGCGCTCGGCGGCCAGTGAATCGGGACGCACCAGGGACCCGCTCACGATCGATCGATTGGCGAGGGCCCGCACCGGAGGAGACGATTCCACCTCAATGCCTCCCCACTGGAGACGTTGCTCCAGCTCCGCCAAGAGATCCTGGGCGCTGGGATCGGCCAGCCGGCCAGCGGCCTGGCTCACCACCCCATGGATCTCCCGCAGGCGGTGGGCTGAGAGGAGGGCCGTGCCGAGGGCATAGCCATGGCGCACATTGTCATTGCGGCCACGAAACCCGTAGGGCGTGAGGAGTTTCTCCAGGTCTTTGCGCAGGGTGGCGGCCTCCCCGGGCAGGTAGCCACCGGGGATGGGCTCGATCTGGGCGATGAGGTGCTCGGGCAGGGGTGTGCCGGGGGAATGATCAAAGGGTTGTTGCAGCAGGTGGCGCAGAAGGGTGAACACCCGCTGAAACACCGGCGCGTCGCCCATCGGGGGATAGCCCCCATGCACGCCCCCCAGCCAGGGACCCAACGGCGCCTCAGGGGGAAGGGAGGCCAGCTGGATTGGAGCGAGGCACGGCTCAGCGTCACAAAAGCCATTGGCCCTCAGCCACGCCAGATCGGCGCGGATCGCCCGCGCGTCGCCGTAGCAGACGCCATGGAGACGGCTCAGGTAGGCCGCCGCCTGATCCGCCAGATCGCCCTCCGGCAAAGGCGAGACAATGGCCTCGAGCTCCGCGCGATTGGCGGGAGCGATGGTGGAGAGGTCGGGGTGGGTGCCCAGCAGGCGCAGCAAGTGGAGCAACCGCTCCAGATCCAGCAGTCGCGAATAGCCATGGAGCGCGAACCGGTTTTCGCGGTTGCGGGCGGAGCGGACCCGGTGATCCAGCCGGGCCAGCTCATCGCGCAAGAGCGGCTCCAGCTCCCGCTGGTGGGTGGGCACCACCGCCACCACCGCGGCGAAGCCCTCGGCGCGGCTGGGTCCAAACAGAGGATCGGCCAGGGCGGCGGCCATCTCGCGAATCACCGGTTCGGGCACCAGGCGGGAGCGGGTTTGGTTCCATCGCAGGCAAGTGCCCAAGGCCGTGTAGAGCCACCAGCCGATCCACTCCACCGGCGCGGGGAGCGGGAGGGCCTGGGTGATGGCCAGGCGCCAGGGCCGACGGGCATGGGTGGCGTCCACGATCACGGGTAAGCCCGCGGCCACGGCCTCGCGGATGCGCTGGTGAAGCAGGGCCTCGATCTCCCGCCAGGGGCCTTGCACGGCGGCGTCGCCAAAAAGCTCTCGGCGGAGCTGATCCGTGGAGAGCACCTGGGCGCCGGTGAGGTGGGCCAACACGCCAGCCAGGGTGGTCTTGCCACTGGCGGGGGGCCCGATCAGCAGATGGCAGCGAAGGGGGCCGGACATCCCCGCAGCCTGACCGGAGCGGACGCGATTCGCAAGGTGGTGGGTCCAACCGAGCGGGGCCGCGTTTCTTCGCTGGTGTGGTGAAGGGGGCTCACGATCAGCGGGGCGAGGGGCCGTACCACTGGCGGTACCACCGCTCCATCAGGGCGATCTCCTCGCTCTGAACCCGCACCATGGCGGCCTGGAGGCGGCGCAGCTCGGGGCGCTGGGTGTTCCACTGGGCGTGGGAAGCCATCATCACCCCCATGCGGTGGTGGGGAACCATCTGCTCAATGAAGGCCCGATCCAGATCAGGCGCGTTTCTGAGGGCCTCCAGGCTGGTGGTCATGCCAGGCATCCCGCCCATGCCCATTCCCATTCCCATTCCAGGGCCCCAAGCGGGAACCTCGGTGCCGTACCACTGGCGATACCAACGCCTCATCTGGGCGTTTTCCGCGGTTTGGCTGGCTTGGATCCGCGCCGCCAGAGCGCGGATTTCGGGGCGTTTGGCCCGGCTGAGGGCCAGCTCCGCCATGGCGATCGCCCCGTCGTGGTGAGGAATCATCATCACGATGAAGTGGGCATCGGCGGAACGAAGACCCATCGGCCGCCCGCCCCAGCCCATGCCCCCCGGAGCGGCCATGGGGGGCCATTCCGGGGGCGCTGGAGTCGCGGGAGCGGCGTGGGCGCGGAGCGGGAGGGCAAGGACAGCCGCGGTGATCAGCCAAGGGGCGGCGGTCTGTGGAAAACGGTGAAAGGGGGAGTGATCGCGCTGAACCGCCATGGGCAACACCTCTGCCTCACTGCTTCCATCATGGGCGGGTAGGGCCCGCTTGACGGCGGTGGGAAGGGGGGCCGCTTTATTTGCTCACCGCTTTCCAAATCCACCAGGCGACCAGGGCCAGCAGAGCCCAGGGGAGCAAAGCTCGGAACAACAGCAGGGCCACGAGCACCACCGCGGCCGTGAGAGCCGTTCGCTTGGTGAGCGCCTTGGCCTCATCGGTCATGTAGCGCCAGCGGGGAACCAGAGACATCAGGAAGGGGTAGGGAACTCCAGCAAAACCGTTGGGGCTTGAGGGTGGCAAGGGGGAGAGCCGCCAGAGCCCCTGGGGGTGGTTGCCAGCGGGGACTGGAAGAGGGGGCGCGTGCCCAAGCCTGCCTTCCCGATACCGTCGCGCTGTCGCGTCGTGTGTGGAGCGAGCGACAGCGCCAGCTTGAGCGGCTCACACGGCTGGTCCGGAAACGGATGGCACCCCCAAGGGTCCACCTCCGCGTCGGCCGGGGGGAAATGACAACGTCATGGGCGGCACAGACGGGTCAACGATCCACTAAACCATGGAGCGTCTCAAGGGTGTCTCAACCAACAGATCGGATGCCCGAGCGAACAAACGGTTCAAGCGATGGGAACCAAGGTGCAAAGCGGTGGCGGAAGGCCATGCCCATCAAGGCTGGATCCTCCGCGGGCATTAAACGTCCAATCGCGAGAGAGGACCTCAGAGCCAAGAACATCCAAGGGATAATCTTAAGTTCCAAAGAGCACAATGGGAGTTCAGGGTATTCTGACTAATTTGAGAAGTTAAGAAAAAACGATCGTTTGGCAATGGCGCCAAATCCCAGAGCATAGAGCAAAGAGAGAAGGATATCGCGCAGGCTTAAGCTAAGAAAAAGTTCTGTTCTATTTCTCTTTTGCTCCGCAATCAAGGTTTCACGTCGCTTGATCTGGGGGATGAGCTGCCTGAGAAAATTGGCCTTCAAAACAGGGATCGGTTGGTTGAACGCGGAGGCGGGGATGGGTGGCACATCTGGAATGATGCTGAGGGCCGCCCGAAACTCAAGCTCAGTGGTTGCTTTTTCGATAGCTGCCGCACTTTTTTGCAGGGCGGCAAGGCCTTGATTCTCGTTTGCGTTGAGATTGCCAATGATCTTCAAGCCAGCAAAGATTTGCAGTGGAATGATGAGGAGGAAAACAATGGACATCAGTGCCGCAAATCTCCTGACGAGCCGTAATCTTCTGATGAGAGTTTGGTCATTTGGGGCAAATATTCTGGCCAACATCATAGATATGGCGCCGTACAGAGGGAAACTGGCTCCACTACGAATACTGGTAATCAACTTATCTAGCCATTCGGGTTTCATCAATTGTATGGGGAGGATATTGCCGATCAACGTGATGAAAAAGCTGCCAATCAGGGCAATGGATACCCACTGCAGGGCATAAGCCAATTCTTTTTTAAACCTAATTCTGCTTTCTCGCGTTTTGGAATCACGAGAATCACGAGAATTTCGATTGTCAGGATCAAGGTCGAATTCATCTGAAAAAGCATCCACTTCGTCAGTTAGATTTTTTGAGGAACCAGCCATTTCAGAAAAACCAGGAAGGAAGAAAAAAAAAGTCTCCCCATAAAGAGGAGACTTTGTTGAAGGGGTGAGACTTCAGCTTGCGGCGCGAATGGTTCGACGGAGCTTGCGTGAAAAACCGAAGGCCGCCGCCGCACCCATCACTGGCAGTGGACCGGGAACTTTTTGGTAGATAGTATTGGAGATTTGCGTGATGCCGGTTGCACCGCCGGATGACACTTGGAATTCATTGGTGACGCCCACCATCGTGGTGATCGGGGAGTAGAGATAGCCAGAGGCTGTGCAATCAAAGGAAACAGTTCCGGAGCAAGCACCACCCGCGACAGTAGGCTGTGAAGTAATTATATCTCCGGTAGCACTGGTCCCGGAAAGCGAAGTGGTCATGCCCCCTGTCAACTTATAAATGAAATTACTAGAGTTAGTGTTGACTTCCGCTTTATAAGAAAGCATGCCGCCTCCCTGAGACCAATAGTTGGTCGCACCAAGACCAGTAAAATTGAGAGTGTGATTGCTGGCACCACCGCCTATGGCAACTGCGATAGAATTAGCAGGCTTGACACCTGTATATTGAAAATCATAAAAGTTTTTATCCCCAACCGAGCAACCTGCCGCTTGACTACCGCCTGGCAACAGGTCGCTGAGGAGGCTGCCAAGCATGGGGCAGGAAGGGAGAGGCGTGGCGGTACCAGCTTGGGCGGGTGAGGTACCGAGTACCGCCGTACTCACAGCTATGCCTACATAAGGCAAAATTGTTCGGAGATTCATAATACGAGAGTGAGGTTTGAAACCCTTCTCAGGTGAGAGGGAATTTTATTATAGCACAAAAAAGCGTGTTCGCAAACCTTAATAATAAATCAATTCATTGGCCCCAATCTCTTGAAACTATTCCCATGCCACGAAGCAATCTTAAGCGGTCAGCTCCCAGTCGCAACGGCTGGCCCACCAAGTCATCCCGCAGTCCTGTGACAGAGACTTGGTTTTCACAATGGTGGGCTAGGGAGCGCCTTCGTGGAATCGCACTTGGTGAACTTGTGAGGCTTCTGGGGCTGCCGTCTCACGACCCGCTCGTAAAAGGGTGACATGCTCCAGCCCATGAAATCAAGAAGCCTTTCGCGCAAGAACGATATGAGACCAGGAGAGAGAACGGGCGGCGCCTCCCCCTGTGGCAGAGCTGGCACCGGTCTCGTGGAAGACAGCGGGAATGGCGGTCGCTCCTCGGGGGGTTCAGACCACAGGGCTAGCCCGCAAAGTTTGACTCCCTGGAGGGAGACATCCGAGCCAGAACGCGTGTCTCATCGTTGCCGTTTTGGGACTCAGCCCACAAAACAAGCTTTCCCAGGTGGCTGGGTCCATGGGACACCTGAATCGCACGGGATCCACAGCCAGGCGCGAGCCGCCATGAAAAAGATAGAGTCGATTTGGCTTGATCTGATTCCAATTTGCGCACTATAGAAAGATTTTCTGTCGTGAATCTCAAGAGCCTTGTGATCACGGCCATGGTGATGCGGGCTTCGTGCCCTGTCCATGCCGCCAAACCTCCACGTGCCGTCGGGGCACCTGAGAGCTCGGGAGACCAAGAGCTTGTGCAATTCGTGATCCCCTCAAATCCTGAGGCGCCACCCACACCAGGAGATCCGTTGCTCTTGTACGGAATCGCGATCGGTTCGCGAAGCCCACGCGGCTCCCACCCGACCCGCTGGGTCGGGTGGGAGCGACCAGGGCACCTTGGGTTTCAGCGACTCGCACGACAGGTCTCGTCCCCCTAGGGGGAGCACCCCTTGGATGGCGCCTGCCAGGTCGGGCAGCTCGCGTTGCCCGGCGGGGTGTCGTCCCTGAGCAGCGCGCCCAACCAAGCCGTGAAGGGCATGCCTCCGGACTGTTCGGTGTAAAACAGCGGCGCGCGCAGGATGGTGTGGGTGTCGCCCCGCGCCACGTAGGAGCGGAAGTTGGGCGAGGCCTGGCGGCTGGCCAGTTCGCTCAACATCCTGTTGGTCCAGGCCTCGCATGGCCGCGCCGGTCCCATTTGCCCGTAAAAGGCGGTCTGCGTGGCGTCGTGAAGGGTGGTGAACTGCGCAAATCGGTCTTTCGGAAAATGGGCCGCAAGCTTGGCTACCACTTGAGTGTCTGGTGTGTTTTGCGCCTCAGGGCCAAAGACAGCGGTCGGTAGCTGGTAATTCCAATTCTTGTTGCGCACCCGCTCGAATTCAGGCGTCGTGACGCCCTGCCCGCTGTCACCAAGAAACACGGCGCGCGCCTCCGGATACAATTCTTTCAAGGACGTGAAGTGCGTGGCGGCGCCATAGGCGCCGGCGCTAGATCCGCTCACCAGAAGACGGGCGGGCTTCGGCACGTTGGTGCGCATCCAATCCAGGATCACCCGCATGTTGTCCGAGCCACGATGCTCAATCGTGAAGGGCTTGCCTGTGTCGGGGAAGGTGTAGTGCGCCGTGTTGGAACCCGAGTGCACATCACCCGTGCAGTAGGGAACAAACAGCATGCTCCAATCGCGTACTGGATTTTGCGGATTGTCGCGATCGAGAAGACCCCCCATGCGCGAGGGCCCATCACCGGGCAGAAGCTCAGCCTTGTACACACCAACGGCATCCTGGTCATCCTTGCCTGAAAAGAACGCCCGATCGCCCGCCAGCCGTGGCTTGGAGCAGGTCGCGTCGTTCCAGCAGGCGCCGCCGCCATTGAAAAACACGACCAAACCATCACCCGTGCCCTTGCGGTAGTCGTAGGAGTAGGTGGATGTGGTGGTGCCCGGGGCACCCGAACACGTAGGGGCATAGCGGCGACCATTGATCGTGACGGGCTTGGGCACGATCCTCATCCAGCCATCAGATGCTTTCGCGGATGGGGAGGATGGAGTCGTGCTGTCTTGAGCCACCGCGACATTCGGCGGGAGCATGACGGACGCCGCAATCATTCCTAACCACAAGTAGTGCATTTCTTGCCCTCCAACTCTGGGGTCAAAGCGGGGCAAGCGTAGTTGCTCAACCCCCTCGATCCAGGGCGATTGAGGGAAAACCACACAAGTGATTGACGTCTGAATCCCTGTCTGATCCCAAGCCATTCTGTTCCCGAGCCTGTTCATCCCCCGGTGATATCAGCGGTGGTTCGGCAGGGCGAACCTCTGAGGCCGCCAGGGGACGCCCCAGACAGCCCCAGTCAGGTGACGAACGCCCAGCTCAGCGGTCGGCGGCGACCAGCACGGCAGTGGGAGCAGGCAGCGTACGGCCCCCACAGGCTTCCCAGCTGTGGAGCAGGGCAAAGAGATCGGTCCGCAGGTGTTGCATCGCTCTGATCTTCTCGCCAATTTCACCCGCCTTGTCGCGAATCCGAGCCTTCAGGTCGGTGCAGGTGCAGACGCCCGACCGCCGCGCCTCGAGGATCTGCCGCACATCCGGCAGCGGGATCTCCATCGCCCGCAAGGTGCGGATCAGGGTGAGCTCAGCGAACACTGCCTCATCGAACAAGCGGTAGCCCCCTTCGCTGCGACTGATCGGCTGGATCAGACCCTCGTCGCAGTAGAAGCGAATGGTTTTGACGGTCAGGCGCGAGCGGCGGGCCACCTCGCCAATCTTCAGGGGTGGGCTCTGGGGTGAGCTCAAAGGCTGGACAGACACCACTTGACTCTCCACCAAGAGGAGAGTGCATGGTAGGGCTGACCCGTTGGCTGCGTTCCCTCGATGCGCCCTGCTCCCGCCGCCCTGGCGTTCTTCGGCCTGCTGGCGGCCACAGTCCCGGCACTGGCCCAGCTGGATCCCCACCACGGCCACCATCACCACCACCACATGGGGGCTCCAGCCCCCGCGTCATCGCCGGCCGCGACGCCCGTCGATCACAACGCCCACAACCACGAGGTCGGTCCAGCCGGGCGCACGTACGACCTCCGCTGGCTCGACGCGATGGTGCAGCACCACACAGGCGCCCTGCGCATGAGTGAGTTCGTGTTTGACATCGGCCAGCCAGGCGTGGGTGCGCTGGCCAAGCAGATCTGGCGCGACCAGGCCCAGGAGATCAAGGCGATGGGGCAATGGCGCAAAGCCTGGTTTCCCGAAGCCCCCGTCTACCCCGTGACCTTGAAGACCGGTGGCGACCCCAACAGCATGGAAAGCATAGAACGCATGAGCGCCGCTCACATCCAGGCGATGCGGATGATGGGCTCCACGCCCACACGGGAGAACCGCGTCACCTGGTTTCTCGAGGGAATGATCGCCCACCATGGCGGGGCCCTGGTGATGGCCCACGACGCGCTCAAGAAAAGCACCAACCCCACCATCCGGCGTCTTGCCCGCGACATCATCGTGGCCCAGCGACGCGAAATCATCGAGCTGCGCCGCATGCTCAGGCATGACGGACTCAACAAACCCGAATACCACCAGTTCGATGCCCTGTTCTCATTCTGATCAACGCCTGGGGGTGGCCGCCGTGGCGCTGCTCTGCGTGATGCAGCTGCCCAATCAGGTTCTCGCTCACGCCAAGGGTCTCTACAAGACCCAGGCCGAAGCGGAGCGGCGCGCCAAGGAGCTGGGCTGCAAGGGCACTCATCAGAACAATGGGCTGTGGATGCCCTGCAGCGGTGAGGCGATGCTGCACAAGGAACTGAGGCAAGAGTGAGGCCGATGCCACAAACCCTCAGCGCCCGGTTCCGCCGTGCCCATCGCGTCGTGGTTCCCCTGGCCGCCGCGCCATTGCTGCTGACCGCGGCCAGTGGCTCCCTTTACAGCCTGCTGCTGGAGCGCGGCATCGATGCCTTCTGGCTGCTCAAGCTCCACACCGGGAAGTTCGGTCCCATCAACCTGCAGCCCTACTACTCAGTGCTGCTCGGCGTGCTCACCCTGGTAGTGATCGCCTCCGGCCTGGCCATGCTGTTCTCGGGCGGCAGGGCCAGGTCCTGAACCGCTCAGCGACCGAAAAGCATCGCCGCTCCCATCAGGGCCACGATCAGGTTCTCCGCGAAACTCTCCACGCCAAGGGGTGTTCCGGAGTTGCCGCCCGCGCGGGCGCGGTTGAGGACCAGGTGATCGATGAACACCGGGCATCTGTCCTGGGGGACCTGCGATCGGCGATTGTCCCTGTTTGGGGGCATCGCCAATCAGCCAGTTGCATGAGGCTGAATCCAACGACAACCCGGTGGTCCGCCATGACGGACTCCAGCCAAACGCCCACCCCCCCTTTACCCGCTCCCGCGGAGTGGTCGGGCACGACCTGCCTGGGCCGCACCTGCCTGCAATGGAGCGAAGACGGCGAACTCACATCTGTGGATCTGCTCCTGGTGCTCGAGCGCCTCGCCCAGGTGGACCAGGAGGTGACGGGCTTGCGCGCCGACAGTCTCGATTGCGAGCCATGTCCCTCGATCAGCTGAAGGGGTTCCTCCGGCAGACGGGGGATGACCCCGCTCTGCGTCAGGCCGTGCAGGCTGCCGCCACCGCCGACGAGTTGGCCCAGCTCGCCGGAACGCTTGGCCACGAGTTTTCTGGCGATGAGCCGCCGCGGCTGTCGGGCCAGAAGGTGGGCAGAGTCACGGTGACCAAGCAGGACATTCCAGGTGAATACAACGGAGTCCGATCGGGTTCAGCCGCTCTTAGTGTGATATTGATTTAAGAAGGAGGTTCCATGGCCATCTGCGATCTGCCGGCCCCCGAGGTCGAACATCCCTCCGCGGCAGCGTTGCGTCAGCTCAAGGAGTTGCTGCAGGACGACCCCGCCTTTGCCCAGGCCCTGCGTGCCACCGAGTCCACGGACGCGGCGGTACGGTTAGCCGCCGAGCACGGCATTGCGGTGACGCAAGAGGCGCTCTGGCGCCATCGCGGCACCCTGGTCAGCGGCGGCATGCCCACCTGGAGGGGATGAGGCTGAGCTGGAGCGATCGTCCCCATCCGGGGGGATCGCTCCAGCTCATGTCGGCATCATCGAGGCTGCCCCCCCTCTGGAGTCCGTCACGTACCACGGCAACTCGTCTCCACTACCGCTGAGCGGCTTTCCGGCGCGGGAGGCGCGGGAAGCGCCGCGGCAGGAGAAGGGGAGATCCATGTCCTGCTCGGCCGCGGCAGCCAAAATCGGCTGGTCATCAGGGCAGTCGATCGTGCGGTTCAGACCCTCATTGGCATTGATGAGGGTGACCTTGAAGGTGGCCCCGGGGGCAGAGCGGGCAAAGGAGCGGCAAAAGCCGGCGTAGGGGACCCTGGCTGGCCGGGAGACATTTTGCCCAGTCCCCATATGGGGGGCGCCTTATCCGGGGTTGTGGATGACAGTGGGATCCCAATCCGCCGGGGAGCAGACCATGGGCACAACATGGAGTGAGCTACTGCTGATGAGCCTGTTGCTGATGATGGTGGTGGTCTCCGGAGAAGTTCATAGGTCAAAACCATGAAAGCAACCGTTGAGCTTTCAGACCAGAAGATGAGCGAAATCCTGGAGCTGACCTCTGCGCGCAAGAAGGGCCCGGCCGTCCCTCGCCTGATCCAGGCCGTCCCTCGCCTGATGACGAGTGGGGAGTGGAGCTGGAGACCTTGCGGCAAAAATTCAGGGCTCCCAGCCGCTGGAGGCTCAACTCGACACGCTGTCGCCGCGGGCAACAGCAGCGGATCTGTGGTGGGAGGCGATCAATCTGGACCAGGGCTGCCGACGGATTAGCCGTACCGTTCTCAACCTTTGTCGCTCCACGACCATGGTCAGCTTGGGATTCATGATGCCAGACATACTCCATGGCCTTCCAGCAACTTTGGCTGAGTCATGGCATCCCATAGCGCAACTCTTTCTCCTGTAAAGCCAGTCCCAAAACAATAATACCAGGCCAAATAAGATAGATAAGTATCTCAAGGTTCTCGCCAAATGTATAGAGGAATAGAATCATGATCATGCCCAAGCCAGTGGAGGCAAGCTGATATCGTGGCTTTGAGCATCGCCACAACAATAAAACCGTTGTGGCCACCATGGGTATCGTCAAGGCAAGGAAACCAACAATGCCCTTGACAAATAATAGACCTGCCCAAGTGTGATGAGAGCCAATGGGCATCCATTCCACAACATGCCCCCCCCTCTCCACAACTCCATGGCCCCAGATCGGAGCCTCGGTCTCCCAACGAAAAACGGCAATCCGCTTCAAAGCCATCCGAACCCGGGTCGAAGCAATGCGAGCTGTTTTGAACGACTCCCAAAGGTAAATCGTAAAGTCAATCACGCGAGGCGCAAACAGACCGCTTAGATGAAAGATCACACCCAAACAGACTAAACCCATCGGTCGCCACAGCTTGGTCACCAAGATGGTTATCAGTGGAATGAGAAAGAGGGACAACTGAGCAAGCCTAGACTTACATACGAGGCACATCAAAATGGCGCCAGCCAGCCCAAAAAGCTTCCATTTCTTGTCCTCCTCTTGCAGTGAGAGTAGAAAGTAGATATTGCCAACAAATCCTAATGCCGGTGCCCAGGGCGCAAAAAGCCGCCATCTCAGCTGATCAGTGGTTGGATCGATTTCAAAGATTCTCACCTCAAAGAATTCCAAGCCTGCACCACCGAAGATCTTGAGCGGAGAGACATAAAGAAGTTCAGGCAGGTGAAGATAAGGTGTGATCAACAGAATCGGTGTAATCAAAACGGTTTGAAAGCCGATAATGCAGACTGCACGAATGATGATTTCCGACCTGATTCGAAGATTTCCAGCCAGAAGATACAAGGCGAGGGCCGCCCAGCCCTTGGCCCAGCCAATGGTGGATTTAACCATCATCTCAACACCAAGATTAAAGTCAAGATGCCCTGCCAGCAGTGAGACTTCCATGGACACCATGCCGATGATCCAAAGCCAGATCACCCAAGAGATGCTGATTCTGTCTTTGAGGGGAGTAGACTCATCTTGCGCGAGTATCTTCACCAGCAGAAGGGCAAGAAGCAGCCATCCCAGGATAGAACCAACGATGTACAGCCCACCCATCCACCAGAGGGGATAAGTCCAGGTGATGGCCCACCAGACGATCTGCTCAGGAATGGTTTCAGGACAGACGGTTCTCTTCAGCGCAGGGGGTGATCGCAGGGAGTCGCTCATGCGGAGATCCAGGTCGAAAGCTTTTTCATCCAGGGCTTGCGAATCCGCGGAAGGAGGACTCCGAGACTTGAGAAGATGGAGCCGGCCAGAGCACCTCCAAGCACAAAGTTAGTTTTCGGTGCACTCTTTTGGGTGGGCAACGTCGGTTCAACAGCCAGCTGAATCAGTGGATAAGCCGAAAACAGATCACCCTGTCCCAAATCCAGGTTGGTTAGCGTTGAGGCGAAGACTGCCTGGGCGATTTGTTCATTTCGTAGTAACGATTCCAAGGTAGACAGTGGTTCGGCAATGTCCCTTAGTCGCTTTTCTAAGTTTTTGATCTGCGTTTCGAGTGCGCTGGCCTGGCCGGCAAGAGCGCGTTGGTCCGCCTGGACATTGACGAGATTCTGCAGCAGCAAGTCTCGGCCAGAGTTGCTGGCAACCGTTGAGAGTGCTAGCCTGCTCATCGCAAGTGGAGACAGAATCTTGGCAAGGAGTTGATGACTTCTTAGCTGCAATGATCTCAAGGCAGCGTGCTGCTTGTTGGTTTCCCTGATCACCCTTGGATTGCGCGGGCCAAACTTCGCATTAAGTAGCCTCAGCGATCCGGTAGCTTCGCTGTAGTCCTTGAGATGCTGCTGAAAAACCTGGTCAACCTGGAGCTGAAAGGCATCGGCAGCCTGGGAAGATGAGAGTCCAAGACTTGAGCTCAACTGGGCAAGACGCCTAGCTGCTGATCGTTCATTCGCCAAGACTTCCGCACGTTGTCGTCGCAGTTGCTCGATATTGCCAGAAAGATCTCTTACTTGCTCCGATGAACTTAAGCCTGAACTAAGTTTAAAATCAGTGACTTCCTGCTGAGCATCCTGGAGTTTTTGCTTGACTGACAGGAGAATCATTGCAGCTGGAATCTCCCGTTCCCTTGATTCCTGTTGACGCAGTTCATTTAGCCTCTGCTGTGCGGAACGGTAGAGAGCCATTGATTTCTGCCGAGCCTCCTCGGGAGATCGACCCGTCATTTCAAGCTGCATGATTGTGGTGTTATCGATCAGCTTGATCTTAGGCTTGCCAAACTCGTCACGATTGAGGTTGCTTCTCCTTGAGGCTTCGTCGATCACGTGATCACTTGTGAGTATATATTGATAATTGGCTCTCGTGTCAAAGTTTGATCCGCTTATGACGGGATTTGACGTGGAGGTCGCTTGGCCAATTTCCGGCAAGTTCAGATTTGTAGATGAGCTTGTATCGGGAAGGATTAATGCCCATTTACTGGTATAAACAGGCTTAGACAAGAGAAGATAGAGAACTGCGGTGATCCATATCCCGCCATTGACCAAAAAGATCAGTGGCACATCGTGATTCCATCTATTCCATGCGAGCGACTTGAACTGATGAGGCTTGTTTTCAAGCTGCTGACGCAGCTTTGAGAAAAGCAGTTTTGCAGATGTCACTATTTCCACGCGTTGAAGATCAGCGCTCCTGGTGTTAGAATATCAGAAACCGACTTGATCACATCTCGAAAAGTAGTCACCATGGAGTCATAACAGGCGACGGCATCGTTGGGCATCAGGTAAGGGTTAAGACGATCATTGTTAGATTTCATCAATAGGTCATCCACCTTTCTCTCCAGATAATTTGTCTGACCTGTGCTTTCATCTGTGCGGACAAGAACGGCTTTGCGACCAGCATTTGTGAAGCGCGTTCCTCCGGCGCAGTTCGCAGCCACCACCGCCTGTGAAAATCGGTTGCCATAGGTGAATGATGTGGCATCCCGACTGATACCTGAAGGGGCATTGCCCGTGGCAGGCACGGTCAGGTTGGAAAGGAACACTTTCACTCCTGCCAAGGTGATGGGGGATGGACGAACAATCAAGGGATTCACCTTGTTCGTAGTCTGCACAATCACCTGATCACCGGCGATCAAAGGCACGTCCTCCAAGGGCTGGCCAGTGAAAACTCCCATGAAGTTGTGCAGACTCTCCTTGCCAGCTCTGATTAACTTGATAGTGGAAACATCAGCTGTAGGCCTTACTCCACCAGACGACTGGAGAGCAACAGATAAAAATCGTTGAGGTGGATATTGACCCGATACGGTGATCGGAATCTCGTCCGGTCGCGCTGATGACTTTTCATTAATGACAACTCGTCCTGGCAAAAAAACATCTCCGGCAACAAAAACATTGATGGGTGCCCAGTTGACGACATTGACACTGAGTTGCAAAAATGATGGTTGGAAAAAACCTCCGTTGATCAGCTTACTTCGCAGCTCCGAGGTGAAGATCCGAGGCTCCTTGCCCATCACCGCAAGAGGGGGAAGATAGGGAATATTAATCTTACCTTCGACATCTACATCGTAAATCCCATTAAACTCTTCGCCGTCTAGTATCGTAATACGAATGCGGTCTCCGGGTGATAAAGGCAAAGCCTTAGCCGAGAAGGTGCCGAGAAAAAACGGAAACAATGCCAGAATGATCATCCACATGCTCCCCATCAATTGACTGCCAAGTTTCCACACAATCTACTTACCCTAACCAACCATCAGTTCCATTGATGGCGCAACAACGCAGGAATAACGCAGTGTTTATCAGCCCATGAAAGTACTCCATCTGCTTGCGCCAGGCGAGACAAGCTGGGGTGGGGGAATTCCCGCCACATTGAGCAGCCTGGCCGCTTCGCCTATGTTGCAATGGGTATCATTCCGTCAGGTGCCGCTTGGATTCGCATTAGAAGCACTCCATAGCTGGCGACCCGATGTGGTCATCTGGCACCCGGCTTGCTCCTGGAGAGGTCTGCATGATCAATTAAAAATCATTAGGATCCCAACTATTCTTGTCGAACATCACTATTGCCAAGGTTTTGAGAGATACCAGGTCCCAAATCAGTTGAGATTCCGCATGATGCTGAGGCTGGGTTATTCACTTTTCAACCGTGTCGTTTCCGTGTCTTGCGGTCAGGCCCAATGGATGTTGGATTCGAAGCTTTTGGGTTCTTCCAGGCTGCGTGTCATTCCCTTCAGCCGCACCCTAGACGAATTGCGGAATTTGCCCATCGACCGCACTCCCCACATCCCTCTCCGACTCGGAGCCCTTGGGCGTTTCGTGAAGCAGAAGGGTTTTGATGTCCTCATCAAGGCGGTTCAGCGGCTGCCACCTGGCTCCGTGCAGTTGTTACTGGGTGGCGATGGAGCGTTGGATTCCGAGCTCCGCGGCTTGGCCGCTGGCCATCCAGGAATCACGTTCCTTGGACCAATCACCGACGTGCCTGCCTTCCTACATGACTGCGATGGCATGGCCATTCCATCTCTCTGGGAACCGTGGGGGAATGTCTGCCTTGAATCTCGAGCGGCGGGTCTTCCGGTGATCGTCAGCGGCGTCGGTGGCTTGAGTGAGCAGGTTGAAGGCTGTGGCTTTGCGGTGCCTCCTGCTTCTGTCACTGAACTGGCGGCGGCCATTCAAAAACTCCTCGCCCTTTCTGCCGAGGAGCGCTTCCGTCTCGCCCACAAGGCTCGCCAATCCAGTTTAAACAGCTGGGATCAATTCTGCCGGTCCTGGGACAGCCTGCTGCGAGAGTTCTCTTGATACGTCTCAAGTTCCTGAGGCATTTTCGATCGGAAGACCGCTTCTTGAGGAACATCGGCTGGATGGGGCTCTCTGAACTCGGTATTCGAATTTCGAGACTTGTTGCCACTGTCACATTAGCCCGACTGCTGAGTCCAAATGATTATGGAGTCGCCGCCCTGGTCATGATGACCCATGAGTTCATCCGGGTGTTCACCAGAAATGGCATTGGCGAGAAGCTTGTCCAGGCGTCAGGCACCGACATTGAGGAGATGTGCAACACCGCCTTCACCATGAATTGGTTGCTGGGAATCTTGCTTTTCTTGGTCCAGATACTTGGCGCATTTGGTGCTGCCAGCTTTTATCAACGGTCCGAACTGATTCGGCCAATCATTCTGATTGGGGCAACCAATTTAATCTATCCTCTTGGATCCGTGCAGACATCCTTGATCCTGCGCGAAAATCGGCTGAATGTTTTTGGCCTGACCCAATTGGCATCCGTCGTAACGGACAACATCTTGATCGTCATCTTGGCCGTCCATGGTTTTGGAATGTGGTCAATTATCTTGCCCAAATTCCTTGTTGCCCCGATTTGGGTCATCATGGTCAGGCGTTTTCATGCCTGGCGGCCGAACTGGCGCCCTACGCTGTTGCACTGGCGCCAAATATTGGGATTTGGATCACGTATTCTTGGGGTTGAATTTCTGAATACTTTACGTGAGAACATAGATTATCTGCTGATCGGTCGCCTGATCGGTATCGACCAGCTGGGCATCTATTACTTCGCCTTTAATGCCGGACTTGGCATGAGCTTAAGTGCCGTGAATGCGATGGGAATAACGCTTTATTCCGACCTCTGTGCCGTCAAGCACGACCGGTTGGTGCTCCAACAGCGCTTTCAGAAGAATCTCAACACGATTTTCAAGGTGATCTTTCCATTGGTGACGCTGCAAGTCTCGCTTGCGCCCCTATATGTACCGATCGTTTTTGGGTTGAAGTGGGTTGAACAGGGTGCCGTGCCCATCCTGATCGTCATTTGCCTATCGGCTCTCTCCAGGCCTTTTGCCAACGCGGCTTCCATGTTGTTCCGCTCCATCGGTCTGCCCCAAGTGGATCTCATCTGGAATCTGGGCTTCACCCTTTGCCTGGTGGTTGCGGTGTGGATTGGAACGCACTTTGGCATCTTCGGTGTTGCACTCGCCGTGCTCGCCGCCCATCTGCTGCTTCAACCCCTTTACGCCTTCTGGGCACGGCAGGTGGTTTTTCTTCGCCCTGCGTCCTGGGCGATTTGAACCATGTCTGTTCCAGCCATCTCCGTCATCATCCCAGCCTTCAACGCCTCTGCTTGCCTCGCCCAGACCATCGCCACCGTTCAGGCCCAGTCATGCACAAACTGGGAAGCTCTGATCATCGACGACGGTTCAACAGATGGCACTGTGACTTTGGTTCGGGAGCTCCAGGCGAAAGATTCACGACTGCGGCTGCTTTCCGTGCCGAACAGGGGTGTATCGGCCGCTCGCAATCTCGGTGTGGCCGAAACCCATTCACCTCTGATCGCCTTCCTCGATGCTGATGATCTCTGGCATCCTGACAAGCTCCGTGTGCATCTGGAGCTCCATGTCTGCCATGCCGAGTGCGGCGTGAGCTTTGCCCAAGTGGCATTCCTATCACCTGAGGGGAAGCCCAATGGGCAGGTGGCATCCCATCCGCGCCATGCTTTAGGGCCCGCGGACTTCCTCAGTGAAAATCCAACAACCACGACGTCCAACTGGGTTTTGCGGCGGGAGGTCTTTGCGGCCGTGGGGGGCTTCGTGGAGGACATGCGTTATTCAGAAGACCTGGAATGGCTGCTTCGGGCCGCCTCTTACGGCAGCTGGCGGATCATCCCGATTGATCGGGTGCTCACCTATTACCGCACCTCGACGGCTGGACTGTCGTCCAATCCGCGGAACATGGAGGAGGGCTGGTTGCGCCTGATCAGCGAGGCTCGCGGCTACGCGCCACTTCTGGTTGAGAGCCATTTCGCCTCCGCCAGGGCCGTTCAGCTTCGCTATCTGGCGCGTCGTTGTCTGCGACTACAGGCCAATCCCGCTGTCGCGGCTGACTTCCTGCTGCGAGCGCTGCGATCGGACTGGCGTGTTCTGGTCCGGGAGCCCCGCCGCACAGGACTGACGGCTCTGGCCGTCTTGGCCAGCCTGTTGATGCACGCGTGCGGGGGCTGGATACCCGCGCCGTTGAGGTTGTTGCCATGAAGCGTGTTTTTCTCTCTGTTCACCGCACTTCATGACGCGCTCCGACCCCACGAGTGGCTCCATTGGCGTCTCAGCCATTGGCTCACCGCTGGTCTCGGTGGTGATGCCGCTCTTCAACTCAGCCACCACTGTGAGGGCCAGCCTGGAGTCGGTGCTGTCCCAGACCTATAGCCATCTGGAGATCCTGGTGGTGGACGACGGCTCCACCGATGCGAGTGTCGCCATTTGCCGGGAATACGACGATGCCCGCCTCCGGATCATCCAACAGGGCAACCGGGGACTGGCCGGTGCACGCAACACCGGCATCCGCCACGCCAGGGGCACCATCCTGGCCTTTCTCGACAGCGACGATCTCTGGCTGCCACAGAAGATCGAGCGGCATGTGGAGCATCTCCGCTCCGCTCCGGCAGTGGGGCTGAGCTATTCCCGTTCAGCCTTCATCGATGCCGACGGCAAAAGGCTGGGCCTCTACCAGACTCCACCGCTGCACGCCATCACCCCAGAGCTGATCCTGTGCCGTAATCCGATCAGCAACGGCTCATGCGTGGTGATGCGCCGGGAAGTGCTGGATGCCATCCACACCGAAACAACCATCGACGGACATTCACATAGCGCCTGGTTCGACGAGAGCTTCCGCCAGTCGGAAGATCTCGAATGTTGGCTGCGGATCTCACTGCGGACGGAGTGGCGAATCGAGGGCATCGCCGAGCCGCTCACCCTCTATCGACTCAGCAGCGGTGGCCTCTCGGCCAACACCGAGAAGCAATTCGCCAGTTGGCAGCGCGTTCTTCAGAAAACGGCTGGCTATGCCCCCGAGCTGATCAGCAGGCATGGCGAGCGGGCTTTGGCCTACCAGCTGCGTTACCTGGCCCGCCGCACCATCCGCGAACGTCAACCGCGTCAGGGGGCCAAGCTCGTCCATGAGGCACTGCGGCGCTACCCCCGGCTCCTGAAGGAGGAGCCCATCCGCACCCTGATCACCCTGGCGGCGGCTGATCTGGGCGTGGTGCTGCCGCGGAGGCTTTACGGGCCATTGGAGGCCGCCATGATCCAGATCACGGGGCTGATGCAGCGGCTGGCCATGGGTGCCAAGATGAAGCGCAAGGTCAGCGTTCCTGGCTCCGTTTCTGGACCCCCTGAAGGCTGATCTCGTGCGTCTTTTGCTCGTCTGCTCCTCCGGTGGTCATTTCAAGGGTCTGTTCCAGCTGCGGCCTTTCTGGGGAAAACATCAGCGCACCTGGGTGACCTTCGACACCGCCACCACCCGTGCGGCGTTGGAGGACGAGACGGTCACTTGGGCCCACAGTCCCACCAACCGCAACCTGCCCAACCTGATCCGCAACGCCCTGCTCTCCTGGAGAGTGTTGCGAACTCCCAAGCCCGACGTGATCCTCTCCACCGGCGCTGGGGTTGCTGTCCCCTTCCTGATCATCGGCAAGCTGATGGGGTGCCGCACCATCTTCGTTGAATCGATCACACGTATCGAGACCCTCAGCCTCTCGGCCCGGCTGGCCCTGCCCTTCCTCGACGTGCTCTACGTGCACTGGCCCCAGCTGCAGACCCGCTTTCCAAGGGCGGAGCTGATCAGTGTCCCCTCCGACACGCAGTCGGCAGCAGGCGGCGGGGGCTACCGATGATCCTGGTCACGGTGGGCACGGAGAAGTTTCCCTTCAACCGGCTGATGCGATGGGTGGAACAGCTGTTGCGGGATGACCTGATCGGCGAGGAGGAGGTGATCGTGCAGTACGGCACCTGCACCTTCCTCCCGGGCGGCGTGAAGGTCTATCGCCTGCTGAGGGAGCAGGACTTCCAGAACCTGGTGCGCAGGGCCCGGCTGGTGATCGCCCACTGCGGAGAGGGCACAGTGTTGTTACTCGACAGGATGGAGATCCCATTCCTTCTGATGCCTCGCAGCCAGCGCTACCAGGAGCACGTCGACGACCATCAGGTGGAACTGGCCCGGGTGCTGGACACGATCGGGGTGCCGATTGGCTGGGGGCCAGCCGATCTTGTGCGTTTCCTTGCGCACCCCTCCAAAGTCTCGATCGACGATCTCACGGTTGCGGCCGCCCGGGCCGTGTGCCACCGCCTCGACCAACTCTTTCCGGCCAACACCTCCTCAGCGGAGGTGTTGTTCACTCCTCCCTTGGCCCGATGACGAGCCTTGCCGCCATGGGCAACGTCCCCAACGGTGGTGTCTCGGTGTCCTTGCACCGGGGCGTTCTGTTCCTCGGTTTCCCGCGTCGCTTCACCGTATGCGAGGCGGTGAAATTCCACCATTGTCTGGAGGAGCTGCTGCCCCTCTACCCCGATACCCGCCGCATCGTGCTCGATTTCAGCCGCACCGAGCTGATCGACAGCAGTGGGCTGGGCTCACTGATTCCAAATCTGAAACTCGCCCGCGCCCGAGCGATCCCACTGCAAGCCTGGAGCGCCGGCGCCCAGGTGAAGCTCGCTCTGTCGCTGATGGGCCTTGAGAAGGCCCTTCCAGTTGTGGAAGGCACTGAGGGCGTGAATCCAACTCAGCCGTTGAACACCAAGGACTGGCCCGCCATCACTCACCCATCGGTGCGATCACGACCCAAACGCGTGCTCGACATCGTGGGGGCCATGGTCGGCCTGACGATCACGCTCTTGCTGTTTCCGTTCCTCGCCCTGGCGATTCGGTTGGACAGTCCCGGACCGATCCTGTTCGGCCAGGTGCGGCTGGGCTGGATGGGACGTCGCTTCCGGCTGTGGAAACTGCGCTCGATGGTGGTGAACGCTGAAGCGCTGCGCTCAACGGTGCCCAATGAGGCCACCGGGGCGTTTTTCAAGAACGCCCATGACCCGCGCATCAGCCGGGTGGGCAAGTTCCTGCGCCGCACCAGCCTCGACGAGCTGCCCCAGTTCTGGAACGTGCTGATTGGCGACATGAGCCTGGTGGGCACCCGACCGCCCACGCCCGATGAGGTGGAACGCTACGCCGTTCCCAACTGGCAGCGTCTGGATGTGCGACCGGGGCTCACCGGTGAATGGCAGGTGAATGGGCGCTCCAAGGTGCTGGACTTCGAGGATGTGATCCTGCTCGACCTGAGATACCAGGATCATTGGAGCTTCGGATACGACCTGAGATTGATTCTCAAGACCGTTGCGCTGATCTTCAGCAAGCACTCAGGAGCATCCTGAACGATGTCAACTCCCTTCACCCCTAGCACCCGCGAATTGAGCTTTCCCAGCAGTCTGGAGGCGACCCAGAGCCTGCTCGACTGGTTTGAGCGACAGCAACCTGCCGGCCTGGATCCACTGCTCTGGATCCAGGCCAAGACAGCTCTGGTGGAGGGATTCACGAACGCGGTTCGCCATGCCCACGGCGCCCTGGTGCCCCCCCCTTCCGTGAAGGTGTCGCTGAGCCTCACTCCCACCCACCTACGGCTCCACATTCATGATCAGGGCGCTCCCTTCGACATCACAAGTGCATGGGCAAACGTCGCGAGGACGCCAGATCAAGACTCGCATTGGGGATTGATCATGCTGGGCCGGTTGCGACGAGACTTCGGCTGGTTGATTCGCTACGACCATCTCCCGGACGGGGGCAACAGACTGGTGATGGAGCGGACGCTCGCCTGAGTCTTCAGGACACTCGGTTAGCTTGAACCTGGTGACCCTTTCTCGGGCCTGAAGAAGTCCACCCCGAAGCTCTCGGGGCGGCCGCAGGCCTCTGGATGCAGCCAGGTCCAGCGAGTCCACAGATGGAGATACAGCTGCGTGCCGCCGGGCCCGTGGCCCCACCCCCAGGCGGGATAATCACCCCACACCACCGGCCGTCTTCTGGTGTAAAAGCTAAGGATTCTGGAGCTCGCGACCTCGCTCCTGTGCAGGATCGGTTTCCCCTCATGGGTGAAAACCCGCCGGAGGCCAGCGACGCTGCGCCGATCGATCAGGAACCATACTTTTTTGCTCTGCCGCAGGTACCAGTGGGGCCACGAGCAGTTCGGGATGGGGATGTCCCGATGGGTGGAAAAAGCGACACCGCGGGCATGTTGCAAGAGTGCACCGGTGGGGAGCATCGAACGCGCAATCTCAGGGCGAGCAATACTGGGCCGGGCAACCGCCGTGATCAGCAGGACCCCGACCGGCCAGGAGCTGAACACGTTTCTTGGCTCGGGTGAGGGGTTGGACGGCGGTGCTGGAATCTTTGGTGACGGCGTGGGACGTCAAGACCACCTCACCCTAGGTCATCGCGTGCGGCCGGCAGAGCTGGACTTCCACTAAGATCTGGAGATTCAATGAGTTCCTGGGCAAGCCCCAAACAAACACCCGCTGGAGAAAAAACAACCAACAGATCGCTACGGAGCTAAACCAGTGAAAGATCTGGATCAAGATTGAACATCTCAGTCAACGGCCACGTCCATCAGGTGAGAGACCCCGCAGGCATAATCGGGGAAACATGAGCGATCAGTTGCTGAGCTGGCGATTGCCATCTTGCTGCCGTACTGCCTGCCAATCAATTGTCATGTCTTCAGGAGAATGAAGGCACTTATTTTTTCATCACCTCCGCAGACTGCTGATTACTCAGCAAGATCCCCGCCAGCTCACTTCTGATCATTGGATTCAGACCGACCGGCATGGCCCCGGCTCTGTTTGCATCTCGACGCCACAACCACTCCCATGAGCCAGCGGATGGACGAACGGACGCTTTTCACCCAGTTGCGGATGACCCTGGCTCGGCTGGAAGCGGCCCTCGGAGCTGTGGAGGAGGGAATGGCAATCACCGATCAAGATGGCATCGTGGAGTGGACCAATGCCGCGTTTGATCGGCTCGTGGGGCGCCAGCGGTTCCAGTCTCTGGGTTGGGAACTCTCTGATCTCCTCCCTGAGCACTCTCCGTCGGGCGGATCCGAACCCATGGGGTTCTTACGCTTCTGGGACGGCACACCAACCGGTCAGGCCCGCTTGGAGCTGTCACTTATTCCTCCTCGCCGTGTCCTGGATGTGTCATGGGGCCAACTCAATCTGCCCAACAAACCCTCACGCGTCTTTACCTTCCGGGATCAGAGCGCGATCGTGCAATCTCAGGACAACCTGCGGGAATCCCTTGATGGGATAGAGGCGCAAGTGGAGCTCCGAACCCATGAGCTGGAGCAAGTCCGCGATGATGCCTTGGCAGCCAGCAAGGCGAAAACCAAATTTCTGGCCAGCATGAGCCATGAAATACGCACGCCGTTGAATGCGGTGATCGGCATGGCCGAACTGCTGATCACGAGCCATCTGGACCCTGGCCAGAATGAGATGGTGGAAAGCATTCGCTGTAGTGGCGAGCATCTGCTCAGCCTGATCAACGATATTCTAGATATCTCGCAAATCGAGACGGGCCGCCTCAGGCTGAACCCCCGGACATTTGACCTTCATGACCTCATTGTTAATTGCCATAAGATGTTTCGCAACCAAGAGATCAGCGGCAAGCTCGCCTTGCAATTCTCCATTGCGGCCGAACTGCCTCAATGGCTCCATGGCGATGACCTCAAACTACGTCAGATCCTGATCAACTTATTAGGCAACGCCTTCAAATATACCAACGACGGCACAATCCGGCTTTCGATCGAGATGGGTGCCCATACAGGCAAGGAGCTGGAGCTGCTGATCCGCGTGACCGATACGGGGATCGGCATTGCGGCGGATCGTCTACCCTTGATCTTCCAGGAACTTTCGCGCCACCGCAATCCTGACCAGACTGGCCAGAGCGCGGGCCTCGGCCTTGCCATCTGTTCCAGGCTCTGCCAAAAGATGGGGGGCACGATCTCCCTGGAGACACGCGTCGGTGGAGGTAGCTGTTTCACGGTGCGGCTCCCTTTCCAGGTGGCGGAGCAGCGCCGAGCCATTCCTGAACCGGTGGTCGCCAGCGATGGCTTCCAGGGGGTCGGGATCCTTGTGGCCGATGACAGCCGCGTCAACCAACGGGTGCTGGAGCTGATGCTTGCCCGACTGGAGCTCCAGCCCGAATTGGTGAGCGATGGTGATGCCGCGATCGCGCGTGTCGAAGCGGGTGGCATCGACCTGGTGTTCATGGACATCGAAATGCCCCGGCTGGATGGAGTGGCGGCGACCCGCAGGCTTCGCGCTGCTGGCTTCAGCGATCTCTATGTCATCGCACTCACCGCCTTTTCCTTCAACTCCCTTCAGCAAGACTGCGTAGCCGCGGGAATGAACGACTTCGTGACCAAGCCCCTACGCAATAAAGATCTCATCGCAGCCCTGAACCGTTTTCGTTGTTGGAGGCACAGCCATTCAGTGGAAGCTTTTGAATGAGCAACCCGGTGTTCAGTGTCCTGGCATGGGAGGTCCGATCAGCCTCATACCCCTGTCGCGCCTCCGTCTAATTGGCAATTATTTATGGTAGCATAAGTGAATAATGAAGGCTGGTGTTGTGGAGAATCTCTATGTCCTCTTGCCAACAGGGTTGTTCAACGCTGAGACCGGCTCGGATGTGCGGGCCCGTATCATCTCGCTGCTGCTGGAGAGCCCCAGAGACATCCTGATCGATTGCCGTGATGTTGAATTCATGGATAGTAATGGACTCGGCTCTCTGGTGTCCGCTCTCAAGCGGGTGCGGCAAGCTGGCAAGCAGTTGTATCTCTGCAGCCTCAACAGCCAGTTGCGCATGGTTTTGGAACTGACCTGCACCGATCGGGTGTTCACCATCTTTCCGAGTGAGCACGCATGCATGGCATTCATCTCCAATTCTCAGTCTGATGGCTGAAGTCGTGTCCTGCCCGGCATCAGCTCAGGTCAGAATGGCCTTGATGACCGAGTAGTCATCGATAAACAGTGCATCACCAGTGGTTGGGGCAATGCGGTTCAGGAGAACATCCAGACCCGAGTCGCTCAGAAGAAGTGCCCGGTTTTCTTCCACCAGACGCATGAACTCAGGCAGAGATCCCATCAGTCCGGCCGTCCTGGGAACTTCATAGACGCCATCACTGAACACCAACAGGCAGCTGCCTTGACCAACGGCAACAGTATCGCTCACATACATTGCCTCTTCGAACAGCCCTAGCCCAGTGCCCTGGCCCCTGAGCCAATGCATTGGCAGCGACCAATCGGCTGGGCAGAGGAGCGCTGGAGGGTGACCCGCTGAGGCGAAGCGCAAGGTTCTGGTGGAGAGTCTGAACACCCCGTACCACATGGTGAGATAGCGGCCCTGGTGCTGGTCCATCTGGAAGGCGGCGTTGAGGGCAGTCAGCACCTTCGCGGGATCCCGCGGGTCAACGGGCAGTGTGCGTGATCGCAGCTGATTGTGGACTGAGATCGAGGGGAAGGCGGCGGCCAGGCCATGGCCCGAGGCATCAGCAAGGTACACCACGAAGTGATCCTCGTCGAGCCAGAAGTAGTCATACGAATCGCCCCCCAGCTCATGGGACGGAAGAAAACGGGACTCCACCGACACCGGTCCCCTGATCTGTCCTGGAAGCAGGGATCGGACATAGCTGGCAGCCTCCGCCAACTCCTCATCCAGACGCCGCTTCTGCCGCTGGACGTCCTCCGCGAGCAGCTTGAGGCGTTGATTGGCCTGGTGCAGGCGGATGCCGGAGCGCACACGGGCTAGGAGCTCGCCGGGGTCGACCGGCTTGCTGAGGAAATCGTCTGCGCCCGAATCGAGTCCGGTGACGCGGTCATCCACCCGCGATCGGCTGGTCAGCAGGATGAAATGGGACGCCTTGAGAGCGGGATCCGCCTTGAAGGCCCTGCACACATCGAGGCCATTCATGGCCTCCATCAACCAGTCACAGAGAATCACTGTGGGAGGACAGAGGCGTGCCTGCTCCAGGGCTCGTTCCCCCGAATCGACGCTGAGGATGCGGTAGCCCTGCGTCCTGAGACGGATCGCGAGAACACGCGAATGGATGCGATCGTCATCCACCAACAGGATCGTGGCCGGCTCGCAAGCCGGCTCAAGAGACGAGAGCTGATCGGAAGGCGTCATCAGATGGCCATCAGCAACCGACGGGACGGCGATCCCTCAGGGCCTTACCCACCCGCCC
>JBKCPG010000325.1:0-5824 GCA_046309395.1 Cyanobacteriota bacterium | reverse complement strand
CGTCCCAGCCCAATCCCCTCCCGCACCTCCAGCCGCGCATGCAGGTCTTTGTCCTCAAATCCCCAACCGCTCAAATATTCGTTGAAGCCGCCCGCGGCGTCGAGGCAGGCGCGCTCCATCAGGAACTGCCCGTGACGTCCTTTCCCCCCACTTCCCACCCAGGCGCGACCCGCGGCCATCAGGGCCTGGGGCGTGAGGTGGGAGGTGGGCCAGCAGTCGGCATCCAGCTTGAGCAGCCAGGCGCCGCGCGCCTGGGCCAAGGCGAAGTTGTACGCCCGGCTCAAATTCCACCCCGCTTCCCCCTCCACCCGCAGCAACCGCACCCGGGGATCGTCAGGCAGCTCCTGGCGACGGACGGGCTCCGCGCCGCTCCAATCGACAATCACGTGCTCCGAGTGGTGCGGCCAGGCCGCCACCTTGGGGGCGGTGGCCAACAGGTGCTCCCGCCGGTTCATGCACACCGTGACAATGCTCAATCCCACAGGCGCAGGGCGTCATCCCGAGCGCTGAACCATTCCGCCGCCAGGGGGCCGCCCATCGTGCGCTGCTCCCGGAACCAGGGGCCACCCAGGGTCCAGTGCAAGAGGGTGGCCCCCCCCTCCGCCGCGGCGGCTTGGGGAGCCGGCTGCACGTCCACCAGATGGTTCCACCGGTCGGGAAGGGCGCCGATCTCATGGTCCCCGGCCAGCCAAAGGAAACGATGCAGCTCCAGGCCGCTGGCTGTGTTCACGTAGTCGGGGGTGAGGGCCGTGCAGCGGGCGCAGTTGAGGAGCATCAGCGAACTCCAGTTTTTCTTGGGGTAGGCGCTCTGCGTTTCCCCGAGAAACTTCACGTTCTCGTTGGGCACATGGGCATGTTGAACGCAGAGCACGGCGTAGCTCTCGTCCCGCAGATCCCAGAGCTCAGCCACATCTCCCCGGCAGAGCATGTCGCAGTCCAGGAAGATGGCCCAGCCCTGATAGCCCATCAACCAGGGCACCAGGAAACGGGTGAAGGAAAAGGCCGTGCTCTGCTTGGGATCCCGCTCCCGCTGAAACACCCCGGCCAGTTGGGGGGTGACGATCGGGGAGATCGCGAGGGGGCGGCTGCTGTGTTGATAAAGGCTGTCGATGAGCACATTGGTGGCCGCCCGCTCCCGGGGGTCGTAACCAATGAAGATCGGGATGGGATGGGAGGCGCCCAACATCTGGCCTCGCGCGGGCCAGGTCAATCTAGGGGGTGGCCTCAGGCTGGACCGAGGGGGCGACAAGCGCCCGCTGTTCGAACAATGCTCGCAGCGGTTCCTCCAATCGCCCCACGCCCCGGGCGTTGAGATGGTCGCGATCTCGATAGAGGAGTTCCCCCCCCTCATCGTGGCTGCGGCACACCCCACGGGGGCAGAGCGCGTCCGCCGGATCGACCACACGCACATTGGAGTGCGCCGCCTCCAGGCGGGCGAACAGGCGGTGGAGCGCCCGATGGTCGCGGTCATGTTCCGTCCGCGACTGAAGCAGTGGGGTGGTGCACGAGGCTGGCGGCCAGGGCCGAAACCACTGTTTCGCGCAAAGGTTGGCGTCCACCTTCAGGGCGAGGAAGCGTGGCGCGTCGGCCACGATCAAGAGGGAAGCCCCCTTGACGGCCAAGGCGTCGGCCAGGGAGGCCAGGGCGCGCCCGTAAGCCCCCACCTTGTCCGCCTCCCCTTGGATCGGGCGACCCCGCCCATCGATCTGCATGGAGCGGGTGTCTTCCCCCTCGCCGAAATGGGAGCGGAAGTAGTTGTGCGCCAGCACCACATCCCCTGGCCCCACCTCAGCCAGCACGGAGCCGAGGGCCCGCTGGCCAAAGGTCCAGCAGCCACTCGACGCATGCCCAGCGGCCGAGGGGGGCATGGGGCAGCCATTGCGGGAGTAATGCGTGATCCGCAGGGGCAACGTCTGATGCAGACGATCCAGCAAAGGCATCAGGGCCAAGGCATGGCTGTCACCGATCACAAAGAGTCTCAGGCGGTCGGTGGGTCTGGGGGGCGTGGTGCAGCGGCGGGCGTAGGCGGAAAACTCCCCGGGCGAGTCCGAGGGTTCCGTGTGGCAGTTCTCGCTGGTGACCGACGTGCCCGCCAATCCCAGTCGCCTTTGCCAGGGAACCATCTGGGTTTGGGCCAGATCGCCCGTGAAGAGCCGGCCCTGGAGGCGATGGCCCAGCAGGTGCACCACCAGGCTGGAGGAAGCGACGGCCAGCAGGCCATAGAGCAAGGTGACCCTGGGCAGCCCGCCCCAGGAGGCTCGGCGCAGGGGGGTTTCGATGGCGCGATGGCTCCACTCCGCCAACCCCAGGATGAGCGCCACCTGAATCGGCACCGTCCAGCCATGGATGCCGATGGTCCAGGCGCTGAGGGAGAGCACGCTCCAGTGCCAGAGGTAGAGGGCATAGGAGAGCAGGCCGATGCGCCGCATCGGCGCCGCGCTGAGCAGACGCGTCGTGATCTGCCCCGGCGCGAGGCCCCAGAGCAACAAGGCCGTCACCACCACCACCCCCACCGTGGCGAGGGACGAGAAGGCCTTGGGCAGGGCCAGCAGCGCCAGGAGTCCCAGGGCCAGGGGAGCGGTGGGCAGCGGCGGGGCCAGCCAGGGGGCCAGCGGGCGGGCGCGCCAGGCCAGATAGGCCAGGGCGCCCGCGGCCATTTCCCAGAAGCGCGCGGGAAACAGGTAATAGGCCCAGCCAGGATCCCGCTGGTTGAGCGTCAGCCAGGCCACCAGGGAGGCCCCGCTGAGCACCAGCAACGGCCAGGCGAGCCGGCGCCCCCCGCCCGGCGCGCCTCGGGCGAAGCCGCTGGCGAACACGAGGAACGGGAAAAGCAGATAAAACTGCTCCTCCACCCCCAACGACCAGGTGTGGGTGAAGAGGTTGAGGGCGGTGGCCGGGGCGAAATAATCAAACTGCCTGGCGTGCAACACCAGATTGCCCCCGCCAAACAGGGCGGCGATCCCCGTTTGCCAGGTGGCCGCGGCCTCCTCCGAGCCTGGAGTGATCACCAGGGCACCCACGAGGGAGGTGAGCAGCACGCACACGATGAGGAGCGGCAGCAGCCGTTTGACGCGCCGGGCGTAGAAGGCCAACAAAAACGGACGCAAGCGAGCCTCCCGGTGCCGCGCCAGGGAGCCGGTGATCACGAAGCCCGAGATCACGAAAAACACATCCACCCCGAGAAAGCCGCTGGGCAGAAGCGATTCCTTGAAGTGGAACAGAATCACCGCCAGCACGGCCACGGCCCGCAAGCCGTCGATGTCGGCCCTGTAGGCCCCCTCGGGACGGCCAGGGGGGGAGGGCGCGAGGACGACCATCAACTCACACCCGAAAAGGACACCCGCAGGCCGAGGTTACGGACCCGCACCCCCCGACCCAGCGAGCCCGCCAAGCCAGCCCGCCGGGTGGCGAGGGCGGCGGTGACCTGGATACCATCCACGGATGAGCTTCCTAGCCGGTCTGAACGATGCCCAGCGGCGGGCCGTGGATCACGCCAGCGGACCCCTGCTGGTGGTGGCCGGCGCCGGCAGCGGCAAGACCCGTGCCCTCACCCACCGCATCGCCCACCTGATCGGGCACCACGGGGTGGATCCGGGCACGTTGCTGGCGGTCACCTTCACCAACAAGGCCTCCCGGGAAATGAGGGAGCGGCTGGAGGTGTTGCTGGCCCAGGCTCTGGCCCAGCGCCAGTTCGGCCAGCCCTGGGCCACCCTGCCGCTGGTGGAGCGGAAGCAACTGCGCGGCCGGATCTACCGCGAGGTGATCAAGGACCTCTGGATCGGCACCTTCCACGCCCTCTTTGCCCGCCTGTTGCGCTTCGATATCGATAAGTACCGCGATCCCGAAGGCCTGAGTTGGACCCGTCAGTTCACGATCTACGACGAGAACGACGCCCAGAGCCTGGTGAAGGAGATCGTCACCCAGGAGCTGGGTCTCGACCCCAAACGCTTCGAGCCCAAAAAGGTGCGCTGGGCCATCAGCAACGCCAAAAACCAGGGCTGGCTTCCCGACCAGCTGGAGGCCAACGCCGAGGGCCAGCGGGATCGAAAAGTGGCCGAGGCCTACCGGCGCTACCGCCGGGCCCTGGCGGCCAACAATGCCCTCGACTTTGATGATCTCCTCCTGTTGCCGGTCGAGCTTCTGCGGCAAAACGGGGAGATCCGCCATTACTGGCACCGGCGCTTTCGCCATGTGCTGGTGGATGAGTATCAAGACACCAACCGCACCCAGTACGAGCTGCTGAAGCTCCTGGTGGCCGATGGCAAAGATCCCTCGGAGATCGACAACTGGCGGGATCGCTCGGTGTTTGTGGTGGGCGACGCCGATCAGAGCATCTACAGCTTCCGCGCCGCCGATTTCAAGATCCTGATGGGATTCCAGGCCGACTTCGGCGACGGCGCTGACGACACCGCCACCCGCACCATGGTGAAGCTGGAAGAGAACTACCGCTCCACCGCCACGATCCTGCGGGCGGCCAATGCCCTGATCGCCCACAACAGCGAACGCATCGACAAGGTGTTGCGGCCCACCCGAGGGGAGGGGGAACCCATCAGCCTCACCCGCTGTGACGACGAGATCGCCGAGGCCGAGGCCGTGGTGCATCGCATGCGCATGCTCAACGCCGCCCACCCGGAGCTGTCCTGGGGAGACCTGGCCGTGCTCTATCGCACCAACGCCCAGTCGCGGGCCATGGAGGAAGCGCTGGTGCGCTGGGGCATCCCTTACCTGGTGGTGGGGGGCCTGCGGTTCTACGACCGCCGGGAAATCAAAGACATCCTGGCCTACCTCCGCCTGCTGGTGAACCCGGCGGATTCCGTGAGCCTGCTGCGGGTGCTCAACGTGCCCCGCCGGGGCATTGGCAAGACCACCATCGAGCGCCTCAGCGACGCGGCCAACCAGCTGGGGGTGCCCCTCTGGGAGGTGGTGAGCGACCCGGAAGCCGTGCGTTCCCTGGCGGGCCGCTCCGCCAAAGGGCTCCTGCGATTTGGCGAACTGGTGAACGATCTGCGGGGGCGTGTGGAGCAGGCCCCCCCCGCGGAGTTGGTGCAGCGGGTGATGGAGCAAAGCGGCTACCTGGCGGAGCTGATCGCGGAGGCCACCGATGAGGCGGAGGATCGGCGCCGCAACCTCAACGAGCTGGTGAACGCCGCCCTGCAGTACCAGGAAGAAAACGAAGAAGGTTCTTTGGAGGGCTTTTTGGCCACGGCGGCCCTGGCCGGCGACGCCGATGACAAGGACACCGCCGCGGAGCGGGTGGTGTTGATGACCCTCCATGCCAGCAAGGGACTGGAGTTTCCGGTGGTGTTCCTGGTGGGGCTGGAGCAGGGACTGTTCCCGAGCTACCGCTCCCTGGACGACCCCGCCGCCCTGGAAGAGGAGCGCCGCCTCTGCTATGTGGGCCTCACCCGCGCTCGGGAGCGGCTCTTTCTCTCCCACGCCTGCGAGCGGCGGCTCTGGGGCGGCATGCGCGAGCCGGCGGTGCCCTCGGTGTTTCTCTCGGAGCTGCCCGAGGAGCTGCTGCGGGGGGACCTGCCCCGCGTCGGGGGCGCGGCCCTGCGGCGGGAGCGGCGCATGGAGCGGCTCACCCGCGTCGATCGGGCGGCGGCCGGGGCCCCACGCGACGGGGGGAGGCGTCGGGCTCCATCGCGAAGCTGGGCCGTGGGAGATCAGCTGAGCCACAACAGCTTCGGGATCGGGACGGTCACCCACCTCTTTGGATCGGGGGAAAAAATCTCCCTGGCGGTGAAGTTTCCCGGCATGGGGCCCAAGATCCTCGATCCCCGCCTGGCGCCGATCGAACCCCTCTCCACCCCTCCCCCTTGAC
>JBKCPG010000324.1:0-3591 GCA_046309395.1 Cyanobacteriota bacterium | reverse complement strand
TCTTGGAGGTGCTCAGGACCATTTGGCAGCTTGAAATGGCGGATTTACTGGACGCGGTATAAACATGCGTGAGAGCGGCTTTCCCGCCACTCGATGGCAGAATTCGCGTTGAGGCTGCAGTTCGCTTTTTCAGGGGTCCCTACTCAGGTTATGCTTTGTGGTTATCAGTTGTAATGCCTATCAGTAGCCGGTTCGACCTCGCCTACGGAGAGGCGGTAAGCCAAGGGGAAATCGTGAAGAGCGCCAGGCTGGTACCCCACTGGGTCATCCAGCGCTGAAATTGCCTCGGTTTCCCGGCCCCTCTCCACCGAGGCATCGCGAGCGCAACGACAGCCTCCATCGCCATGACGAACGTCCATGCGAAAAGCAGGGCCCCGCAGGGCCCCCACCACGCGCGGCGTAGCCGCCTCACAGCACCGACACCGTGCCCACCCCCGCCGCCTGCAGCTTGCGGGCCACAGAGAGGGCGGTGAGCAGGGGCATAAGGCGCGGCTTTTGCACTGGCCGGCCGCGGCGGCCGATGTGGACTGTGACGCGGGGCTCAGCAAAGGCTTTGCTGCTGCTGGGATAGACGTGCAGGAGCACTTGGCGGACTGGGCAGCAGAGGGCGGAGGAGGCCATGGCTGGATGGCGAGGAACACCGATCCCGCGCCCCGCCGCCGTGGCCGCGCCAGGGCCAGTCCCCAGAAGGTGCGACAACGGCGCAACCGCAGGGGGCTGGCTTGCGTCAGCCCTGGCGCGGCTGTGGTGGTGAGGGCATTGCTGGTGGAGGGGCTCGCCAAACCCGTGGCTGGATCCGGGTCCTGCTGCTTCCGCCTCAGGGGGTGCTGCTCTCCGGTGAGTTGCTTGCTGAGACCCGCGGTTCACGCTGCCGGTCCGCCGTGGCTTCCAGCCAAAGGTGCGGCGCCTGATGACCCTGAAGGGATCACCGCCAACGGCCGCTGCGCCGGTCGAAGGGGTGGTTTTGGGGTGCTGTGGGGGGCCTTGTCCGCCCGTGGGAACCCTATGGGGTTGCTGCTCTGTCACCATGAATTGCGATTCCTACGGACCTAATCCTGGCCGCTGTCTTCGATCCTTCCAAGCCCCGCCCATCGAGGCGTTTGCGACCTCTGGTGGTGGGCCGCCCCCACCCTCTGATGCGGCTGCCCCGGCGAAGGCGGGCTGGGCTTCTGTTAAGCCCCAGCCGAGACACTATCACTGCTGGTCTTGATCCTCGCCATCCTGCATTGCGGCCGGGATCTCTGGCTTTGGCGGGAAAGGTTTAGTCCCCCAGATTCAATGGTCTGATCTAAGTGTCCACACCACTGTGCAGAGCCAGCACATTGCAACCCCACATCGGTTGCCCCAGCATTCCCAGCCTCGATGGCCAGTCCCTTTGAGACGGCTTGGAAGAGCCTTGGAACAGGAGCTGGTGGCTGCTGGGGGAAATGAGTTGATACTGGCTGCGGTTGTAAGAGCGCTTGAGCTTTGGCGTAGGCCCAGAGGTTCTCGGCCGTTGTGGCATGGAACCCCACCTGCCGGGCAGGCGCCAGCGTTGGCTGGCTCTCGGCGATGGCGGTCTGCATGTCGGAGAGGAAGAACAGGGCGAGAACCGTGCTGCGCGACCGGCAGGCGTTCACCTCCCGGGGTCCGTTGATCCACTTGGGCAGATCACAACTGCACACGAATGCGAGAGAGAACAGGATCTGGCCGGTCAGGAGGCCATTGGAGGCAGCGGCAGTGGCCAGCCGCGTAAGAAGGGGGCCATGGGGCGAAAGGAGGGTTTCCTCCTATTGCCGCACTCCATCGCTGAATAAACTGCAGAGATCCTATAGATGGACACGCCCACCGTCTTGATCAACCGCAGGATTCAACCAACGGACTGCAAGAGCCCCTGTTGGATCAGTCGCTCAAAATGATCCCAGACATCATCGGCATGGGTGGAACTACTGAGATGAAGCCCCAGCTCGAAGTTGGAGAGCTGGGCGGCATCGGTCAGGTTGGCGCTGGTGACGAGCAACTCATGATCGGCCACCACCGCCTTGACGTGACAGACAGCTTTCTCTCGTTCAAGCGATAGGGAACGGGGGTCGAAGAACACCGCAGGAGCAGGCGGTTTAGGCCAGAGGCGCGACCAGGTCTGCTGCTGAAACTTGCGGATCAAGGCCTCAGGGCTGGAGGTGTCGCCACGATCACGGTGGATGTTGCAGATCATTAGCACTTGCAACGTCGGGTGAGCCACCATGCGCGTGCGGATCAGCTGGAACAACTCCTTGATGAAGGGCCCGTTGTAGAAGGCGTAGGTGGTGAGCAGCAGGCGCTGTTCGGCTCGCTCCACTAACTGACGAATCAGCACCGACTGATCGCGGGTGACCGACCCGGCTCCCGCATCAGGGCCTGACCACACCAGTTCGATCGAACGCGCTGCAGCGTCACTGCGTCGCTGATCCAAGAGGGCTTGAACGGATAGGAACAGGGCCTCCCGGCTGCCGCCTGAGGCACGCCAACGCTCCAGCCAGGCACCCAGGGAACCGGCGCCAGGCGCCAGACCGATTCTGGCCAGGAAGGCTGGAGGATCAGCCAGGTCGCCCGCGAGAGAACCGGGATCGCCGCGTTCGGAGCCGCAACGGTGGGGATCCAGCGCCGCCAGAAGAGTTTCCAGTTCAGCGGTACTCAGATTGGGGAAGGCCGCTGCCATCAGGGGCCATCCGTGAAGAAGGCCGCATCGCGTTGGATCAAGGTCGGCACGACAAGTGCCCGATCGAGAAACTCATTGCGGCGCTCACAGCTGGTTTCGGCGATCAGCAGACATCCATGACAAGCGGCGCCATGGGCGTAACGCTTCTCCAGTTCGCTATTGGGTTCATGGCTGGCGCAGAAGGGGTCGTTGGAGCAGAGGGCGGCTCGCTCGAGCGCCATCGCCAGCAGTTCATCAATGCGATCAGCCAGGCCCACCAGACCCCCGAGCGAGCCCTCCGAGCCGCTGCCTCCGGTGTAGAGAAGGATGCCGTAACCAATGTCATCGAAGGCGTAAATCCTCTCCTTGATCGCCGAGGCGCCATAACCGCAATCAAGGGCGGCCTCGGTAATCAGCAGATGGGCGAGGCTATGGAGCATCAAGTAGGCGCCCCTCGGCCATTCAAACTTGTCCTCAGTGAGGCCATGCTCTTTATTCCAGATTTTGAAGGCATCACGGTGCTTTGAGAGGTGCTGAACAGCTCCATCACTCTTGAGCCAACTGCGGATAGCCTCTGGATCGAACCCAAGGAAGATGCCTTCACCAAGGTTTTCCACGGCCGGTAGCCAGGTTTCTTCCTTAACATCGATCTTGGCTCGCTTCACCCCCAGATCGAGGGGATCACCATCGATCTGGCTCACCACAGGCTCCAGGCGGGTGAAGCCGAGCAGAGCCATTACTTCTCGGAGCTGGTGCACCTTCAACACGCGGTTGATGCGCTGCCGGAACCAGGTTGGTTTGGCTGCCAGATCAAGCTGCTCTGCTTCAAAGCGGCTGTTGCCTGTGCCGCGCTGAAGTCCATCGATGGGTCCGACCAAGGCGCGAAGTTCCTGTCGCTTGAGGGCTTCGGTCTTCTCCGGGGCAGTCTCACCGCC
>JBKCPG010000323.1:0-17884 GCA_046309395.1 Cyanobacteriota bacterium | reverse complement strand
GTGGCGCCCCTGGCCTGGGCGGCCGTTGGCGCTCTGCCCGACCCTGAGGTGTGCCCGCATCCACCACCAAAACGGCCTCCTCCAGTTCGCGCCAGGCTTCCCAACCCGCCAACGCCCGGTCCACCCCCAACCAGGGCGGGCATCCGCGCAGCGGCACATCCGCCAGGCCCACCCGCCGCTCCGGCGGGCACACCTCAGGGTCGGGCAGAGCGCCAACGGCCGCCCAGGCCAGGGGCGCCACCCCGTCGCCCCCACGCCACACGGGATCGCCATCCCAGCCGTGAAGCTGGCCATCCGCCTGGCGCTCCGCCCAGTGCCAACGGCTGTTGCCGATCAGCAACCAGCGGGCGCCCCGGGCAGGGGTCAAATCCCCTCGCCCATCATCCCCGGCAGGTGGATGCCGCACTCCTGTTTCAGGCCCCCGAAGCGGGTGGACCGACCGGCCCGGTCCCCATCGTCCGCCGCGCTGCTGTGCCAGTCGCCCACGGTGGAGTAGCCCTTGGCAAACAGGGGGTGCTGGGGGAGGTCATGGCGCTGCATGTAGTAATAGACATCCTTCGGTGTCCACGAGAGCAGCGGGTGGAGCGACCACAGCCCCCGCACCGGATCCAGCGGGGTCATCGTGCGCCGGTGGTCGGTTTGGCTTCCGCGCACCCCGCTGGCCCAACAGCGCACCCCCCTCTCCCGCAGGGCCCGATCCAGTGGGTCAACCTTGCGAAGCTTGTTGTAGAGCGTGATGTCGTCCAGCTTGCCGGTTTCCCAGAGCCGGCCGTGCAGCGCCTCCATCCGGGCGGGCGACATCTCCGATTGCACCACCCGCAGGTTGAGCGGCAACCGTCGACAGAGCTCTTCGGCGTAGCGGTAGGTCTCCTCCGGTAGGTAGCCCGTGTCCACCCAGATCACGGGAACCCCGCTCCCCCCTCGGGCTTCCCCCAGCGCCGAGATCATGTGCAGCAGCACCGCCGCCTGGATGCCGAAGCTGGTGGTGAGGCAGAAGCTCTCTCCGAACGTGTCCAGGGCCCAGGCCAGCCGAGCTTCCGCGTCCAGGGGCGTCAGGTGGGCCCTCGCGGCGGCCAGGTCGATCGGCTCGGCGTTGGCGGCGGCGGGATAGCCAGCCGTTGGCTGAGTCCCGGCGAGATGGCCCGGCGCGGTGATCGGCGGGGGCCCAGCCTCGGCGGGGGGAGCTTGGGGAGGTGGAAACCGGCTCATGGCTCCATCATGCCCCGAAACCCAGACTCGGCAGTAGGGCTGGTTATGGTTGACCCATGCAGTCCGGCGACTTCCGCACCCCTCCGCCTGTCTCTCCAGCCACGGCTGGGGCCTCCGGTTCCCGTCCACCCGTTGTGATTGTGGGGGGAGGCTTTGGTGGCCTCTACACAGCCCTCCGGCTGGCCTCCCTTCCCAACCACCCTCCCCTGCTGCTGGTCGAACCCAACGATCATTTTCTGTTTTTGCCCTTGCTCTACGAGCTCCTGAGCGGTGAGTTGCGCGCCTGGGAGATCGCTCCGCCCTACGACAGCCTGCTGGCGGGGCCCGGCGTCGGCTGGCTCCGCGACCGGGTGGTCAGCGTCCACACCGACGACCACGAACTCCGCACGGCCGGAGGCGCCACGCTGGCGTACTCCGCCCTGGTGCTCGCCACCGGTTCCCAAGAGAACACCGGGTCGGTTCCGGGCGCGGCCCACCATGCCCTCACCTTTCGCTCCCTCGACGATGTGACCCGTCTGCGGAGGGTGCTCCAGGCGCTTGGCCGCCGGGAGAGCCCCCTGCAGCGTCTGGCGATCGTCGGGGCCGGCCCCACCGGGGTGGAGCTCGCCTGCAAGGTGGCCGACATGCTCCAGGGGGCCTGCGTGGTGGAACTCATTGAGCGGGGCGACCAGCTTCTGCCCCACTCCCGCGCCTTCAATCGGGAGCAGGCCGTCTCCGCCCTGAGGCGACGCGATGTGCGGCTGCGGCTCCGCACCCGGGTGGAGGCCGTGGGGGCCGACCGTCTCACCCTCAGCCTCCCGGCCACTCCGGGCTCTCCCCACCCCACCACGGAAGAGAGTCCCGTCCAAGCGGTGATCTGGACGGCGGGCTTGCGGTTCCAGCCGCCGCTCCTCACCCCGTCTCCGCCCCAGGAGCCCTCCGGCCGGCTCCGCTGCCATGCCGATCTGCGGTTGGAAGGGCATGCCGACGTGTTTGTGGTGGGGGATCTGGCCTCGGTGCCAGGCCTCCAGACGGATCTGCCCGGCGCCGCTCCCCCAACCGCCCAGGTGGCGTTCCAGCAGGCCCAGGTGGCCGCCGGAAACGTGATGCGGCACCTGGCCGGTGAGCCCCTCCAACCCTTTGTTTGGAACGATCTGGGGGAGATGCTCAGCCTGGGCAAAGGGGAGGCCTCCCTCACCGGTGGCGGCCTCACCCTCGCCGGCGGAGCGGCGTTTGCCCTCCGCCGTCTGGCCTACCTCACCCGACTTCCTGGCCTGCCCCAGCGGCTGCGGGTGGCCGCCGGCTGGCTGGCCGAGTCGTGATGGCGCCCCCCTCGCCGTCTTGGCCCAGGCCCCGCGGGGTGTTGCTCGACGCGATGGGCACCCTGATCACCCTTCGCGACTCGGTGGGCACCACCTATGCCGCCGTCGCGGCCGATCACGGCATCCCGGTGGATCCCGCCGCCCTGGATGGGGCGTTCCACCGGGTCTATCGGGCCGCCCCCCCGTTGGCCTTCCCCGCCGGGGATCCCGAGGCCCTGGAAGAGGCGGAGCGGAGCTGGTGGGGAGATCGCGTCACCGAGGTGTTTCAGGCCCTGGAGGCCCCCTCCCTCCCCTCCAGGGCAATGGTGGACGACCTCTTCGACCGTTTCGCCCGTCCCGAGCTCTGGCGGGTGTATCCCGATGTGCCGGAACAGTTGGCCAGCTGGCGGCGGCGGGGGCTGCGCCTCGCCGTGGTGAGCAACTTCGATCGACGCCTCCATGGCCTGTTGTCGTCCCTGGGGCTGATGGATTGGCTGGAGGTGGTGATCGTCTCCAGTGAGGTGGGGGCGGCCAAACCCTCCCCGCTGCCCTTTGTTCGGGCGCTGGAGGCCCTCGATCTCCAGCCCCATGAGGCGTGGCACGTGGGCGATCAACCGGAAGACGTCGAGGGGGCCTCCAGAGCCGGGGTTCGCTGCCTGCTGCTGCGGAGGCGATGAGGCAAGGCGTGCTCCTGGGGCGCACGGAGGGATTGCGTCCATCGGTTCGCCACCGGCTGGAGGAGTTGCTGCACCGTCGCCATCCGGCGGACGCGGTGGCCGATCCCCTCACCCTCGCCCGTCTGGGACTGGAGGGTGCCGCCCTGGAGCTTCCCCTCACCCTGGTGGTGGATGAGCGGGGGCTTCCCCGGGCCCTCTGGGTGGGAGAGCTGGAGTCGGCGGCGAAGATCCTGGAGCGCTTGGCGGGCTTCTCCCGCCGTCAGGCCCGGGTGGGGCGCTTGCTCACCTGCGCGGGCTCCCCCCGGCAGCCCTCGCTGGATCCCCCCCATCGGGAGGGGTTGGTGGGCTTGGATCTCTCCGCCCGCTGTTGGCTGCGTTTCGGACCCAAGCCCACCGCGGGCGGGCCGTGGCGGGCGCGGCTCAGCGTGCCTTCCCCTGGGGGCGAGCACTCCTGGATCGCCGCGGAGGAGGGCGACTTGCCGGATCTCTGCCAGCTGGCTCCCCCCCCCGTGCACTCCACCGACGAGCGCCGGTCTCCCCCGTCCTCCGCCGCCAGCCTCGCCGCCGCCACCCGGGGCCAACCTCACGAGAGGGTGTTGCTTCTGGTGCTCAGCCAGGAGGAAATCGCTTCCCAGCTCGAGCGACGCGTCGCCGAATTGGAGGGGCTGGGGCGCAGCGCCGGGGCCCTGCCCGTGGGCGTGGTGGCGCAGCGTCGCTCCGGTGGGCCTGGCGCCGGCCTGTGGGGGGAGGGCAAGCTGCGGGAGGCGGCCCTGGAGGCACGCCGGCTCCAGGCGAGTCTGGTGGTGTGTGATCGGGAGTTGACCCCCGGTCAGAGCCGTCAGCTGGAGCGGGCGCTCGCCGTGCCCGTGAGCGATCGCAGTGAGCTGATCCTCGACATCTTTGCCCAGCGGGCCGCCAGCGCGGCGGGGCGATGGCAGGTGGAGTTGGCCCAGTGGCGCTACCGCCTGCCCCGTCTCACCGGCCGAGGGGTGGCGCTCTCCCGCCAGGGCGGGGGGATTGGCACCCGGGGCCCGGGGGAAACGCAATTGGAGAAGGATCGACGGGCGATCGCCCGCCGGATTGATCGCCTGCGGCGGGAGGTGAAGCGCCTCGAAGCCCATCGGGCCCGCCTGCGGCGGTCCCGCTCCGGCTCCTGCCGGTTGGCCTTGGTGGGCTACACCAACGCCGGCAAGAGTTCCCTGCTCAACGCCCTCAGCGGTGCCCCGCCGGGACGGGGGGTGCTGGCCGCCAACCAGCTGTTTGCCACCCTGGATCCCACCACCCGTCGACTCCGCCTGGATGGCACCGCTGAGCCGGGGGCGGAACCCATTCTGCTGACCGACACGGTGGGCTTCATTCGCGACCTCCCGCCAGCGTTGGTGGAGGCTTTCCGCTCTACCTTCGAGGAGGCCCTGGAGGCCGACGGGCTCCTGCTGGTGGTGGATCTGGCTGACCCCTCCTGGCCCGAGCAATTGGCCGCGGTGCGCTCCGTGCTCAACGATTTCCACGCCGAGCGGCCCCAGCTGGTGATTGGCAACCAGATCGACCGTTGCCCCGCTGAGGAACTGGATCGGGCCAAGGCTTTGGAGCCCGACATGCTCTTTGTGTCCGCCACGGCGGATCTGGGCCTGCGCCGATTGCGTCATCTCCTGATGGCGTGGGCGACCGACCTCACCACTGTGACAAGATCGACGGCATCTCCCTCGGCTCCAGGCCATGACTTTGCGGCTCGGTGACACCGTTCCTGATTTCACCCAAAACTCCCAGCTCGGTCCGATCAATCTTTACGATTTCGCTGATGATCACTGGGTTGTGCTGTTCTCCCATCCGGCGGATTACACACCAGTGTGCACGACGGAACTCGGTGAGGTCGCCAGGCTGCGTCCTGAATGGGATAAGCGCAATGTGAAAACCCTGGCCTTGAGTGTCGATTCCGCCGAGAGTCACGAGGGCTGGATTGTTGATATCAATGAGACCCAGTCCACCAGCGTCGACTATCCGATTCTCGCGGATTCAGATCGGAAGGTGAGTGATCTCTATGGGATGATCCATCCCCAGTCTTTGAACAATCTCACCGTTCGCTCTGTCTTCATTATCGATCCCAACAAAAAACTGCGGCTGCAAATCACCTATCCCGCCAGCACCGGGAGGAATTTTCAGGAAATCCTCCGCGTGATCGACTCCCTCCAGCTCACGGATAGCCACCAGGTGGCCACGCCGGTCAATTGGAAGCAGGGGGAGGATTGCGTGGTGGTGCCCTCCATTTCCACCGAAGACGCCCGTGCCAAATTCCCCAAAGGGGTGACGGAAATTCGTCCCTATTTGCGGATGACCCCCCAGCCCAACTGATTGCTTCGTCATGTCCCAGTGGTGGCAGTGGCAGCCCAGCGCTGCCCAGGATGTCTCAAACAGCTTCGCGGTGATCGGCGTCGGTCGTTTTGGCGGCGCGGTGTGCAAGGAACTCAAGCGCTTTGGCGCCGAAGTGCTGGCCATTGATCTCAATTCGCGGGCCATTGATGAGTTGCTGCAGCAGGAAACCGGAATCGAGGCCCGCATCGTCGACTGCACCGATGAGGATGCCCTCCGGGCGGCCGGAGCCCTTGATGTGGGGACGGTTGTGGTGGCCATCAGCGAACCGATTGAGGCCAGCATCACGGCCACCCTCATCGTCAAGGACGCCCCGGGCACCCTGGTGCAGCAGGTGATCGCCCGTGCCACCAGTGATTTGCACGAGAAGATGTTGCGCCGGGTTGGGGCCGACAAGGTGGTGTTCCCTTCCAAAATGCAGGGAACTCGCCTGGGTCAGGAGCTGGTGCGGCCCAATCTCCTGGAACGGCTGCGGCTGGATGATCGCAACAGCATCGAGGAGATCAAGGTTCCCCAAGCCTTCATCGGCCGCTCCCTGCGCGATCTCAATCTCCGCAAGACCTACAGCGTCAACGTGCTCGCCGCCGGGTTGGCCAACAAGCTCATGGTGAATCCCCCCGCGTCCCATGTGCTCGGGGAAGGGGAGGTGTTGGTGGTGATGGGCAGCGCTGAGGCTCTTGAGGCCCTCCCCAGTCGCTGACGCCAATGTGGGTTGTGGGGTTGATGAGCGGCACCAGCGCCGATGGGGTGGACGCGGTGTTGGCCCGTTTCGGAGGATCGCCGCGACACCCCCACTGGCGGCTGGCCAACGCCGCGTCCGTGCCCTACCCCGATCCCCTTCGCCAGCGGCTCATCCGCTACGGCCAGGGCCAAGCCCTCCCCGCCGGGGCGGTGCTGGATCTGGTGGAGGACCTCACGGAGGTGCAGGCGGAAGCGGCCCGGCGCTGCGATCCCCAGCGGCGGGCGGAACGGGTGGGCTGCCATGGGCAAACCTTGTGGCATCGCCCTCCCGAGCCGGGGCGGCCGGGCGCCAGCTGGCAGGCGCTGATGGGCTCGATGCTGGCGGAACGGGTGGGTTGCCCGGTGATCTTCGATTTCCGAGCCGCCGATCTGGCGCTGGGAGGCCAGGGCGCGCCCCTGGTGCCGGCCACCGACGCGGCTTTGCTCGGGAGGATCGGGGGCTGGCGCGCGGTGCTCAATCTGGGGGGGATCGCCAACCTCACCTTGATCCCCCCGGATCAGGGCCCCGACCGGCGCCAGCCGGTGCGAGGGTGGGACTGCGGGCCCGCCAACACCTTGATCGACCTGGCGGCCCATGGGTTCAGCGAGGGCCGGCTGCGGTTTGATGAGGAGGGCCGCTGGGCCCGGCAAGGACAGGTGGATGAACGGCTGCTGAGCACCTGGTTGCGGGAGCCTTACCTGTGTCAGCCCCCACCCAAATCCACGGGACGGGAGCTCTTCGGCGCCGAGGATCTGCGGCGACGTCTCTCGGCCTTGCGGGCCTCCAATCCCCAAACCACCCCCGCGGACGCCCTGGCCACCCTGACGGCCTTTTCGGCCGCGGCCGTGGCTCAGGATCTTCGCGGCGGCACCCCGCCCCTGGAGCTGCTGGTGGCTGGTGGGGGCACCCGCAATGGGTTTCTGATGGAGCAGCTGCGCCGACGCTGTCGTGGCATGGCGGTGCGGCCCCTGGCGGAACGGGGAATTGGCGATCTGGAACGGGAGGCCCTGGCCTTCGCCCTCCTCGCCTGGTGGCATGCCAAGGCTTACCCGGGGTCTCTGCCGTCGGTGACGGGAGCCCGCCAGGGGGCGGTGTTGGGGGTGCGAGCCAATCCTCCCTCGGGCCAGGGCCACGGCCATGAACGGGGCCGGACCGGGGCCTGACGTCTCAACGATCGCGGGGGCGCTGCAGGCGCAAGCGCTTCGGGGCTCCCCGGAGTCGGGACGGCTTGCCCTGTTCCTGCCGTTCCAGCACCTCGCGAAACTGTTCCGTTGGTGGCAAAGGTTCGATGGGCCGTTCGGAGGGGGTCGGCAAGGCGGTGGGGGCCGGGAGGCCTCGCCGCCGCTCCAGGGCCTCCACCCCTTGTTGGATCAGCACCTTGGCCATGTTGCTCACGGTGCGGGATTCCTCCTCCGCCAGGGCGGCCAGGCGCTCGCAGAGCTCTTCAGGCAACACCACCTGAATGCGGGGCGACTTGGGTCGCCCGCTGGAAGAGGTCTGACGGGTCGCCACGACCGTGGGATCGGATCGGATAGGAAAAAGTGTACAAAGTTAGTCAAGGGTAGTATCCAGCAGTATGCTTGTGGAACAGAGCTGACCTTCGCGCCTCCCTCTCCTCCACCTCCTCTCGTTTTCGGACGTTCGTTCCATGGCTCGCACCACCCCCACCAAGTCCTCCCCTTCCGTGGCTGGAGCACCCAAGCCGCGGGCCCGGACCGTGCGCTCTCGTCAACAGGCTGAGCGCAGCGACGTGTTGGTTTCCGCGGTGATCAGCACCTATCTCCTGACCCACCTCCATCACGTTCTGCAACGCGCCGAGTACGGAGCCCAGCAGGAGGGTCGTGAGGGCCTGGCGGCCAACTACGCCCAGCTGCGCAAGGTGCTCTGCCTGGATGCCCGCAGCATGGAAGACGCCTCCGCCAGCGGCCTCTCCGATGACGGGCGCCCTCTGGCGGCCTGATGGCCGTGCCCTCTCGGCCTGAGGCCGGCCACCTCACCCTGTCCCGTCAGGACGCGATAGGTTCAGAACCACTGGAGGCCGCCTGATGTCCGCTGCCAACGCCGCCGAGCTCTACGCCAGGATCAGCGAGGACCCGGAGCTCACCCAATCCCTCTTCCGCCAGGCCCTGCAGGATCCCAGCGGGGCCATGCGCCGGATCGTGGAGATCGGCGCCGACCAGGGCCTGGCCGTCACCGCTGAGGAGGTGAGAGAGCACCTTTCCGGTTTGGACGACAGCGCCACCAAGCAATGGTTGCTCAAGGCCCGGGGAGGGCTGTGAGGCCAGGGGGGCGACGCTTCTCCGCGTTGGGGGCGACAGACTGGCCGGTGAGCCACTCGGTTTTTGTCGCCGATGCACCCCCCCTCCCTGGGCCCAGCTGAAAAACAGCCAGTAGCTCACCAGAGCCAGGCCCGCCGCCACCACGAGGGCCGCCAGTTGTTCCAACCGCTTGATCATTCAGCCCAATCTGGCGGCTATCCCGTCCAGTTTGCCTGACGCTCCTTGCGAGGATGGGGACTTGTTTCCTCCATCCCCGTGCTGCGCCTCGAACGCATTGGCAAGATTTATCCCACCGGGGAAGTGCTGCGGGATGTGAGCTGGGAGGTGAAGGCGGGCGACCGCATCGGCCTGGTGGGGGTGAATGGGGCGGGAAAGTCAACCCAGCTGAGGATCCTGGCCGGTTTGGAGGAGCCCACCAGCGGCCAGGTGCTGCGGCAGGGAGAGCCGCGCATCGCGTTTTTGCGGCAGGAATTCGAGGTGGATCTCCAGCGCACGGTCCGGCAGGAGTTGTTTCAGGCCTTCCAGGAGGCCGCCGCCGTGCTCAATGCCCAAGGGCGCGTTGAGGAAGAGATGGCCAGCGAGCGGGCCGCGGAGGATCCGGAACTGTTGCGGCGGTTGATTGACGAGCTGGGCCAGCTGCAGATTCGCTTTGAATCCCTCCACGGCTATGAACTCCACGCGCGGATCGATAAGGTGCTGCCCACCATTGGCTTCAGCTTGGCAGAGGCCGAGAGGTTGGTGGGAGATTTTTCCGGTGGCTGGCAGATGCGTGTGGCCCTGGGCAAGATTTTGCTCCAAGAACCCGATGTGTTGCTGCTGGATGAGCCCACCAACCACCTGGATGTGCACACCATTGAATGGCTGGAAACCACCCTTCTCGCCCAGGATGTCCCCCTGGTGGTGGTGAGCCACGACCGCACATTTCTTGATCGGATCTGCAATCAGATTGTGGAGACGGAACGGGGCGTTTCGCGTCAATACCTGGGGAACTACAGCCAACACCTCGAACTCAAGGCTCAGGAAAGTTCGGCTCAGCAGCTGGCCTTTGAGCGTCAGCAAAAAGAGCTGACCCAGCAGCAAGCCTATATCGACCGTTTCCGCGCCAGCGCCACCCGCGGCACCCAGGCCAAAAGTCGCGAAAAACTGTTGGAGAAAATTGAGAAGATCGAGGCCCCGGTGGAAGAGCTGGCCGGGCCCCACTTCCGTTTTCCCCCCGCGCCGCGCTCGGGGCGTCGGGTGGCCAGCTTCACCAACCTCACCCACGCCTATGGCGATCGCATCCTGTTTCTCGGGGCCGATCTCGAGGTGGAGCGTGGCGATCACATCGCCCTGGTGGGACCCAATGGGGCGGGCAAATCCACCCTGTTGCGCCTGTTGATGGGCATGGAGACCCCCCTGGAGGGCCAGGTGAGCCTGGGCGAGCACAACGTGATCCCCGCCTACTTCGAGCAAAACCAGGCTGAGGCTCTGGATCTGAGCAAGGAAGTGCTCGCCATGGTGTTTGACGCCGTGCCCGATTGGAGCCAGAGCCAGGTGCGATCCTTTTTGGGGCGTTTCGGCTTCAGCAACGACACGGTGTTCAAGGAGGCCGCCCTGCTCAGTGGTGGGGAGAAGGCCCGGCTGGCCCTGGCGCTCTTGCTGCTGCGCCCCTCCAACCTGCTGCTGCTGGATGAGCCCACCAATCACCTCGACATCCCAGCCAAGCGCATGCTGGAGGAGGCCCTGAGCGGCTATGAGGGGGCGGCGTTGCTGGTGTCGCACGACCGCGCGTTCGTCTCCAAGGTGGCCAACCGGGTCGTGGAGCTGCGGGATGGGGAACTCGTCCTCTACCGGGGTGACTTTGCTTACTACCAGGCCAAAAAGAGAGAAGAGGCCCTGGAACAAGAGCGCCTCCACCAGGAGCGGGAGCGCAGCGCCAAGCGGGACGCCAATCGCCAACGGCAACAGAAGCGCGACCAGGATCGCCGGGCCCGCTCCAAGCAGGTGTTGGGTCCCACTTAATCAGGGTTCCATCACACATTCTGGGGCCCTCTCCGACCCCATCGGGTCGATCGCGCGGGAGTTGGAGGAGCGGACCACCGAGGAGAGCTTCTCTGAGCGCTTCTCTCAAGCTGTTTCCCTCCAGCGTCCCCTCCCTGTTGGATCGGTCCTCCCAGAGCGGGCCGACGTTGATTTCCTCACCAGGACATAACAGATGTCGCAACGGATACGTGGGCCCCTGAAACAGTTCTTACCTTTGCGGCCACACCCTTTTTCGGAGGTGCCGCCATGTCTGAGCCTCTCGCCCTCTCCCTGGGGCAGAAATTTGAGCTGGAGCGCATGAGCCGGGCCATCGACGCCACGGCCGATCCCCAAGTGTTGCGGGGTTTGGCCAAGCAGTTGTTGCAGGCTTGGCACAGCCAAAAGGCCGCCACCCAATGGGTCATGCGCCAGCAGTTGGGGGCTCCCCCTCGATTTTCAGCCCCTTCTCCGCCATCCAGTGGCCACCCCCAAAGTGACCTCCCCCCTGGGACCCGGCCCGACAGGTTCGACGTCCTTTGAGGGGGCCTCGGGGTTCAGGGCCTTCCTTGCGTCGCCAAATCTCCGGGGATCACGGACACCTGAAAGGGTTCGCCACTCCGGAGAAGGCTGAGCCGCAGGGCACGGCCCACCCCCGCTTTCTCCACCGCGCTGATCACGTCACTGGGGTTGGTGATTCGGTTGCCATCCACACCCGTGATCACATCGCCGGGCCGGATGCCGGCCGTGGCGGCGGGCCCCCCGGGTTGCACCGCCACCACCCGCGCCCCGGTTCCCAGATCTCTGCCGCTCTCGCCTCGCATGACATCGAGGCCAACCCCGATCATGGGATGACTGGCCCGCCCCGTGCTGATCAGTTGGCCTGAGATTTGACGGGCTCGGTTGATGGGGATCGCGAAGCCCAGGCCCGCTCCTGGACCGGTCCGCACGAGAGTGTTGATTCCCACCACTTCCCCATTGGCGTTCAGCAGGGGCCCCCCTGAATTTCCGGGGTTGATCGCGGCGTCGGTTTGGATCAGATCCAACCGTTTGTCCAGGATGCCGAGTTTGCGGGCGTTGCGGTTGAGGCTGCTGACGATGCCGAGGGTGACCGTGTTGTCCAATCCATAGGGATTGCCCACGGCGATGGCCCAATCACCCACCTGGAGCGTGTCGGAATTGCCAAGGGGCGCCACGGGCCAGGGCCCGGCCCCCACCAAGCGCACCACGGCTAAATCGGTGAGGGCATCCCGACCAACCACCCGACCCTCCACCGTTCGACCGTTCCGCAGCCCCACGCTCACCCGTTCGCTGCCCTCCACCACGTGCGCATTGGTGAGGATCAAGCCATCACTTTGGAAAATCACCCCGCTGCCCTGGCTCCGTTCCGTGCGTTGGGACGGCATCCTTCCCCCACCTGGAAATCCGAAGAACTGGCGAAACAGCGGATCATTGAGCAAGCCCCTGGGGAGCCCCATCGATCCCGAGGTGGACACGGTGCGCTCAGTGTCAATCGTCACCACGGCTGGCGCGGTGCGCTGGACCGCTTGGGCCACAAACGATTGAGAGCTCAGGAGGGCGGAGGCGGGACTCGCGGCCAGGGAGGGGCTGGTCTGGGCCACCATCAAGCCCAAGGGAAGGCCGGAAAGAATCACGGCCGTGGCGGCCGTCAGGCCTGTGGCCCCTTGACGAGCGGAACGAGGCGGGCGCATGGGTTGGGGTGGCGGCGTGATCACGGCCGGAACAGTGAAACGAAGGTAGGGCGTTTGTCCTCGTCCAACAGGGGAGGCAAACCGCCCGCGGCCGGGACCATCCACCCTAAGATATGTGAAGTTTCTTTTCGATCTGTGGACACCAGCCGACTGCTCCTGGCTTTTCTCGCGTTTGGCGCCGCATGCACCACCCTCTGGGCCTGGATGCTGGCAACGGCCAGCTCGCCAAGCAAGCAATGATGGAAGGGCGCTCGAGGCGCCTTTCCCGCTGCTCACTCCGGCCCCATGCCGACCCTCCTCGCCGAGCTGTTTCCCGTGCTCTACGGGCTGTGTTTCCTGTTTTTGCTTTGGCAAGCTTTCCGGGTCATGGGGCGGGGATTTCGCGCCGCCTCAGGGACCCCCACCCCTCCATCCTCCACAGCCCCCACCGGCGATCGGCTGGGCAAGCTCACCATCCACCCAGAGCTTCTGGATGCCAACGGCCAGATCACCCAGGAGGATTTGCTCACGGTCCGGTTTTCTGATGACAACGGTGAGCCCCTTCGCCCGGTGGAATAACCAGCGGCCGGGGCTGACGTCCGGGGACGTGGCTGAATAGGCTCAGCGGGAACGCAACCGCAACAAATCCGATGGTGGATCAGAGAACTCGTATCGTTGCCGCCGTGCTCAACGGTCTGAAGTTGCCACCGAGGTTTCGCCTCAAGATGGTGAAAGACGATCCCATCCGCCTGGAACTTAGCCTCACCCCCGCCTACGGAAAAAATCCCATACTGGTAGGAATTGTGGAATCGCAAGATCTGGTCGCTCGGCGAGATCGGGAGGGGCGCATTCCCCGGGATCTTCAGGGCACTTGGGATTGGACCGTCCGCCATGGCAAGGTCACCACTGGCGGCTGGAATCCCTACCTCAAAGAAGCGCTGCAGACCATGTTTGAAACAGGATTGCCCGCCATTGTTTACGAGGAAACCACCGGCGAGGTCTACCATCCCGTCGACGGGATTCGCCACGTGCGCTGAGCCTTCTGCCCCACGAGCCCCTGCCGATTGACGCGCGTCTCGACGCGATTGTGGAGGCCGTGGCCCCCGCGGGGGCCACGGTGCTCCTGCAGGCGCCCCCGGGAGCGGGAAAAACCACCCGGGTTCCCATCGCCCTGTCGCGCGCGTTTCACGAGCCCGATCGCCTGGTGCTCATCCAGCCCCGCCGCCTGGCGGCCCGCGCCGCGGCCCAGCGCCTGGCTGAGGCCCTGGGGGAGCCGGTGGGCGGTCGGGTGGGCTACAGCGTGCGTCTCGAGAGCCGCCGGAGCGAGCGCACCCGGCTCCTGGTGGTCACCCCCGGGGTGTTCCTGAGGATGTTGCAGGCCGATCCCGCCCTGGAAGGGGTGGTCGGCGTGATCTTCGATGAGGTGCATGAGCGCCGGGCGGATCTGGATCTCGCCCTGGCCCTGCTTCGGCAGGCCAGGGAGTGTCTGCGTCCTGAGCTGCGGCTGTTGTTGATGTCAGCCACCCTGGATCTTGAGCCCCTGGCGGCGGCCCTCGATGGGGCCCGCGTGCTCACCGCCATGGGGCGCTCCCACCCGGTGGAGGTGGAGTACCAGCCCCCTCGCCCGGGGGAGCCCTTGGAGCGGCAGGTGGCGCGGGCGTTGGAGCGCTGGTGGTTGCCGGATCGGTCTCCCGGGGAGACGGCTCTGGTGTTTCTCCCGGGTCAGCGTGAGATCCAGGCCGCGCGACGCGCCATCACGGCCACTCCATGGGGAGAGCGCCTGGAGTGCGTGCCCCTCCATGCCCAGCTCCCCCTGGGGGCCCAAACCGAGGCCATTGGCCCCGCCCGCCATCAGGAGGGGAAGGTGGTGTTGGCCAGCGCCATCGCCGAGAGCTCCCTCACCCTGGCCGGCGTGCGCCTGGTGATTGATAGCGGCCTCAGCCGTCTGGCTCGCTTCAACCCCTCCACGGGGATGGATGGCTTGGTGACGGTCCCCGCCAGCCTGGCCAGCGTTGAGCAGCGGCGGGGCCGGGCCGGGCGGCTGGGTCCGGGCCTCTGCGTGCGGCTTTGGAGCCCCGCCGAGCAAGATCGCCGCCCCCCCTTCAATCCACCGGAGATTCTGGACACCGATCCCCTGCCGCTGGCTCTTCAGCTGGCGGCCTGGGGGGCGGGCCAGGGGGAGGAGTTGCGCTGGCTGGATCCTCCCCCTTCCCTGCCATTGGCCCGGGCCTTCGAGCTGCTCGGGCAACTGGAGGCCATCGATGGGGCGGGGCGTGTGACCGACCATGGTCGTTCCCTGTTGGAGGTGGGCCTTCACCCCCGTCTGGGCCACATGCTTCTGCGGGCGGAGCCCCGGGGATGGCTGCCCTTGGCCGCGGCCCTCGCGGCCCTCCTCAGTGAGCGAGACCCCCTGGCCGGTCAGGGGGTGGGTTGCGATCTTCTCTGTCGCCTCGACTGGTTGTCGCGGCCCCCTTCAGGGGAGTCCCACGCCGGAGGCGCCCCGACCCACCGTCTCCTGAGCCGGTTGCGGACCGACTTGGAGGCCCAGGTGGCTCGATCGCTGGGTCGGCCCCTCACCAAGGGGGAGCTCCCCTCCCATCCGGATCGCCAGATCACGGCCTGTCTGATCGGTTGGGCCTACCCGGAGTGGCTGGCCCTGGCCCGCGGGCAGGGGGATGGCCGATTTCTGACGCGCGTTGGCCGCGGCGTCTCCGTTCCGCCCCAAGACCCCCTCGCCACGGCCGAGGCCCTGGCCATCGCCGCGGTGGATGGGGCGGGCCAGGACGCCAGGGTGCGTCTGGCCGTCGGTTTGGATCGCGCCGGGCTCGACATCTTGGCCGGCGCCTCTGTCGTGGTGCGCCAGGAGGTGGGCTGGGACCCCACCGTTGAGCGGGTGCGCTGTGAGCGACAGCGATGCCTTGGAGCCCTGGTGCTCTCCCGTTCCCCTTGGCTTGACGCGCCGGAGGAGCGGGTGCGAGTGGCCATGCTGGAGGGCTTGGAGGCCATGGGCCTCGACGTTTTGCCCTGGACCCGGGAGACGCGCCAGCTGCGCCAGCGGCTGGAGCTGGCCTTTGCCCATCTCGGCGCCCCCTGGCCCGACCGCCGCCTGGAGACCCTGCGGGCTGGTCCAGGGGCCTGGCTCGGTCCCTACCTGGACGCCTCCACGCGGGCTCGCGCCGACCTGCGTCGGCTCCCTCTCCAGGAGGCTCTCTGGGGTCCCTGCGACTGGCAGGCCCGCCAGCGACTGCAGGTTCTTCTGCCAACCCATCTGCGGGTGCCCTCCGGGCGGGACGTGCCCTTGGATTACGCCTGCGAGGGGCCGATCCTGGCGGTGAAACTGCAGGAGATGTTTGGCCAGGCGCACAACCTCTCCCTGCTGGAGGGACGCTTGCCCGTCACCGTTCACCTGCTTTCGCCGGCGGGCCGTCCGGTGGCGATCACGTCCCACCTGGAGCGGTTCTGGAGCGAGGGATACCCGGGGGTGAGGCGGGATCTGCGCGGCCGCTACCCCCGCCATCCCTGGCCCGAGGATCCCCAGCGGGCGATTCCCACCGCCCTCACCCAGGCCCGGCTTCGGGCCTCAGGCGCCTCCCCTCAGAAATGACCAGCCAGCAGAGGGCCGTAACCGAAGTGTTTCAGCCCCTCCACGATCCCCGCGCAGCCATGGGCCTTGGCCCGGTAGGTGCGCCCCAAGGTGGGCAGGGCCCGCACCAGGGCCGGCTCGGCGTTGCCCACCATCACCCCGGGCAGCCCCGTTTCAAACATCGCCAGATCGTTGAGGCTGTCCCCGGCGGTCACCACGGTTTCCGGTGCCACCTCTAGCCAGTCCATCAAGGCCATCAGGGTGGAGCCCTTGTTCACGCCGGCCGGGAGCACATCCAGATATTTCTCGCCGGACACCAGGCAATCCACCCCGAGGGCGGCCACGGCCCCCAGGCGCGACCTGTCCAGGAGTGTGGGGTCGATCAGATAGGCGAGCCGCCGCACCGAGCTCACCGGCTGCGGAGACAGGCCAGGAATGGTGCGCAGGAGGGGCAACAGCCGCTCCGCTTGCCCCCGCCACCGCCGCTCGATCGGATCGTTCACCAGGGGGATGGGTGTCAGGCTGGCCCCGCAGGCCACCGTGCAGCCCACATCACCGATCACCAGGTGGGGAGAGCCCAGTCCGGCGGCCGCTTCCTCCCGTAGCAGCCGGGCGATCGACGCCAGATCCCGGCCGGTGTTGAACACATGGAGCACGCGGGTTTGCCGGGCGGCCAGCCAGCTATAGAAGCGCCGTCGCCATCGGGGAGATCCCTCCAACAGCGTCCCGTCCAGATCGGTCACCAGCACGAGTTTCGGATCCCTCGGCAGGCGGGCGCGGATGCTCCCCTCCAGCTGTTGACGCCGACCGGTGGGGAGGGGGAGCTGATCGGGAAGCATGGGCGCGCCACGGCCTGGCCCGATCTTCGGACTCCCCCAGGGCTCTTGCCTAGGGTGAGTGTCCTTGGCAGGGCTGGCGGCATGGTGCGGAGCCTCGATTCCGTGGACGCGCTTGAGCCCCTGTCGCCGCGCCATGGCCTCCATCGCTACACCGTCGCCTCCCTGAATGAGGCCATCGCCACCTTGCTCGGCAGGGGGTTCGCTCCCCGGTTTTTGCTGGAGGCCACCGCCAGTCGTCCCCAGTTGAAGAAGGGACACCTCTGGCTCACCCTCACCGATGGAGAGGCGACCGTCCCGGCGGTGATTTGGGCTTCCCAGCTGAGCAAGCTCAGCTTTGTGCCTGAGGACGGAGATGGCGTCACCGTGGTGGGCAAGCTCAACTTCTGGACGGCACGGGCGGCCCTGTCCGTTCAGATCCTGGATGTGCGTCCAAGCCTCACGGCCGTGATGCGGCGCTTTGAGTCGGTGCGGGCCCGTCTGGCCCCGGAGGGTCTCTTCGACCCCGATCGCAAACGCCCCCTGCCACCTTGGCCGTCTCGCGTCGCCCTGCTCACGAGCGTGCCCAGTTCCGCCTTGGCCGACATGCTGCGCACGGTGCGCGAGCGCTGGCCTCTCACCGCTCTGGTGGTGGTGCCCGTGCCCGTGCAGGGAGCCGTGGAAGGGCGGCTGTGTGAGGTGATCCAACGGTTGGCGGGGCAGGCTCAATCCCTCGCTCTGGAGGCCCTGGTGCTGGCCCGGGGGGGCGGAAGCCGGGAAGATCTGGCCCTCTTTGACGGGGAGGCCTTGGCCCGCGCTTTGGCCGCGTTCCCGGTTCCCGTCGTCTGTGGCCTGGGCCATGAGGACGACACCACCATCGCGGATCTGGTGGCCGATTACCGGGCCGCCACCCCCACCGCCGCCCTGGTGGCCCTGTTGCCCGACCAGGCGGCCGAACGGGGAGCGGTGGAGCGGACCCGAAGTCACCTGCGCCAGGTGGTGAGCTGGCGTCTGCAGGCGTTGCGCCAGCGGCTGCGGCAGCTGGAGGGGCGGTTGGAGCCCCTCCATCCCCGCAGGCGATTGGAGTGGGAACGCCAGCGGTTGGCCCACCAGCGCCAGTTGTTGCGGGCCCTCTCCCCCCGCCATGTGCTGGAGAGGGGGTTTTCCCTGCTACGGGATTCCCGGGGGAAGGTGGTGCGCTCCCTCCAGCAGGTGGCCCCCCAGCAGACGGTGACGCTCCAGCTCATGGATGGGAGGCTGGATC
>JBKCPG010000322.1:0-3539 GCA_046309395.1 Cyanobacteriota bacterium | reverse complement strand
GGGGGGCATGGCGGGCACGGCGGAGGTGTTGAGATTGGGGGGTGGACGCTCTGGCGTCAAGCCGCCACCCCAACCTCCACGCCTTGCCGCAAGAGGCTCTGGATGAAGGGATCCAAATCCCCGTCCATCACCCCCTGCACGTCGGTGGTTTCCTCTCCCGTGCGGAGATCTTTCACCATCTGGTAAGGGTGAAACACGTAGTTGCGGATCTGGTTGCCCCAGGCGGCCTCCACGATGTCGCCTCGAATATCGGCGATTTCCGCCGCCCGTTGCTCCTGGGCGATCACCATCAGTTTGGCCATCAGCAGGGCCATGGCCTTCTCTTTGTTTTGCAGCTGGGAGCGCTCCTGGGTGCAGCGCACGGCGAGACCCGTGGGCACGTGGAGGATGCGCACGGCGGTCTCCACCTTGTTGACGTTCTGGCCGCCAGCCCCTCCGGAACGGGAGGTGGTGATCTCCAAATCTTTCTCCGGGATCTCCAGATTCGGCTGCTCCTCGAGCTTGGGCATCACCTCCACGCCGGCGAAGCTGGTTTGTCGCTTGTCGTTGGCGTTGAAGGGTGAAATGCGCACCAGGCGGTGGGTGCCTTTTTCGTTGCGCAAGTAACCGTAGGCGTAGCGGCCGTCAATTTCGATCGTGCAGCTCTTGATGCCCGCCTCCTCCCCCTCGGTGATCTCATCCACGCTCACCTTCATGCCGTGGTCTTCGGCCCAACGGGTGTACATGCGCATCAGCATCAGGGCCCAATCCTGGGCGTCGGTGCCCCCGGCGCCGGCGTTGATGCTCAACACCGCCCCTTCCTTGTCGTAGGGGCCGCTGAGGAGCCGCTCCAACTCCCAGCGATCGAGTTCGCCGCGCAGGTGGACCAGCCCGGCCCGGGCCTCGCTCAAGAGCTCCTCATCGGGCTCCAGGTCGTGGAGTTCCAGGGTGGCGCGGGCATCGTCCACCAGGGACGTCCATCGCCCCAGCTGCTCCAGCTGGGCCTTCACCTCATCCAGCTGGCGCATCTGACGCTGGGCCTGGATCTGGTCGTCCCAGAACCCCGGTTGGGCGGCCAGCTGTTCCAAGTCTTGTTGACGCGCTCTGAGGGCGGGAACGTCAAAGACAGTCCTGGGCATGGCCCAGGCGGTCACTGAGTTCGGAGAGATCGCGTTTGAAATCCGTCAGGTCGATCATGGGGCGCCACTGTTCCTCCCCTCGACCGTATCAGCGCGGCCGTTGGAGGTGGCCGAACGCGGTGTCTAGGATCGGCGCTGACCTGGATGGAAGCGATGGCCCCGCAAGCCCCTGAGGCCGCCAGCCATGACGCGACGGTGGAGATCTACACGTGGCGCTTTTGTCCGTACTGCATTCGCGCCAAGGGGTTGCTCGATCGCAAAGGGGTGGCCTACCGGGAGTACCCCATTGACGGGGACAACGAGTCTCGCCGCCTGATGACCGAAAGAGCCGAGGGGCGCTCCAGCTTGCCCCAGATTTTCATCAACAACCAGGCCGTCGGCGGCTGTGATGACCTCCACGCCCTGGAGCGGCGTGGGCAGCTCGACGCCCTGTTGGGACAGCGGGGGTGAGCAACGCGGCCATCAGGGGGGATCGCGCCTCCCGCCAGCTCTTCGTGATGGATCCGGTGGCGCGGCTGAATCCCGCGAAGGACACGAGCGTGGCCCTGATGCAGGCCCTCCAGCGGGCGGGAGGCCAAGCCTGGTGTTGCGAGCTGGCTGATTTGTCCGCCGAGCCCCATCCGGATGGGGGCTATGGCGCCTGGGCGCGGGCCTGTCCCGTGGAGTTGGTGGAGATGGAGGCCCGTGACGGCCAATGGGTGGTGCCGGTTCCCTGGTTTCGGCAGGGCCCCGCCCAACGGTTGCCGCTGGATCACTTCCCCGTGGTGTGGATGCGGAAGGATCCACCGGTGGATGAGGCCTATCTCTACGCCACCCACCTTCTGGAGCTCGGGGAACAGCGGGGCGTGCGGGTGATCAATCGCCCGGCCGCCTTGCGGGCCTGGAACGAAAAGCTCAGCTCCCTGCGCTTTGGTCACTTGATGGCCCCCACCTTGGTGAGTGGCCGGGTGGACACCCTGGCGGCCTTCGCCAGGGACCTGGGGGAGGTGGTGCTCAAACCCCTGGCCGGCCGCGCCGGCCAGGGGGTGGTGTTTGCCTCGGCCGCCACCCCTGGCCTGCGGGCCCTCTTGGAGCTGGTCACCCAGATGGAGACCCTTCCGGTGATGGCCCAGGCGTTTCTGCCCGGGGTCAGCGCCGGTGACAAACGGATCCTGCTGGTGGACGGCGAACCCCTGGGGGCCGTGAATCGGGTGCCGACCGGCGGGGAGTTTCGCAGCAACCTGGCGGTCGGGGGTGCCCCGGAGGCCACCGAGCTCACGGAGGCTGAGCGGGAGATCTGCCTGGAGCTGGCTCCGGCGCTGCGGGCGGAGGGGTTGTTTTTTGTCGGCATCGACGTGATCGATGGCCGGCTCAGCGAGATCAATGTCACCAGCCCCACCGGTGTGCGGGAGGTGGAGCGGCTGGGGGGAATCCCCCTGGCGGATCAGACCATCGCCCGTTTGCTCCCGGAGCCAGGGGCTCGCGCAACCTCGCCTGGAGCGCCCTAAGGGGACGATCGGCCGGGCGATCGCTGGTGGGGGCTCGCTGGGATGTCCCCTCGGGCGGCTCAAGCGAAGGTCTGGCGGCTGGTCGGGCTTGGGACGGGGAGCAACTGGTCTCGGAGCACGTTCAGTTTGAGGGCCACCTCCTGTTCCTCCCGCTCAGGCACGGAGCCACGCACCAGACCGGCTCCCGCGGTGAGTTCCAGGGTGCCCTGGCGCAGCAGTCCACTCCGGATGGCCACCCGCAGTTCGCTGTCGCCCTGGCTGTCGATCCAGCCGATGGGGGCGGCGTAGTGGCCCCGTTCGAAGGGTTCCAGGCTGCGCAGCCACGCCATGGCCTCCCGTCGCGGCAGACCGGCCACCGCCGGGGTGGGGTGAAGCGCCTCCGCGAGGGCCAGGGGCGACTGCCCTTGAAGCGTGGCGGTGATGGGCGTGTGGAGATGGACCAGGCCCCCATGACGCGCCAGCCGCGGCTGGCGGGGCCGATGGGGAACCAGGCCCGCTTTGTGGAGTCCTTGGCGGATGGTCTCCACCACCAATTCGTGCTCGCGGCGATCTTTGTCGGACTGGAGCAGATCGGCCGCCTCGGCGCCATTGGGGCGAGTGCCGGCGAGGGCGTCGCTGCGCAGGAGGCCCTGGCGCACGGAGAGCAGCCGCTCCGGGGAGGCCCCCAGCAGGGCCTCATCCGCGGCGGGTTGCCAGAGAAAGCGGCAGCTGCCGGGCTGGCTCCGGCGCAGGTGGCCCAGCAGAAGGCGCGGGTCGATCGAGCCGTTGACGTCGACCCGTTGTCGAGCCGCCAGCACCAGCTTGCGCAGCTCTCCGCTCTCCACCAGGTCGAGGCCGCGCTGAAGGGCTGAGCGGTAGGCCGTTCGCCAGCTGGAGCCTGGCCCCGCCTCCTCCAGGAGGGGATGGTCGGCCCCGGGGGGGTGGGGCAGGGCGG
>JBKCPG010000321.1:0-22865 GCA_046309395.1 Cyanobacteriota bacterium | reverse complement strand
TTGGATATGTAACGGGTTCGGCGCTGTCTCAAGGCAAGTGGCATACCAGGCCATACCAGGAAAGGTGGTTCACGTGGTTTACGGATCCGATTGTTGAAGTGTTTTGGTGCATGAAATCAGCGCGGATCGGATGGACTAGGGGGATAATTGTAGGCTTTCAACAATATCATATTGAGTATAAACCTTCTCAGATTATGGGATTGTTTCCTACGGATACGGAAATAAAAAAATATGCAGCGGAATTTATAGACAAGCATTATGATAGGAATTCCGGGGCGCCATGCTGTCGTGGGCTGTTGTCGCCAAGTGGCTCTAAGACTGGCGAAAAGAATACTTACGACTACAAAGTATTCAAAAATGGCGCGGTGCTGGATCTAGCAAGTGCAGCAACCCCACGATTTGGCCGCATGGTTGAGCGTTCAATCATCTTTTTGGAAGAGCCTTCAGCTTATGGCGCAATCAGAGAGGGAGATATCTTAAAGATCTTGCTAAAAAGAGCTGCAACGGCTCCCGATCCTAGGATTTGTGGCGGGGGGACACCTGTTGAGCTTTTTGATTATACCCATGCTGGTTACTTAAAAGGAGACCAGCAACACAGATACTACCCTTTCCCATGCTGTGGGCATTATCAAGAATTGACAATGGAGAAGCTTATAAAAGAAGGGCGAGATTATGGGAAAATGAGATGCGAAAACTGTCAAACGCCTATTGAACACTCGTCTCTTCCGGCGATGGACAGGCACGCTGGCTGGGCGTGTCCGCTGATGGTGGAGCATGGGCGTGAAAATCAGCTATTGCGCAATGGCCAGCCGGTGTGGGAGTCGCAGCACGCATGGGCAGCAATGAGTTATGAGCGTGGTGCAGCGTGGCCGCTGATCGCAGAAGAATATAACGATGCCTTGCGAGAATTGAGAAAAGGCAATTCTGACCCAATGCTTACGTTTAAGAACACGGTTGAAGGTGTGCCATGGCAAGATGAGATCGTTCTAAAGATTGGCGCTGAAGGTCTCAGGAAAAGAAGAGCAGATGATAAAGCGGGGAATGATTATGATCCCGATGTTGTGCCAAATGGCGTGTTGCTGATCACGCTAGGGGTTGACGTGCAGGGTGGTGACGGTTCGTTGGGGCAAGGGTTGCATATTCATGTGTGGGGGATGGGGCGCGGCGAAGAGCGCTGGCACCTGGCCCAACATGTGATTGATTGCGACCCCGCCCATAAGGGAGTAATCACTCAAATGCTGGATCCATTTAGCACGTCTACATGGCGCCGCGAGGATGGCGCAGAGCTTCCGATGACGGCTGGCGCTGTGGATGATGGCGGCCACGCGAGTGAGGAGGTGAGAAGATTTTGCGCGGCAAATACAGGTTGCTGGATTGCGTGCAAGGGGCAAGGAGCGGAATTGTTCAGGAGGGGGACTCAGCCAGTTGGATTCAAGAGCAAGCGCAAAGGAGGCGCACAAGCCAAAGATTTATTTCTTTACAATGTTGGCTATGAGCCAAGCATTGTGCTGTGGAAGAACCGGCTGAGAGTAGAGCAACCGGGACCGGGATATATTCACCTGGGACGGGGCACCAGTGATCAGACGTTGAGCGAGCTGTTCCCGTGGAAGCGCGTGCGGGTGCAAGGGAAGCTCACTAAGTCTGGCCTACCTGTATACGAATGGGTCAAACCAACGAGTGCAAGGGACGAATCCGGGGACTGTGCCAGGCTGGCTTACGCAGCCTTTCAGTATGTGTGTACGATTAGCAATCCGCGCCGCTTGTGGGACCAGCTGGAAGCACAGGCCCTTGCTAGGCGGAAGGGATCGACAGGCAATGAACCGTCGCCACTGCTGAAGGGTTTGCGGTTCGGCTAAGCTGCTGCCATGGCAACTCTCACAGAGCTGGAGCAGCGGCTAGCAGCGTATCGGCAAGCCGAACTAGATGTGCTCACCAAAGGTCAGAGCTATGAAATTCCCGGCCCGGACGGCTCGCGCAGGTTCAGCCGCGCAAGCCTGGCGGACCTGCAACGAATGATCCAAGCGCTGGAGCTGGACATCTCTAGGGCAACCGCGCTGGGCCAGGGCACGCCCCGACGTCGCGTGCTGGTGCCGTACCCATGACACGCAAAAAGCGGCCAACGCCACCGGCCGCGCCATCTGCTCCTGTCTCAATCGCCGATGCTCCGGCTGCCATGGCATGGGGACAGCCTGGAACCTCGGCGCTGTTTGCTCGCGCTGCGTTTGGTGCGTGGGCGCCAGGCCTGAGAGACGCGGATGGAACTGACTGGTACGAGCGCAGAGACCAGCGTGCTCACTGCCGCGACCTGGATCGAACGGCGCCAATCGCGTCAGCAGCCATCAACCGTCACGTTGAGTATCGAGGCGGGACGGGGCTTCACCTTCAATGCGCCATTGATTGGGAAGAGTTAGGAATCACAGAAGAGCAGGCAGGTGAGTGGAAAAACCGCACAGAAAAGCGGTTCCACATGTGGGCATCTAGCAAGTTTTCCACCGTGTCTGGAGAGCTTGATTTCTATCAGGCCCAAAGATTGTCAATTCTTTCTCAAGAATTAAGTGGCGACGTTGGGATTCAGCTTGTGCGGAAAAAACGCGAAGCCTGGCCCTTCCGCTTGGCACTGCAACTGATTGAAGCTGACAGGATTTGCAATAAAGATGGGACCGTTAATACGGCGCTTTTGCATGAAGGTGTTGAGCGAGCAGATGATGGCGAAATCGTTAAATTTTGGATTGCCAACCATCACCCTGGCAGTATCAACTCAAGCTCTAGTCAAACATGGACAGAAATTGGGCAATATGGCCCTAACGGAGAGCTGCAATTCATTCTGCGCAGACGCATTAGAAGGCCCGGATCAAGCCGGGGAATGCCGCGCCTAGGTTCGATTATTGATACATTGAAGGGTTTAGATGATTATACAGAATCGGAGATCACGGGAGCACGTGCCGCGGCCAAGATGGTTTTAGCCGCAACGATGGACACCGAAAGTTTTGATGCGCTTTTTGGCAAAACACCAGCCGACGCAGATCAGTACATGAAACTAGCGCTGGCCGCTAGAGAAAATAGCACGGCATGGACTGATGGCCAATTAATCCATCTAATGCCTGGTGAAAAGCTTACATCACCTACGCCCGGCCGCCCAAATCCAGCCCACAAGGCATTTTGGGAAACGGTTGTGCAAGTTTGCGCAATGGGCGCCGACACTCCTCCCGAGGTTGTAAAGGGCCTTTTTGAGTCCAGCTATACAGCGGCAAGGGCCGCCCGTGAGCAGCATTGGCAGACAATAAGCATTGATCGCTATGATGATATGGCTGATTTTTGTCAGCCAATCTACAAGGAATGGCTGGCCGATGCTGTAGCACTTGGCATTATTGAGGCCCCCGGCTTTTTCGCCGACCCGTTCATCCGCCATGCGTGGAGCGGTAGCGAGTGGCACGGCACCACGCCCGGCTCGCTGGATCCGCTGAAGGAGGCCACGGCGGCAGAAAAGCGCGCTCAGTTCCTCACCAGTGAGCACGAAGAGAGCCTGGCGTTTAACGGCGGCAATTGGGATTCAAAGCACGCGCAAAGAGTCCGTGAGGCCAGAGCCAGGGAGCGCGATGGCCTGCCACCCTTGGGTGCTAAGCCTGTGGATGCGGTGGTAGACCAGCCTGCTGACGGAGGGAACACAGGAGCGGTATGATATAGCCATGGGAATTCTTGACGTTCTTTACTCCCCCTGGGCGATTCTCCCCGAGCATCTGGCACAGATGCAGGAAATTTACGCGGCTCGCATCCGTGGCGAGCGCTTGGAGGCAGGGCGCAGCGCCCCCCTGGCTGGCCCCGTTCCTGGCGGATATGAAATCCAGAATGGTGTGGCTATTATTCCAGTGCGTGGCGCAATTGCCCAGCGAATGAGTCTAATGCAAGACGTCAGTGGCGGCACTTCTAGTGATTTGCTGGCGCGAGACATCAGAGCTGCGGCTGATGATAAAAAAGCCAAAGCAATTTTATTGCACATTGATTCGCCCGGAGGCACGGTTGCTGGCACCGAAGCGGCGGCATCTGTGTTGTTCCAGGCCCGCCAGGCCAAGCCCACTGCCGCCTTAAGTGATGGCGTGATTGCATCGGCGGCTTACTGGATTGCTTCGGCTGCTAGTCAAATCTACGTCGGCAGTCAAGTAGACAGGCTCGGATCTATTGGAGTTGTTGCTACTCATCGCAACATTGCCGAAATGGAAAAAGCGGCAGGAATTCAAACAACTGAAATAACAGCAGGTAAATATAAGCGGATCGCAAGTCAGTACGGCCCATTGACCGAATCAGGAAGAAAATCAATTCAAGATGAAGTCGATGCAATCTACAAAATTTTTGTAGACACTGTTGCCGATTATCGAAGCATCACAATTGACAAGGCGTTGGCGATGGCTGACGGCAAAGTCTTTATCGGGCAGCAGGCAATAGATATTGGCCTTGCTGATGGGTTCTCTTCGTTAGATACACTGATGTCACAGCTCAACGACCAAACAGCCGGATGGGAGCCGTCTCCCGCCCGTCGTCCATCAGCGGCATTGCCGCCCCTTCCAATGGCTGCAACCGGTCCCCCGGCACCTGCGGCTCAACTGACCACCCTCTCCCCTCTCTCTTCTATGACGACCACCCCGGAGCAGGTGGCCCAGTGGGCCACTGAAAATCCGGCGGCTGCCACCATCCTTCGCGATGAAGGCGCAGCTGCCGAACGGGCTAAGCTCCAGCCCCAGATCGAACAGGCCCGCGCTGCTGGCGCAGATGCCGAGCGCGAGCGTGTTGCAGGCGTCCGCGCTGCGCTGGTTCCGGGCCACGAGGCCCTGATCGAGCGGTTTTGCGCCGATGGCAAAACCACGGGCGGAGATGCTGCGCTGGCAGTGATCGCTGCAGAGCGGGAGCTGCTCGAGGCTGCTGCTGCCACGCGCCTCGCCCAGGCTGTTCCAGTGGCTCCATTTGCAGGCGTAGAGGAAACCAGGCTTGAAGCAGCTGCGCCCAGGGAGTTAACGCAAGAAGAGAGCGCCGCCCTTGGCCAAAAGCTGGGCTTTCGGGCCCGTGAGATCATTGATGCGGCCAAGGCGCAGGGCCGCACCCTAACGCCAACTCAAGCCATGGCCCAGGCCAGGGCTGAATTTTCCACATCCGCCTGAGGTTGCAATGTCTCTTCGTGTTCCTGGAACGCAGCTTGCCTTTGAGGCAGGCGGCACCGTCAACAACTTTCGCCTAGTTAAGTTTGGATCGGGCGATCGAATTGCAGTGCAGGCTGATGCGGCGACTGATGCGATCATTGGCGTCGCCGATGTTGCTGCGACAAGTTGCGCTACTGGTGAAAAATTTGATGTTGTTGTCCAGGGGGTTTTCCCCGTCACCTACGGCGCCAACGTTACCCGTGGACAGCCTTTGACATCCAACAGCTCGGGTCAGGCAATTCCAGCTGCACCGTCTGCGGGTTCAAACGTCTCCGTGATCGGCAGGGCGCTTGTTTCTGGCGTTTCAGGAGATCTTGGCTCTGTCCTAATCAATCCTGGATCTCTCCAGGGCTAATTCATTATCCAAGAGGGTTTAACCATGTCTTACATGAATTTTCCTTTTCCGGTTCAGCCGCAATACACCGGGATTTCACTTGCTTACAGAAACACAAGTCTTATTGCGGACGAAGTCAGTCCAAGGGTTCCTGTCGGCGCGCGAGAGTTTAAGTGGTTCCAAATGAACCGCGCTGATCGATTTACTATCCCAGATACGCTGGTTGGACGCAAAAGCGAACCAACTCAAGTTGAGTTTGGGGGGACTGAACAGCCCGGCTTTGTCAAAGACCGCGCGCTAGATGATGTCGTACCACAGGAAGACATTGACAGTGCTTATCAAGGTTATGATCCCCTCGGCAGTGCAATTGAAGGAATTACAGAGCTTTTGGCTCTTGACAGGGAAAAGCGGGTGGCTGATCAGTATTTTACTTCAAGCACTTATCCAGCCGCGAATCGTACGACCCTGAGCGGTACATCTCAATGGTCTGATTATGTCAACTCAGATCCTTACACGGCAATGATGACCGCCATGGATGGGATGTTGATGCGGCCAAACACTATGGTGATTGGCCGGGTAGCATGGAATCGACTAAGAGTGCATCCCAAGATCACTGCTGCCGTAGTTCCTCCGGCAACCGGCAATACTGGGACCAGTAACGCTCAAGGCACTCCAGCGACCCTTCAGGCAGTCGCTAACTTGTTGGAAATCGAGCAGATTCTAGTCGGAGAGGCGTGGTACAACTCCGCAAAGCCAGGTCAAACTGCAGTTATGACCAGGCTTTGGGGCAAGCACTGCGCATTGCTGCATCAGCGCCCCCTGGCCAGCCTTCGTGGCAATGGGATCACGTTTGGCGCCACTGCAGAGTACGGAACCCGCGTAGCGGGAACGCTTGCAAATCCCTTCAAGGGAATGCGTGGCTCTATTCAGTGCCGTGCTGGTGAATCCGTTCAAGAGCTGGTAATTGCCAGCGATGTAGGCTATTTCTTTCAAGACTGCATTGCTTGATTATGCCGACTTTTGTTGTCACAGATCTGGGGCCTCTTACTCATGACGGTGTCACCTTAACTGAAGGTGATCATGTTGTCATACAAGACGCCTCTGTTGCTCATCTTCTTGAGATTGGTGTAATCACGCCAGCTCAAGAGCCAAACAGCAAAGAAAAGTCCACTGCAAAAAATGTCGGCTAACTTTGATGCCGATCTAGATGCGATGCTCGGCGAGCCGTTTGGGTCACCCCTTGCGGCTGCTGGGCAAAGCGATTGGGGTGTTATGACATACGAAGGGACGATGATTTTTGGAAATGAAGTTGTGCATGTTGGCCCAAGTATATTGGCCAGGCGATCGCTATATGACGGACTGGACTATGGCGATCTTTTAACCTTTGAAGGCAGTGTCTACAAGGTTTTGCATAAACCGCTAACAGGCGGAGACGGAAAACTTTGCAGGATTCCGCTTCAATTCCAAGGGCCGGCAATCTCGCTACAGGTGTTTGTCTTGACAACTGCCGACTCTGGCCGTCAATTTGTCACTGCAGATACTGGCCAGCCAATTCACACCCAGCCCACCTAGGCCATGACGACCACTCCCACCACCATCAGCCAGCTGCCCGCCCAGAGCGGCGCATTGACAGGCGGTGAGCGCCTGGTGATGGATCTGGATGGGGCCACGGTTGCCGCCTCCGCGATCACCGCAGGCGGTGCCTACCGAGTCCTGACGGTGGGAACCACGGACTGGACAACAATTGGTGCTGCATCGAGCGCGATCGACGTCGCCTTCGTGGCCACAGCCACAGGGACAGGCACAGGCACAGCCGTGGCGCTGCTGACCCGGAGAGTCTCTGCCCAGCAAGTGGCAGACCTGGCCAGCACGGGGCCGGTGGACCTGGCATGGAATCCAACAACCCGCACGATCAGCAGTTCTGCTGGTGCTGATGCTCAACTGACGCTGGCCAGCTCTTCGGCGGATGGCCTGATGCCATCTGGCGATGCTGCCAAAATCGCGGCAATTGTCACCACTGGCACTCCAGGCCAGGCCCTGCGACTGGGTTCGGACGGAATCTATCGCGGCCACACGTTCACCGCCGGAGACGTGGGAGCGGACTCAGTCGGCGCTGCTGCAGCTGCGATCGCTGCCCACCTGGCGGCACCTGACCCGCATCCTGGGCTGGCCCAGGTTTCGTGGACTGGCGCCTACGGAGACCTGTCAGGCCTGCCCACACTAGGCACGGCAGCCGCGCTCAACCATGGAGCAGTGGCGGGGAACCTGGTCCGGCTAGACCCGACGACTGGGCGGCTGCCTCCTGTTGATGGCTCTCAGCTCACCAACTTGCCAACCGGCCCGGGCGGAGGGGTCAGCGATGGCGACAAGGGGGACATTGTTGTCAGTGGTGGCGGAACAACTTGGCTAATTGATGTAACAGTCCGCGCTAATTGGGATACAGCCTATACCGAACGGCTGAGTTGGGACGGTTCGTCAACAGGCCTAAACCCTGGAACTGGGCGGACCTCTCTGGGTCTGGGCACAGCCGCTCAGTCCCAGGTTGGAGATTTTGCCACAGCCGCTCAGGGCGCGATGGCGGCCAGCGCCATCCAGCCAGGCAATCCTGCGCTCAGCGATGCTCGCGAGTGGTTGGCCCCCATGGTCTCGCAGGCGGATGCCGAAGCTGGCACGGCCACCGATCGCCGCGCCTGGTCAGTTCAGCGAGTTTGGCAGGCGATTGCGGCCTGGTGGGCAGCCGCCAGCAGTCCCCTCGGTCGCTCGCTGGCCGGCGCAACGGATGCCGAAGCGGCTCGCACCCTGCTGGGCCTTGGCTCGTTGGCCACGCAATCCGGGACGTTTGCTGCACTCAGCTCGACTGCGCCGTCTCCCCTTGGGACGGCTGCGGTGGGGACGGGCTCAACTGCGGCGAGGGCGGATCACGTGCACGAGCTGCCCACCCTGGCGGCCCTAGGAGCTGCGGCATCTGGCCCAATTGGTTCCAGCGGACTCGTCATGGCCGCCGGAGTTCTGGGTCGGGAGACCGGGTCTGGAGCGCCTCAGGTTTATTCGCTGGGATCAGGCCTGGCGATCGTTGCGGGTGCGCTCACGGTAACGGCTAGCGGCTCCGGCACTGTGACCAACGTGGGTCTAAGCCTCCCATCGATTTTCTCTGTAACAAACAGCCCGGTAACGACTACCGGAACACTGACCGCAACACTGGCCAATCAATCGCCGGGCCTAGTTTTCGCCGGTCCGGCTTCAGGATCCCCTGCTGAACCCGGATTCCGCCAGCTGGGATACAGCGAATTGACTGGGCTGCCCACCCTGTTTGATCCCGCCAGCCCTGGCGCGATTGGTGGGACCACGCCTGGATCGGGAGCATTCACCTCGCTCACTGCGTCTGCCCGGATTGGCCTGCCGTCCGGCGCGCATGCCTCCCCTGCTGCCCGCGATCTGTATGCGTTAGGGTCATCAGTAGCGTTTCGCAGTAGTTCAAATGTGGAGGTGCTTCTACTGAATGCCGCTGATAATCTGAGCAATCTGTCCAGTCCGGCAACTGCCAGGACTAATTTGGGTGCACAAAAAGCCATCACTGTTGGCACTGCCGCCCCTTCTGGCGGTCAGGATGGGGACATCTACATCCAGATCACCTAGGCCCCATGGAATCCCTCGCCGCCCGCGTCAGCCAGCCGGACCTTGCCAACCTGCCTGAGTGGCAAGTCGCTGAGATCCTCAATCAGCCGGATCAGACATTGCCAGAGCGGGTGGAGGTGGTTAGGCGGATTGTGGGCCAGGCTGAAATATTGGAAGCCCTGGGGCCAGACACGGGAGCGGCCTTCCTTGGGTCTCTGAGTGCTGCCGCCGCTCAGCGCCCAGCATTTGGCCTGGTCTTCGGAATCCTGGAGAGGGGCCAGCTCAACGCAGGCAGCCCTGTGGTGCGGCAGGAGGTGCAGGACATGCGCCAGGCTGGGCAGATCACGGTCGAACAGGAGGAGGCTTTGCTTCGCCTAGGCGAGGTGCGGCGCCCTCAGTCATGGGCTGAGCTGCACGGCATTCAGGTGAATGCCCAGGCCGTTAGCCTGGCTCGCGGCTCCACAACGTAATCCTCATCACCGGAAACTATCATGCCAATTGCAAAGTGGGGCACGCCATCCGCGCGATCCGGAAACCTAGCGGGAACCCTTCTTAACGGCTTGGCCGTCGGGGCGGAGTCTGCCGCAATTTCTTTTAACAATAGTGGCAGCAGTAATCAGTTTATAAACGCTGTGATTACGGTCAAGCTAGGGTCAATTACTGCAAGCTCAACAGCATCAATCACGCTAACAGTCATTGGGTCGGATGGCGTAGATTTTGAAGACTCAGCATCAGGAGATCGATATCTTGGGGCGGTGTCAAGTGGCACATCGGCGAAGGTTGTAATGTTTAAGATGGTGCGGCTATATGCATTTCCGCTACGTTTCACAATTACGAACAATACTGGCGCCACCTTTCCCACAGGCTCCCCAAGCGGAAATGAATTTTATGTAACTGTCTACCCTGAGGAAATCAACTAATGCCGCGCGGAGTATCACTGCTGGATGAAGCCAGGATACAGGGTCGGCTGTGGACTCCTGCGGAATTCAGGCCAACCATATGGGTTTCTGCGCTCAATCTAAACACTGTAGCTAGTGCTACGGGGGTGTCTTCCCTTGCGAATATGGGCACAGCTGGCGGCAGTTTTGTGCAGGCCACAGCGGCCAATCAGGCACTGTTTAGAAGGGGAGACGGCGACAGGGGGCCAGCGTATCCATATCTAGATTTTGACGGCACAAACGACAGCCTGAGCCTGTCAGCAGCAGCCGGAGCAGCTATCAATCGATTTATGTATTTGTTTGCCGTGTGCAGGCCTGGCCCAAATACAGCAGCCTTTAAATCTACAATTTATGGGAGCAATGATGGCTCGCTGTGGGTTGGGCGCAACAGTAGCCAATGGCGCCACGCTGGATCAGGCTCTGTCACTGATACAGCTTATGCAAATGGCAGACAAGTCGGCACGCTTACGTTTACGGCATTTTCTACTGGCGTTGCGTATAACATGCCTGATTCGTGGGGTGTTCATAGTAGATCGCTAGTCGGAGTGTCTGGAGCGGGAATAGATTTTGCGCGAAACCCAACACATTTAGCGCGGGGAGATAGCGGCTCTGGAGCAACAACAGCCGCGACTAAGCTCGCTGAATTTCTTGCTATTCCATTCGACATAGGACTGGCGGGCCTCAGGAAAGTCGAGGGGTACCTGGCATGGGGCCATGGCTTGCCCCTGGTCGCTGAGCACCCGTTTGCTTCCAAGCCTCCACTCAGAGGAGACTGAGCCCATGCCCCTGCGGATCCGCGTACCTCCGCTGTTTGTTCCGCCGGCAACAGCGCCCAACCTGGTTTTTGTGAGGGTTGCTGGGGTTTGGGTGCAAGGGGCCTTTTGGGTCCGCGTAAACGGCGTTTGGGTGCAAGGTGCTCCGTCAGTTAAAGTCAGCGGCACATGGAACTGATGTCACTCGTCTGACACTTTTATGTCTCACTCAAACGCGTCACTTCCATAAGGCCATGTCAATATGGTTCAATAGCCGGCCAGAGCCTGGTGAGCCATCACATCTGCAAATCTATGAGCAGGTGATCAGGATGGAAGAATCTTTGCAGGAAATACAACTATCTATTGCTGGATTAAGGGCAACAGTGGAAGAACGCGGGAGACAGCATGACAGAGTTGAACAAGTTCTTAATTCCCATGATTTAAGCATTTCACAGATAAAAACGCAGATTGCCACGATGGAAGCAACAAACAAGCAATCGGGTTCAATGTTTAAGGATTATATCTATCCCATCCTGGTTTCTGTTTTAAGTTTTGGAATGATGGCCATAATGGGGTTTTATGTGTTTCAGGCAAGGACGGAATCACAGTTACAGCGCGAGAGGCAAAGTCAACTACGCTGATGAACAGACTTATCGGCCGATGTTTGTTTTTTGCATTCCTGTCGCTTTCTATTGGTGCAAGCTTGTCTTCTGTTGATTACCTGCACTGCATTGTGCATGAATCTACGGCGCAGTGTAGGCCAGCACTGTCCGGCGCAATATCATCCTGGACCAATGCCGCTACAATGGTCTTGGCGTTTGCTGTCCAATCTAAGGAGAATACCTAATGGCCGATACAAAAATTTGTCAAATCTTGGATCACATCAAGCAGCTGTTGTCCGCCATTCCGGGGGCTTTATTTGTTGATGATCCAAGCAGAGTGACTAATCCATCTAATGGGGTCGTAATCATGTTGGAATGGGCCCAGGAGCGCGGTTTTCGGCGGCAGGAACCTGACATTTGTAACGCAGTGGATGTCCTGCCGGTCTTTGTAACTATTCAATGTCCGCGCACGATTGGCCAGGCTGACACAATTTGGAAAGCCTTCAGCCCCTGGCATCAGGCCGTACATGCCGTGATGTACGCAGACCGCAGCTTGGGAGGGCTGGCTGGTGCCAGGCTTGCCGGGGTTGGCCCAGGAGGCGTTTCCTATCTCGGCCAGCAGCCGACTACCTCTCCAGAGGTGCCGGACGTGTCTAGGCTAGTGTTGGCTTATGACATTGGTTTTTCGACCGCGCAGGACGATTTGACGCAATGAACTCACCTCCCTACAGCACAGAGGCAGGGCACTGGATCAGCGATCCCGCTACCGGCGAAATCACGCCAGATCCCAGCTACCACCAGCCGCAGGAGCCTCCCTGCACAGCCTTGGCGGCCCCCTGCTGTCCACCCCAACCCGCTGAGGAGGATCAGCCGTGAGCAGCTTTCGCGATCAACTGTTCCTGGTCAAGGCGGAGACTACGCCAGGGGTGTTTGAAACCCTCGCGGGAGCGGACGTTGTTCCCTGCCAGAGCACCACTCCCACGATCTCTGCCACACCGGTTGAGCGCAGCATTCTGTCGCCGGCAGTGCCTGGCAAGCTGACGCCCGACGTGATGGCGGAGGAGCAAACTGCTGTCACGATCACCACAGAGGTGTCAGGCAGCGGGCAGGCAGGCACTCCATCGCCCGTGCTCGGAAAAATGTTGGCGCTGGCGGGATTCAATCAAACCATTGCCACTGGACAGACTGTCACCAATGCCCTGCCGTGGCCGCATCCGACAGCGCGGTACTCGTTTGCGTTTGACCACTCCGGCCAGCGATTTGCGGGGCGTGGAGGTCTCGCGGAGACAATAACATTCTCAGGGGAAGCCGGTCAAATAATGAACGTGGAAACCGCCATAAGAGGAATATATGTCCCAATCTCTGCCGTATCGGCTGTCACCCCAACTTTTCCAACTCTGCAAACGCCTGCAATTATTAACTCTAGCGGAGTAGGAACGGTAACCATAGCTGGCGTCTCTTCTTGTATTGCTGCTTATAGCTGCACAGTGCAGAACACCGTAACCCGAAGGGACGATGGTGGAGATTGTCCGCCGTCCATGGTGGTCACAGATCGCAGGGTTTCCGGCTCTATTACAATCAGAAGGCCAGAAAATCTTGCAACCTTAAACCTATACGAAAAAGCCTTAGCCAGTGAAACTATGGCGATTGTTTTCCCCTACGGCAAGACAGCAGGCAACATCATAACATTTAACCATCCCAAAGTTGCTGGGATGATCCCAGCATCAAACGATAGAAATGGATTGATATATCTCACTATTGAGTGGACGCAGATAAACCCACTCCTTACAGACCAATTCACCATTGTGCAATCATGACCTTCGTTTTAAAACAAAAGCGCATCATCAAGCGCCTGTTAGAAGGTAAATGCGGAGATGATCCGTATAGATTTACGGTGCATTTTTATGTTTTGCCTGAAAGCAAGTCTAGGCCCCTGCTTAGAGAATTAAACGAAGCGCTGCAAATTGCCACCAAGGCAAAATCTGATCCTTCTATTGACCTAGTCAATAGCCGAGGGGAAAGGTTGGAAGACCTAGACCTAAAGATTGCCGAACTCGTCCTAGCCGGTTGGGATGATGATCTGCTCGGGGAAGACGGAAACCCCTTGCCTGTTACTGAAGAGAATAGACAAATGCTCCTTGACGAGCAAGGCTTGCCGACTAAGATTGCCGCAGAATGGGCGGAAGCCTATGGCGAATCAGTAAAAAACTCACAGAGTTCGCAGCCTTCTGGTGCGAACCCAGCAAGCGATCAAACCCAGAAGGACTAAAGGACAGCGCCAAGCTTTGGGGGCTTACTCTCCCGCCAGAGTGGACAGATCAAAAGCCAGAAGAAGAAGTATTTGAATATCTGCCTGAGAATTATGATGCAATCAATCTGTTTTTGCTCATCCAGACTCAGTGGCTCATGGGGCCTGGCGGACCAACAGGCCTAAACCATGCCATTGCGTTAGAGTACCTCCAGCCCCTTGCAGATGGCACCGTGCTGTGTCCAGTGGATGATATCCAGAGGACCATGCAAGGCCTTCGTACAATCGAGCTGGAAATCCTGAAAATACGGGCAGAGAAATAATGGCAACGACGCTCGATGCTGTTTTAAAAATTGCGGCGCAGGTTACCGGTGTTGACCGGATCGCAAACCTGACCGATCAGATGGGCCGCGCGGAGAAGAGCGCCGGGGCCCTTTCGCGATCCTCGGGCGTGCTAGGCGCCGCGATGAGCGGGCTAGGCGGGCAACTGGCTGCGCTGGCTTCTGCGGGGGCAATCATCGCGTTTGCTGGCGGGATCATCAAGGCCGGCGATGAGGCTGTGCGGCTGCGCACGCGGATTGAGACGCTGGCCGGACCGCTGGGCGAGGTGAACCGCCTGTATACCGTTGCGGGTACAGCAGCGCAACGCTACGGGTTGTCGAACCAGGGCGCAACCACGGCGCTGGCGGATCTTTACAGCCGGCTGAGGCCCATGGGGCTGGAGCTGAAGGATGTTGAAACCACCTTCAATGGCCTGATGACTGCAACGCGCAGAGCAGGCCTGAGCATGCTCGACGCTAAGGCCGCAGCGCTCCAGCTGGGGCAAGCAATCGGATCGGGAAGGCTGCAGGGCGATGAGCTGCGAGCACTTCTTGAGCGCCTCCCTGGAATGGCTCAGGCGTTGGCGGATGCGTTCAATAGGGTAGCAAGGAGCAATGGCCTTGAGCTGATCAGCAAGGAGCAAGCAAAAAAAACGACAGAAGCCCTCAAAGAAGGCGAAAGGCAGCAAATCGCAAATCTTAAAAATTCTATTGAAGAAAAGAAAAGACTAATAAAAGGCGAAACCGATGATTTATTGCGTGAGATAGAGCGCCGCTATGAAGAGATAGAGAAGCGCATAAATGACTCATTCGATGACGTAAGCGACCAAGAGGCAAGGCGCGAAACCGAACTAAGCGAACAAAGGCTAAAAAGGATAAGCGAGCAAACGGATGAGGAAGTAGAGCTAATTCGAGAGAGATACGAAGATCAAAGGCGAGAGATGTTAAGAGGAGAAGAAAGCATAGCAGAAGATCAAAAAGTAGCGATCGAAAGGAGGCTGAAAGATCAAGAAGAAGAAGAGATCCAGTCCATACAGGACAGAGCGCGGGCGCTGTCCACCGCTGAGCAAAATGCCGCCAGCGACGAGAGGAAGCGCCGCTCAAGGCTGGCAAGGGATGCAAGATCGTTCAGGCTGCAAGAGCTGCAAGACCAGCGAAGGGAAGAAGAGCGTCAAGTCAAGGATAATTCAGAGCGAAGACTAGAGCAATTAAAAGCATCTCAAGAAAAAGAACTAGCAGCAATTAAAGAAGCAAACGTAAAAGCACAAGCGCAAATTGTGGCAAGGACAGCTGCAACAGCTGGAGATATCAAAAAGCTAGGAGAAGCTGGTCTTTTATCTGCTCGCGTGTCAGTTGAAGCGATGAAAATATTCTCTGAGCAGGCAATTCCTCCTCCAACTGCTTTACAGCTGCTGACAAAAGCTTTTGAGGACATGAGGCTAGAGCTAGCCAATCAATTGTTCCCAATGGTAGAGCAAAAAATGCCTGTATTCCTTGAGTCACTGAATAGCTTCAAAGCAATACTAATAGAGCTTAAGCCTACGCTAGAAGTTATCACGGCCGTACTGGTAACAACCCTTCAGATTCTGAATGGTCTAGTTACCGCATTCCAGGCCTTGCCTGAGCCTATTCAAAATCTGATCGGGATACTTGTAAACTTGCGGATTGTGATGGGGCTGCTAGGCGCGGCTACTGCGTTCCTGTTTGGCACATCGCTCCCAGCTATTCTGACTACATTTGGTGTTCAACTAATTGTGCTACTTGCCAAGATTGAGCTAGCCTTCACTGGCTTGTCTGTATTCGTAACTGCGAAGTTTGTGCCTGCTTTAACTCTGGCATTGTCTGGTTTTCTCTCGTGGATGGCTGCTACTTTTGTGCCGGCTATGATTGGATTTTTTAGTGGGCCAGCAGGTTGGATCACGCTAGCTGTAGCTGCGTTGTTGATTGCATTCAGGGACCCAATCATAAAGGCAATCCAATTTGTAATTGAGGAGTTTAAAAAATTGCCTGCCTTCCTGGCCCAGGAGGCTAGTGTCTTTCCGAAGAAATTTGAAGAAGCTTACACCATTCCAGTGCAAAAAGCATTCCAATCCTCTTTTGATAACATAAAGAAAGGGTGGAGTGAATTGATGAAAGGCCTTGAAAGTAGAGCAAGGCAGTTTGCTGCAACCTTCTCCGATATATTTGGAAGCTTTTTAAACTCTAACTTTCAAAAGCTAGAACAAAGAATAAACTTCTTCATTGATAGCCTAAATCGCATAGCTAGGGCAATCCCTGGTAACACCACGACAATCCCCCGCGTTAACGTTCCCGAGCTGGGTGATGGCGGCTACGCAACAGGCGAAGCGGTCGTAAGAATCGCAGAACGCGGCGAGCCTGAATATGTTATCCCTGAGCGGAAAATGCAACGTGCTGCCATAAACGTCCTACGGGGATACACTGGCATCGATGTTCTGAACAATCGCCCTAGCCTCCCGGCAGAAACGCCACCAGCCAGGAACGTAACAATACAAATCAAGCCAAACTATGTTCGCTTTAACGGAGATGAATTTGTAAAAGCGTCAGAGTTTAATCAGATTATCAATCGAGTCTTTAGTATAATGTCAGAACCAGAAGCACAAGAAGCGATTAGATTCTAATGTCAAGACCATCCGCCTTCTTCGTTGAACTGAAAAACTCCGAGGCCAGTTTTACTTATGCGCGTTGGCAATCCCGCTGGATCGAGCAGGTGGTGACATGGGAGAGCCAACAATGGTTTTATCAACGCATGCGGGTGACTGGCGTGATGTCTGGTCAATCCCTGGGAGCACAGGCAGAGATACAAATCCCACTGACTGATATTGCGCACAATCTAATGAACATACTTCAATATCCGCCAGGTATTGCCATAATCAGAAAGTATCACATGAATGCCAATTATACTACTGTTGCTCCTCATCCTACTCAGGTTGTGGTGGCTGAAACGGTTGGGCAGATTGTCCAGGTGAGCAGAACGATGTCCGAGATATCGATAGCAATTGGCAGTTCCCTGACACCTGTTGGCGCTTCATTCGTGCCCAGGCGGTACACAACGCGGCTGGTAGGGCTGCCGCTGATCCTATGACCAACTGGAAATTGATCGGCGGCAGCAGCTCCCCAGCAGGCAACGGAGAAGCTGGTGGCGGTCTGGACATTCGAGGGGGAGGCGTCACGATTGACGCCCTACCACCAGGCGTAGCCGAGGTTGTTGGCGGCCGCAGCCGGCCACGTACTGGCGGGCAGGCGCCAGAGACGAACCCGCTGATCGATTTCAATATTGAACCCGTAAAAATTGGCGACCCTATTCCTGTTGTTTTCTGCCGCAGAGTGAACGGCATTGGCGGAGTGATGGTTAGACCTAAGGCAAGCTTTGTTGCAATAGAAAACACCGATGAAACCATCACAACTAAATGGCACTGCGTTGTCAGTGAAGGACCAATAGGGCCAATTCTTGTCAAGAATGTGCGCCGAGGTGGATGTCGTTCGGACTTTCAGTTCACATGGAACTTCAACCAGCGGTCTGGATCATGGACACCAGGCAACTACGCCACGCCACAGGAAACCTATGAACTGCCGGCGTTTCCTACAGCAACTGGGCTGGGGGGCAACTACGCCAGGCTAGCAACTATTGAATTCCGCCAGACTCTGCCATATTCCTTTAACTGGCGTGCAGGTTACAATGTATTCATTGAAGAAGGTTTGTATGTCAACAGAATACTAGACAACGTCTACGGGTCAAGCAACAACATTGTCGATTTAATCCTGTGGGCCAGAGATCAGACCAAAAAAATACCATCATTTCTTAACGATATTCCTTCATTGAAACATGCTGCCAGGTTTGTCAATGCGGAGGGATTGTTCTGCAATGGAGAATTTAACAACAGCGAAAGCCTGATGCAATTCATAACAGGAATCCTTCCTCATTTTCTACTTCGTCCCACCAAGGTCAACGGCAAGTTTTCCCTGCGTCCCCTGGTACCGACAAGGCCAGACGGCACCATAAACACAGACACGATCTATCCTGATCACTGCTTTACGGAAGACGTAATCGTACCGGGTAGCTACAAAGAAACAAGCGCAGAAGTATCTACAATCGTGCCTCCCGTTCTTTCCATCATATGGAGGCAGCAAGATTCCGCTAATGATTTTCCGCTGATTAGATCCAGCCCTGTGGCAGATCAATCCGTAACAGTGGAAGATCTAGAAGATTCTCCTGAGCAAATTGACATATCTCGGTTTTGCACTAGCGAGTCTCATATGGCGAAGGTTGGCGCGTACATCCATGCAAAACGCACGCTATGCCGCAATACCGCATCGGTTCAGCTTGTGCCAGGCAGCCACACGGGCAGGATACGCGAAGGAGATGTGGTGCAGATCAAGATCAACATCCGCCCTTCTGAGCCATCAGAATTCTTTTTAAATCGATGGTGGGAAGTGGTTTCAATCTCAGAAAATGAAACGCTAACCCTGACTGAATTCCCTGTAAATCAGTGCGGCAAGAGTCTCATAGCTCTGGCCGTAGCAAACGCACCAGTGTCCGGAGTAGTCCTGCTGCCCCCGCAGCCGGCGGCCTGTGACATTCCTGGCAGGGAGTCCGACTCGTCTTCTCCCCTTCCGCAGATCATTGTCATTCCGCCTCCGACGATCACCAAGCCTGGCGGGCCCTCCCCCGGCGGTGGCGTTGACGTGCCTTTGCCGGTCAGCCCCCCGTCGGATCCCCCGCCCACCACGCCTACGCCACCAGCAGCGCCAGGGGGCGTCCCGACCGGTCCGAACCAGCCTCCCTATCCTGCGCCCATCCCCAACGGGCCATGGCGGAGCTGTGAGAGGGGGTGGGCGGAGATCACATTGGTTCATTCGGCCACGTTTAACAGTGGCAGTTGGGGGCCAAAGATCGACACAATCAGATCAAGAGGCGGCGTAAAGATTGACTACGATGAAGGAGTGAACGGGCAGATACTAAACTGGTGGTATCGGATTAGATACATTGACGCAGACAGCAACATCGAACAAGATGTATTCCTAACAGCATCAGAAGACGGCACGGGCGGACCAAACTCCGCCAATGGCGTGCACAGAGTCTTCGCTGCAACAACGGACGCGGAATGCATGCCAGTCGATGAGGATATACTGCTGGAAGGCGCAGTAAGCACAGCATTCTCATGACGACTTATCCCCTCCCCTATAGAATTTACTATGCAGGGCCAGACGAAACCCTAGCTATTGTTGCTGAGAATATGTATGATGGAGACGGTAGCCAGGTAAACCAGGATTTGATTTACGAGGCAAACAGCGATCGATTCTTGTGTGGTGATAGAACATTGCGCCAATACATGCGTCTAATAATTCCGCCATTGCCATGACTGAAGATTTTCCGCTATTCAAGAAGGCGACGGAAGCCATACGACTCGGCACGTTTGGCGAAGAAGAATTCACAACAGCCACAGGCAAGATCGTTGTTGTCACGCATTCAAGTGCAATGCTGGGCACAGTTGTTGATATGGAGTTTGATCTTAATGAAGAAGAGCTGCAACAGTTAATTGATCACTACAATACAGAAACCAAAAGCATAATCAAGGGATTTTTATTTGATCCCAGCAATGCTCCCGATGGCATCACCCTCCCCCCGGGTTTTGCCTGGCACTACGAGGGGGAGCCCAGCGGAAGCGATCCGTACAACGACGTTCATCGTGTGCGCGTCTCGTTTGTCATGTCAGCACGCCAGGGCATCCTGCAGGTAGCTGGGGGGTCGCTGTTGGCAGGCGTCTCGATTTCTGGCGGTGTGCCCACGGTTGAGCGGTTACAGCTGGGCGACCTGGGAGCAGAGCTGACCGGGGGCAATGCCAGGCAGGCGTGGGAGCTGCCAGCAGGGATTGAGATTGTCTACTCAGAGAGCGCTCAGCCCTCGCGGTTTGCAGGCCTCGGGACCGAGCTGGTGGGCGGCGAGCCGTCAGCTGGTGGTGGTGATCCAATCCGATCCCTGCGCCAGTTGATCCTGCATTTTGAAGGTGCCAATGGCTCAACTCTGATTGTTGATTCGTCGCAATACAACAGGAGTGTGATAGCTTATGGCGGCGCAGCGCTAACTACAGCAAACAAACTCTACGGAACTGCAGGGTTAAGGAGTCCAGGTACAACACTATCTAAGATTGCGTTTTCTATTCCTGGCGGGTTAGGCACTGGCGCGTTCTGCGTGGAGTGGTTTGAGTATCTATACACTGCTGATAGCTCAAGAGTTACGTTTAACTCTAGAGTGTCAGGAGCTACGTCTGCAACTGGAATAGGCATAAATGAAGACGGCAGAGCTACAACCCAGAATCTGTGGATATTTGGCGAGTCTTTGCCGTCTCCAGCCAAGCAGCTTTTAACGTGGAGGCATGTAGCAATTGTTAGAAGAGCAGATCTTGTTATGCTGCGTTTCTACAATGGCCAGCAAACGGGTATATCGGCGTTTCCAGTTACAAACAATTTTGAAGCGCCAAATTTTGAATTTAGCGGCAGTGATGGAATCTTCCCCTCATATCAGCAAGGGGACTATGATGAGCTACGCATAACTGTTGGGGATCCAGTTTACCTCAGCAGCTTCATCCCTCCAACATCCCCCCATCCTGACACCTAGCCATGGCAACAACCGCTTTTCTTGCTAACAACCTCACCGACCTAGCGCTAGAGAGCTTCTTTCTCTTCAATGCTGAGGCTGGCACAGCTGCTCAATTTAAGTTAATGCTATTGGGGGCAGGTTTTACGCCAAGCAAAACATATGCCACGATTAGCCAGATTGTCAGCAATGAAGTCTCCGGCGCCGGCTACACAGCTGGCGGCAATGTCATAACTATCACAGTGGGAAACGTGAATAATACTCTTAACGAAACTAGAGCGGAGTGCACAGGGTCTTCATGGCCCAATGCTTCGTTTTCGGTCAAAGCCGCAATGGTTTACAAGGTCAAAGCTGGAAACTCCACTCATCAAATCGTGGGGACTTTTGTATATGATACCCTTCAAATCGTGACCGGGACAACGTTTTTTGTCGGAGCCTTTGAGATTCCCCTGAAAAACCTCGGCACCTTGCCAGCATGACGACGTTCCCATCAGTCCGACCCGATCCCGGCAGGTCCTACACCTTCGGCCAGTACCAGGGTGAGATGCTCACGTATCCGAATAAAGACGTGTCTAGATATATGACGGGAAACCAAATAACAAATCCAACTCTTACACTTCCGTATTCTATCCTTAGCACAGCCGAAAAAAATCTGCTGGTGGTTCATTATACAACTCATGGCATGTGGTTAGCGTTTGATCTGCCTGCGATGATTTGGTGTTACCTGACTGGTGATGATCATCCGGTTTTTTCATCGGATGACATATTTTTTTGGAGGGAGCCCTTCAGCTACTCGGCGAGGGGCGCAGGCTTCTGGGAGGGGAGTGCTGTGCTGCGGCGTGCGATCAGGATGATTGACTAGGGGCCAGGGACCATATATGGTATGTAGTGCCCTGAGGGATCATCATGAGCCACTGCGCTAATGAGGTTGGAATTGTTCCGTTTGCCTTGATTATTGGATTTTGCACGGGATGCCTGGCCTCCTGGTATTTCTTCGGCAAAATGTACAGATAATCAAATGCCAAAATATGAATGTCCATCTTGTGAAGAAGGGGAGACTTACGTCGCGCAGACTCTTCAGTTTTACAAAAGGGGAAGCAGGCTAGAAAGAAGGCGCAAGTGTAAGAATTGTGGTTTTGTTTTTAATACATATGAAGTCACAGATGTTGCCTGGTCTAGAAAACAAAGCCGGACCGCGAAGGCCCGGCGAGAAAAGGAGGTTAATTGCTTCCTGGAATCACAGAAACGGGCCACCAGCAGGACTAGGCCGGCTTAAGGCAGCCAGTCCGCTTCCTGGGGAGGTTTGGGTGGCTTAGAGATGTCAACGAGTCGGCCGCCATAGGGCTGGGGGCGCCGTGGATCTGCGGAACCACGGGGCTGGGAGAGCCTTTGCTGCTGAGCCTGGTTGACGCGGTGGTTCCAGGCCGCTACGGCCCACAGCAGGGCCGTAGCGGCTGATCCAACTAGGGCGCCACATGCAGCGCCGTGGAGCCAGATGGCAAGAGTCATGATGCGCGTCTACGGAAAGGTCTGTCAGCTGGCAATCGCTCTGCTTTGCTGGGCTGAGGCAGGGTTTCCAGCTGCAAAAGTTCAGAATTTGTTATTTCAATTAAGCCAGCGCGACTGGCTATGCGCTGCTGGACCCGCAAGGGAGTGGCATTCAGAACGCCTTCGAGCGTGATCAGGCTCCTGGAGGGCTCGACACGGGCATGGCTCACGGGTGCCTCCGCCGGTGGCTGCGCTGGCCTCCACCCCGCTAGGGCCAGGGCCAGGCCAGCCAGGGGGATCAGGAGATCCCTGGTGATGGTCAGCACAGCCCAGCCGATGGCCAGGCAGGAGACGAGAACGCAGTTTTCTGCGCTGATGGTGGTGGTGGTGTTCATGGTGTTGGGTCGATGTTTGCCGCTCTCCACGCGGCATTAAGTTCTTGCTGTATGCGCACTGGGCCGACGGCATTCATCCATCGCAGAGCCACTTCGAGGTGAGCCGCGGCAATGGCAGCATCCACGTTGTCAATGCTGTCAGACTGCTCAATGGCGGCATCGCTGGCCTTGATCATCTGCTGCCAGAGGTTCATGCCACCCTCGCCACGGAGGTGACCCATCCGCTGGGCAGCGCGGCGAGGAGCCTCTGGCGGGCCATTGCCACGTCTAGGCTTGCCGAGGTCCAGGCGCTGCCTTGTTCGCCCAAAGTTAGGCCAGGCAGGAACAGCGGCTCACCTGTGCCGGGATAGGTCAGGTCGGCAGCAATC
>JBKCPG010000320.1:0-4519 GCA_046309395.1 Cyanobacteriota bacterium | reverse complement strand
GTCATGAGTATCCCGGTTCGATGCATTGCGGCCACTGCGCTCGCTCTTGTTGTTGGAAGCCCTTCGCTGGCTCAATCCATCAGCGAAAAGGCCACCTGCAAGCTCACCAACACCGAAGCGAACAAGACCCTTTATGAGGGGACTTGCAAGGTGACGCAGAGCCAGAGCGGTGCAAACACAATTTTCAAAGTGAAGATGGGCAGCGCTGAACCCTACCTTTTTGCGGGACAGCGCGGGGATTCGAACTGGATGCGTGGTCCTGAGCGGGTGCAAATTACCGACCTACCCAACGGTGCCATTTTCCGCTGGGGCTCATTCGCTCTGGTGATCGCCGAGTAGGAAGTCGCCAGCAACGGATGGGCGGGGAACGGCCATCCGTTGCTGGTTTCCATCAGGAACGACACGACACATTCTTCAAACGCTGCCTGTGAGTGGCAGGCAGGGAGCCCGAGGCGGCGAAGCACAACGTTGGTGGTGGCCTGTCCACTCGGGGGGTTTGTTCTACGGTTAAAATAATTGCTGGAGAACGTTGTTTATATCTTTCAAGCCAGCAAATATGACTTGGCAATGCTTTATTGTGACAGATGGAGCATCAATTACCATAGTGGCTCCCTTAAGATAGGTATGGGAGTGGCTGTTTCGGTTTGGGTTTATGGCCGTTAGCGTCCCGCACATGGGATCAAAAAAAGCACGGTTGACACGGGCCTCCATATCTTGAACTCCCTTAAGACCAACAACACCCATAAGCATTTTTCGGAAGTGGGCTTCATACGCAAATCCGTAAGTCTTCTTGACAATTTGTTTCTCGATATAGTCCCTATGTGCTTGTGACGTTAGACTACGCTGGGAAAGATCTATGACGATTGCATCCATTGTCTCTTCAACCCATCCGCACAACTCAATAATACCGATCTTAGCGTAAAGCAGGGTTTCGATTGGCGATCTCGCCGCGGAATAAAGCTTGTCTACGCGTTTCAAGTTCTTTAGTATTGTCAAATTGCTGATCATCAGCCATCAATTGAGAAAGAGGAAACGGCTGCCATAATTCTCCCTTTTACTCGTTCTTTGCCGGACAACCCCTCATTTAGTTTTTCCTGCGAAAACTCATCATCTTCCAGCATTATAGAAAACTTTTTCTTGATTTGATTTGTATCTTCGTGCTTAAGCGTTGGGAGATTCTTGGCTACTCCCACTAACGTTGCCTCCATCACAGACAAAGGCAGTTTGCCAGGAGCTTTTGAGTCAAAGATCTTAGAGAAGACAATATTTAATGAGTCCTCAAAGATGATTCTCTTCAAATCAAGATCACCTGCATTCATGCTACGGTTATCTGCCATATATTCGTTCAAGAATGTGGCTAAGCGGCCACCATAGTTATCCACATTATCATAAAGCGCAAAGAATCTTAGGATTAGTTCTTGGCCGCGAAATCTATAGGCGGTATCCTTGCGCATTCGGTTAAGCCTCAGCCAGTCCGGCCTTCCATTTAATTCATTGATGAGATCATTAAATGATCCAGAATAAATACAGTTTCTAATTTCCTGATTATTTAGTTTCACCCCCCCAGTATTGAGGCGATGAAAGATTGTGAACAAGTAGTTCGTATGCGATTTTTTGCTGTAGTCGCACCTAAGTACGGTTATAGGAAGCGTAAGGTTCTCTACGCGTTGTCTATAAGTATAGAGTGGAGACTCTCTGTCCAGAAATCTACTTGCAGCCGTTCCGGAAAGAGAAGGTTCTACGTCGTCAAGACGGGATAGCGTCCAATTGGGATCGCCAGACAAGAAGCGAATAATGCTGGACATGCGCTGTAAACCATCAATGACTTGCCAGCGCTGCGTCTTGTAATCTAAACTGAAGCATAGACTGGGAATCGGAAGCTGTTTGATCAGAGAATCGATAAATCGCGTTTGCGATGGGCTAGGCCATACAATTTCTCGTTGAAATTCAGGTTTAATATCAAGAATACCTTCTTTGTACATCCTGTATAGATCAGCACAGGATCGGGACTCATTATAAGCAACAATATCAGACGGAGGAGACTCAGACGCATCATCTTCCGAGAAGAGATGATCTTCCTGTTCTTGAATCTCTTTGGAAAGCGTCAGTTCCATTTGCTTTGTTCGCCGATTTTGAGACTATACCACAAATGGTGTATACACTCGAATAGTGTTGATTGGATTGCACTTTGAGCATTTTATTCTTGTATCTGTTCCGGGGTTGGGACTGCTCACCGCAAACTTCGCACGTGCTGAACCCATATCGGAAGCATGATTCCCGTTTGCATCTTAGGCAGAGACCGCCTGTGATGAGAAGCCCTTCTGCCGGGATTCCAGAAGCGAATATGCTAGCGACACCAGCCAGCGTCAGAACGCTGATTCTCGCTCAGCAGCGGTAGATTCAGTCTCTTAGGAAGGAGAAGGAGGAGCTCCGCGGCCAACTCACCGACCTGGCGTGCGAGCTGGCCAGCCTGCGGGCAGACCGGCCGCTGCACCGTATTCCTCCAAGTCTCCCTCCAGCGATGCTCCCGGGTTTAAGCCGCCGGCACGGCGTGAGGGGAGTCGCCGCAAGCGCGGCGGTCTGCCAGGCCATCCTGGATCCGGACCGGAGCTGCTGCCGATCGAGCGTGTGGACGAGGTGGAGAGGATCCAGAACCCCTGAGCCACCTTGCCGGCGGACGTGGAAGCCAGCCAGTACGGACAACGGCTCAGTGCATTGGTGGGTCTGCTGGGCAGTGCCTTTCCGGTGAGTTTCAGCACGGCGCAGACGTTGCTCGATCAGCGCCAAGGGAGAGCACCCGTTCCGCGTGTTCAAACAACAGTTCAGGGCTCAGAAGACGAGATTAAGGGGTATGGCGAAAAAACGTTGCAAGGTGCATGTGATCGCGGCGCTGAACAATCTGTGTTTGCCTGTAGACGTTTAACAGAACCACTGCAGGAAAGGGATAAGCATGTCTATTTGGCCTGATCAAGGCCAGGTGATTAGACAGAAATGGTTGAACCTTCTCAAATCGGCTCTCGGAGCGTGTGAGACGAATTAAATTGATTAATTTAAGCTCACTGTGTTCTCTGAAGGCGTGTTGACCAGAGCTTCCCAAACGCCAGCGTCTGGAACTCAGGCGAGTCAACGTTGACTTCCCCCTCTGGATGCTAGAAGAGCTTGATCGCGAAGAGTATCGCATGGGTGTGACTCGCCAATCGATCATCAAGATGTGGCTCACCGAACGGATCGACCAAGAGAAACCCAACCAGCCGACCCGCCCGTGCTCCACACCAGATCGGAGTTCATTGCAAACAACGATTGCCTGATGCGCTTCGTGGGCCGCGGGTCAGAGAAGGCATGGCCACAATGGCTGCACGAAAGCACATGCATGGCCGTCCATCCCTCCCGACCCCGTTCCGCCTGGCTGCTGAGCACACCCCTGGCGCTGCTGATGGCTTTGCCGGTGGGGGCGATGGAGGCTCTTCCAGGAGCGACGACTCCCGTTGTGGCTGATGAGGTGTGGCTGGCACAGAAGCCCCCAAACGAGGAGGGGGCCATTCCGGCTGAGGTGCAGGCTTGGTTTGAGGGGGCCAAGGCCGCCGACTCCAGGGGAGATGCGGCTGAAGTGCTTCGGCTGCAGAAGCGTGTGGTTGCTTGGCTGGAGGCCCATCCAGGAGCGCCGGTTGTGTTCAAGGCCAGGGCCCTGATCAACTTGGGCGTGTTTTTGGGCAATGTCGGGCAAAGACAGGAGGCACTTGCTCCGACGCGGGATGCCGTAGGCCTTCTGAGGCCCCTGGAGGGGAGCCAGGGGGAGGCTCGGAAGTTCCTGGCCATGGCCCTGAACAACCTGGGCGTGAGTTTCAGCGAATTGGGTCGCCGAGAGGAGGCGCTGAAGCCAACGGAGGAGGCGGTGGGGCTCTAGGGGGAGCTGGCGAAGAGCAACCGTGCGTTTCTGCCGGATCTGGCGAGAGCCCTGAACAACCTGGGCGTGATGTACAGCGAATTGGGTCGCCGAGAGGAGGCGCTGAAGCCAACGGAGGAGGCGGTGGGGATCTATGGGGAGCTGGCGAAGAGCAATCGTGCGTTTCTGCCGGATCTGGCCACCAGCCTCGGCGCCCTTGGTGCGGTGTGGCGCCAGGCGGACGACCTCCAAGCCGCCAGCGAGAGCTTCCGGGAGGGCTTGGCCGTGCTGCTGCCTGCCGTGGTGGCCTACCCCCAAGCCCTCCAGCCCCTGGCGGTTGCTCTGTTGCGTGAGTACGTCGCCACGCTGGAGCCGCTAGGTCTGGAGCCCGATGCAGAACTGCTAGCGGCCTATTTGGCGGCGCTTGCCCCTGGGGATGCGCCGCCGTGATCCCCAGGCCACCCATGCCCGCCAGCGACAAGCACTTCTTCTGGCTCTTCCAGAGCCAACCCGATCGCGCCCTGCCGCCGCGGGTGGAAGCCCTCGCCGAAGCCCTGCTCGCCTTCCGCAGACCGGACGCCTTGACCGCCTGGCCGGCGGAAGGCTGAGGCCCGCCATCGGGCCCCTCCATAGGAT
>JBKCPG010000319.1:0-6244 GCA_046309395.1 Cyanobacteriota bacterium | reverse complement strand
GGACAGAGCGGTGAACATGGCGGGGGGCGGAAAAGGACATGCCGAGGGGAGACGCAGGGCGCCGGGTAGGCCGCTGGTTAGGATCCGCCCCAGCCAGGGCCGGACTGCCGAGCCGAACGGGCGACATCGGCGCCAAAGAATCCGCACCACTCCATCTGCGCCACTGAACCCGCGCCACTGAACTCGCGCCACTGAATCCGCGCCAGTGCGCCGCGTCACCGATCCCAGCCCCCGCGATGCCATTCACCCTCACCACCCCCCTTTACTACGTCAACGACAAACCCCATCTGGGGAGCACCTACACCACGTTGGCCTGCGATGCCATCGCTCGCTTCCACCGCCTCCAGGGGGAGGTTGTCACCTTTGTGACCGGCACCGATGAGCATGGGTTGAAGATCCAGCGCACGGCGGAAGCCAACGGCCTGAGCCCGAAGGCCTTCAGTGATCGCAACTGCGCGAGTTTCCGCCACCTCTGGACCGATTGGGGCATCAGCCACGACCGTTTCATCCGCACCACGGACGGACCCCATCGGGAGCTGGTGGAGCGGTTTTTTGCCCGCGTGGAGGCCCAAGGCGATGTGGTGGAGGGGCGGCAGCGGGGGTGGTATTGCGTGGCCTGCGAAGAATTCAAAGACGACCCTCCCGACGCGAAGGACGCCAGCTGCCCCATCCATCAGCGCCCCCTGGAATGGCGGGATGAGCCGAATCTGTTCTTCCGGCTCTCACGCTACCAAGAGGCCATTGAGCGGCTGGTGAGTCGGGAGGGGTTCATTTCACCGCCCTCCCGTCGTCGCGAGGTGGAAAACTTTGTCGCTCGCGGCCTGAGGGATTTCTCCATTTCCCGGGTCGACCTGCCCTGGGGGATCCCGGTGCCGGGCCATCCCGGCCATACCTTCTACGTGTGGTTTGACGCCCTAGTGGGCTATCTCTCCGCCCTGCTGGATCCGGCGGCACCGGTCAGCCTCGATCAGCTCAGTGAGAGGGGCTGGCCCGCCCAACTCCACGTGATCGGCAAGGACATCCTGCGGTTCCACGCGGTGTTCTGGCCCGCCATGCTTCTGTCGGCCGGCCTTCCGCCGCCGGAACGGGTGTTTGGCCATGGATTTCTCACCCGGGAGGGGCAGAAGATGGGCAAGTCCCTCGGCAATGTGCTCGATCCGCGGGTGCTGTTGGAGCGCTGCGGCAGGGACGCGGTGCGCTGGTACTTACTGCGCGACATCCCCTTCGGCGACGACGGCGACTTCCAGCAAAAGCGCTTCTGCGATCTGGTGAACAATGACCTGGCCAACACCATCGGCAATCTGCTGAACCGAACGGTGTCGATGGCCCGGAAGTGGTTTGACGATGGGGTTCCCCCTTCCGGAGAGGCCGCTTCCCCCGATCATCCTTTGGCCCTGGCCAGCCAGGGGGCGGCCACCACCCTGGATGAGGCCCTCCACCAGCTCGATTTCCGCCGGGCGGCGGAAGCCATTCTGGGGTTGGCGGAGACCGCCAATGGCTTCCTCAATGAGCGGGCTCCCTGGGTGCGGATGAAGCAACCGGATCAAGTCGCCGCGGTTGCGTCCGATCTCTATGCCGTTTTAGAGAGCTGCCGCTGGGTAGGGGTGCTCCTGACCCCCCTGCTGCCCGATCTGGCCACTCGCATGCTCGAGCAACTCAACTGCCCCCCCCTTCCCTGCGAAGCCTTCTGGCCCGCCGAGGTGGAACTTCGGGCCGCTCAAGCGGCGGCGAGCGAGTCCCACGAGGCTTGGGAGCAGAGTCGGCGATGGGGACTGCTCTCCTCCCATGCCCCCCTGCCGGAGCCCTTCCCCGTGATGCGGCGGCTCGACTTGTTGGAGCCCCTTTGAACCCCTCCCAGGAACAGCCCATGGAGCGTTGGCGGCGGAAAATATCCCCCCGGGGCTCGGTGACCCTGGCTCTGCTGTGTGTGGTCGCCACCAGCCAGGGTTGCGGCAGGTCCACAGATCTGGTGGACGACCGGCCGCCGCCATTTTCCTTCCGGGCTCTCGATCTTCAACAGCAAACCAGTGAGGGTTTGCCGGCTTGGTCGCTCCTGAGCCCTGAGGCCCGTTACGACCTGAGAAGCAGTGTGGCCCGGGCCCTTCGCCCGGAAGGGGTGATTTTCGAGAAGGGCAAGCCTCGCTACAAACTCGCCGCCACCACCGGAACGGTGATCAACGACGGAGAGGTGATTTTGCTGGAGGGAGAGATCCGTCTGCGGCGCCTGGGACCCACCCCCCTGTTGATCACGGCGGATCGGGCCCTGTGGATCCCTCGCGATTCCCTAATGCGGTTTGAGTTGGCGCCAGAGGTGCGCAACCCGCAAAACCGCCTCACGTCCCAGACGGCCACCTTGCACCTCGACCGGGATGTGCTTCAGCTCCGGGGAGAACCGCGCCTGGAGCATTGGAGTCGCCCCTTCGGCCTGGGGGCCAAAGGGGCGACTCCCACCCCTGAGATTCTGGGCAGGGCGAAGGAAGTGGATTGGCGTCCAGGCACCGGGGATCTGACGGGGGTTGGACCGATCACCATCACCCGGCGCCCACCCGGTACGCCGGCCCGGCGGCCCCCCCAGCTGCTGACAGCCTCCCGGCTGGAGGGAAACACGGTGAAACAGCTCTACGTCCTCCAGGGACCTGTTCAAGTGGATGATCCCGAGGAGCGGAGCTGGTTTCGCGGCGGCGCCCTCACCATCAACCCCAAGGAGCAATGGCTGACCAGCGCGGCGGCCTTCCAGGCCAAACGGGGACAGGTGGAGGTGGAAGGGGAGGAACTCCGATTGGATGGCAAGGGCACCTTGGCCACCATCGGGCGCGACTGCAAACTCCAACAGGGAGGGGATGGGTTGCGATCCCAACGCTGCCAGTGGAATTGGCAAACCCAGGCCGTGGAAGCGGAGGGCGAGGTGGTGTTCCAGCGGGAGGCCAATGATTTGCGAACCCAGGCCCATCGCCTCCAGGGTCAGCTGGGGCGCGACGGTCACATCGAGGCCTTCACCCCGGGGGGCCGGGTGGTGAGCCAGTTGCGGGTTCCCCGTTCCTCCCGTTCCCCGCAACCCCGGAGGGCTCGCCCCAAAGCGGACCCCATTGTGTTTTGAGCTTGCGCGCCCAGCCATCCATCCAGCGCAAATCCGACTGGCTGAAGCACCGTGCCGTCCACCCCCCCACCACCAGAAGTCCTTTGCGGCCAACGGGCTGAACCACCACGGCGGGGAGCCCGGGAAGAAGGGTGTCGAATTCCGCTCGGCCGGGATAGTGGCGCAGATCCACCAAGGAAATGGCCCGCTGGCGCTGGATCGCCTGGAGGCAGATGGCTCCTGGGGTGAACGGGCCAGGAGCGAGCAGTCCCCTCCGCAGCACCACCCGCTCCCCGTCGTGCACCAGCAGGGTGGCGCCGGGAGTGGCGGTGAGCAACATGGAGCTCCCCCAGCCGAGCTCGCGCACCAACTCCTCCGGGAGCCCCTCCTCCAGCACGCATCCCTCCTCTCCCGAGAGGGTGGCCCGAACGGCGGGCGGAGGCACCACCCTCTGCCAAAGGGCGGCCACCACCATGAGTCCCACGGAGAGCAGGCTGGCCAGGACGGAGGCTCGCTCCAGGGTGGGGTCGAGGTGACTGGCGGTGAGCTGGTTGGCCACCGTCAACACCAGTCCGAGGGCGCCCGCGGCCAACACAACCCGGGCCGGCAAGGGGAAAGACATGGGGTGGCGCGGGTGGGAGGAAATCATCAGGCCTGGAAGGGAGCATGATCGGCCCATGGGCGTCAGACTGGTGAATGACGCCATCTCCCCGAGCTTGCCGTGACCCCTCTCCCGATCAACGGTGCACCTCCGTGGCCCCCCAGGCCATGGAAGCGTTGGCGGTTGGCGCTGCTCACCTCCCTCCTCACGGTCGCCACCGTCCTGGGCCTCGTCAGCCCCGCCCTGGCCCTCTCCGCCACCGATTTCCCGCCGAGGGCACCAGACACCCATGTGCTGGATGAGGCCCATGTGCTCTCCCGCGCCAGCTCCCAGGAGATCGAGCGGGTGCTGCAAACCTTCGCCGACGAGCGGGTGGACGCCAAGGTGATCACGGTGAACAAGCTTGACTACGGCGTCAGCCTCGACCAGCTCGGAGACCAGCTGTTGAGCCAATGGGGCACGACCCCCAGCGGCCCGGAGGGCGATGGGCCCTCCAGGCTGCTGTTGCTGATCGACGCCCAGACCCGTTCCACCGCTGTGGTGGCCTCCAAAGGGCTCAATGGCCGGCTGCCCGCGGAGCTGCTCTCCAGCACGGCCGACACCACCATGGCCCTCCCCTTGCGCTCCGCCGACCGGTATCGGCAAGCCACCTTGGATGCCCTGTCCCGGCTGGCCACCGTGCTTCAAGGCGGGGAGGATCCAGGGGAACCCGCCGTCGAGGAGGCCCCAACGGTGGTGAGCAACATCCCCAGCAAGGAAGAGACCGAGAGCAGCAACGCCTTCACCTGGGTCGTGGTGTTGCTGGTCATTGGCACGGTGGTGCCCATGGCCACCTGGTGGGTGTTTTCCCGCTAACTCACCATGGGATTCCGCGACTGGATGGGGCGCCTGGGCAACGCCCAATCCCTCGACCTCAGCAGTGACCTGGAGAGAGGCTATGAGGCCGCTCTGTTGATTCAGAGCATTGAATTGGAGTACTACCAGGATCGCCCGGTGCGGCCGGAACTGGAGCTGCGGATCCCTAAGGCCATGCAAGCCCAGGTGCTGCGCCGCTTTCGCGCCGCCCTTCAGGTGTGCCAGCAATCCGTGGAGAAGATCAAACCCTACCGGCAAGAACTCAGCGGCCAGGAATTACGCCAACTGCAATTGCTGGAATCGGTCACCGCCCGCTACGCCAGCACCCGTGAACAGCTGCCGAGCTTGAGCCGAAGTCCGGAGATCCTGCCCCGCAGCCTCCTTGGAGTGGTGGATCAGGTGAGACGGCGCCTGGATCCCGAGGCGGAAGCCAGTGTGATCGCCGGCTTTCGTCGCCGGAGAGATTCCACGTTGGTGGCCCTCAGGATTTTGCTGCTGATGATCTTGGTGCCAATCCTGGTCCAGCAGATCAGTCGCTCTTATATCGTGTCGCCACTGGTGGATCGCTTCTCCCCGGACAGTCCGTTTCTGAGCTATCCCAAACCCAAACTCGAGGAGAAGGCGGTGGAAAAGCTCAGGCTGTATCAAGCGGAGATTGAATTCGATCATTTGCTTCATAATGAACCCCTTCCTTCCCGAGAAGAGCTGCAACAACAATTGCAGGTTCGCGCCCAAGAGCTGAAGGCCGATGCCGATCGCGAGAGCACTGAGGCGGTGAAAAATGTCTTCGCCGATCTCTTTGGCTTGCTTGGCTTCGTTGCCGTATGCCTCTTGGGACAAAGGGACATTCAGGTGCTTCGCGGATTCATTGATGAGGTGGTCTACGGCCTCAGCGATAGCGCCAAGGCATTTGGGATCATTCTCTTTACAGATATCTTTGTTGGCTTCCACAGTCCAGAGGGTTGGACTGTTCTTCTAGAAGGCATTGCTGATCACTTAGGGCTACCAGCCAGGCAAAATTTCGTCTTGCTCTTCATCGCCACCTTTCCCGTGGTGCTGGCCACGATTTTTAAGTATTGGATCTTCCGCTATCTCAACCGCGTGTCCCCCTCTTCCGTGGCCACCCTTCGCAACATGCAGGGAGGCGGTTAGCGAGTGGGCCACGGCGCTCCCCATCTCACTTTGGTGAGCGGTCCCGCCGCCAGTGGCAAGAGCCGATGGGCCGAGCACCTGGCCCAGAGCAGCGGTTCCGCCGTCGTGGTCTTGGCCACGGGCCCCCTCCTCCCAGAGGATTCCTCTTGGCAAGCTCGACTGGAGAAGCATCGCCGCCGGCGCCCCGCCACATGGCGCACCCTGGAGGTGGGGGGGGAGTTGAGTGACGCCTTGCGGGGGCTGGCGAAAGAGGAGTTGGCGCTGGTGGATTCCCTGGGCACCTGGGTGGCGGCCCATCTGGACTGTGGGGCCAGCCAATGGGGCGAGCTCGTGGCCTGCCTGGTCGAGACGCTCCTCGCGATTCCCTGTTCCGTGGTGCTCGTTAGCGAGGAAACCGGCTGGGGTGTGGTGCCCATGACGGCGGCGGGGGGGCGATTTCGGGATCGACTGGGGGAGTTGCAACAACAGCTCTCTCCCCACTGCGACGCGGCCTGGCTGGTGACGCAGGGACGGGCCATCGACCTCACCCGGCTGGCGACCCCCGTGCCCACCCCCTGAGT
>JBKCPG010000318.1:0-24650 GCA_046309395.1 Cyanobacteriota bacterium | reverse complement strand
AGAAACAGGGCGCTCTTGCCCACCATAAAGCCGGTGACATCGCGGCAAGACGGTTTCAGCCAGGACCCTTGATGCGGCCGCGCCCCCCTTCAAGCGGAGCCGGTGCCCCCCATCGGCGGCACGGTGTACCCGGTGAATCCCAAACGCCACAGCGTGCTCGGCATCCAGGCCCACCCCACCATCGACGCAATCCCCGAAACGGTGGATCTGGCGGTCATCGCCACCCCAGCGGCCACCGTGCCCGACCTCGTGGCCGACTGCGCCGCGAAAGGCGTGGGCGCCGCCATCGTGCTCAGCGCCGGCTGAGGAGGTGGGCGCCAGCGGCCTCGCCCTCGAATCACGCCTGCGGGCCGCCCTGCTGGGCCGCCCCCTCCGCCCGCTGGGCCCCAACTGCCTGGGGCTGATGAATCCCCGCACCGGCCTCAACGCCACCTTCGCCACCGCCATGGCCCAACCTGGCCACGTGGACTTCTTGAGCCAGTCGGGCGCCATCTGCACCTCGGTGCTCGGCTGGAGCCGGAGCGAGGGGGTGGGCTTCAGCGCCTTCGTGTCGATCGGCTCGATGCTCGCGGCCGCGGGACGGCACGCCCGTCACCATCCGGCCGATCCGCCCGGAAGATGAGCCCCTGGCGGTGGGGCGCCTGAGCCGGCTGCACGGCCGCGATGAGGCGGAATTTGCCCTCCTGGTGAGCGATGCCTACCAGGGGCAGGGCCTGGGCGCCGAATTGCTGAGGCTCTTGCCGCGGGTGGGCCGCGACGAGGGGCTGCGGCGCGTTTCCGCCCAAATCCTGCCCGACAATCGCGCCATGCGCCGACTGTGCGAGAAGCTCGGCTTCACCCTGGCTCGCGGCCCCGGCGAGGTGAAGGCCTGGATGGACCTGGACGCCGACGCCCTCAGCTGAGCAGGGCCTCCACGTGGGCCACACAGGCGCTGGCCAGGCCCGCCAGGGCGTACCCCCCCTCCAGGCTCGACACCAAGCGCCCCTGGCAATGGCGATCCGCCAGGGCCCTCACCTCCAGGGTGAGGCGGCCGAAATCGGCGTCGCTGAGCTGGAAGTCGGCCAGGGGATCGCCCCTGCGCCCATCGAAGCCGGCGGACACCAGCACCAGTTGGGGCTGGAACCACTCCGCCGCCGGCACCAGCCGCTCCCGCAGGGCGGCCAGCACGGCGTCGCCATCGCTGCCGGGCGGCAGGGGGCAGTTGATCGTGGTGCCCTCTCCCGGGCCCTCCCCCCGGTCGGTGGCGGAGCCGGTGCAGGGGTAGAGGGGCGACTGGTGGGTGCTGAAGTAGAGCACGGAGGGATCATGGCGAAAGATGGCTTCCGTGCCGTTGCCATGGTGCACATCCCAGTCAACGATCAGCACCCGCTCCAGCCCATGGATAGTCTGGGCATGGCGGGCGGCGATGGCCACATTGTTGTAGACGCAAAAGCCCATCCCCCGGCTGGCTTCCGCATGGTGCCCGGGAGGACGCACGACGGCGAAGGCATTGCGCGCCATCCCCTGGAGCACCGCGTCCACCGCCACGATCACCCCCCCCCGCCGCCAGGCGGGCCACCTCCTCGCTGTGCTCCCCCAGGCCCGTATCCCCCGTGGAAAGGATGGGTCTGCCATAGGCCACCTCCCGGATCACGGTGTGGATGTATGCGAGGCTGTGACAGCGTGCCAACTCCTCCTCACTGGCGGGCCGGGGGGTGAGCCGCACACACCGCGCGCTGAGGCCCGACCGCTCCAGTGCAGCCCGCACGGCCAGGTAGCGGGCCGGGGATTCGGGATGGCCGGGGCCGGGGTCGTGATCGCGATAGGCCTCCGCCAAAACCAATCCGGTGACGCCCGCCATGGGTTGATCTCCCCGCTGGCGACCCGTACGCGGACAGTTCGCCGGGAGGGGCACCTCAGCCATTCGAGGCGGGTCGAAGATCCACATCTCCCACGGTGGCGCGATCGCGGCAGCCGAAGATCGCCTCGGGGTTGACGTAGTGCTTGAACTCCAACCAGTGATGGTCGGGGTCGATCAGGAAAAAGGTGTGGTGCTCCAACACATCGCCGGCAAAGCGTCGCTTGGGCTCCACGCCAAACCGCAACCCACCCGCCTGGGCCCGCTCCCTCAACGCCTCCCACTCCCCCAGGCTGTCGCACACCAGGCCGAAATGGCGGGGGTAGATGCCCCGCTGGGGGGGCTCGGTGCCCGGCGCGGTGAGCTGGGCCACCAGCTGGTGGCCGCCCAGGTTGAGGATCAACGCCCGCTCACTGCGGCGGCCCACCGCGCACCCCAACCCCTCCACATACCAGCGCTCGGTGGCCGCCAAATCAGCGGAGGGAATCGACAGATGGAACCGGAGCAGGGACATCACGCCAACCGACGCACTCAGACAGTCAATGGAGCTTGGAGCCGTGTGCGGAAGAATACCGCCAAATCAGGCCTGCCCGGGCGTCTTCCCGGCCGAGGCACTGGCCCGCTGGATGAACTGAGCCACTTTGCTGGCCTCTTTGTGGCCATCCTTCCCATCGACTCCGCTATTCACATCCACGCCATAGGGCCGCACCGCGGCGATCGCCTCCGCCACATTCTCCGGGGTGAGGCCACCGGCCAGCACCACGGGAATGGGGCAGCGACGCACAATCTCGCGACTGATGGTCCAGTCGTGCGTCACCCCCGTGCCACCGATCCGATCGGGAGTGCGGGAGTCGAGCAAAATGGCGTCGACATGGGAGGAAAACAGCAGGGCCTCCCCAAGGGCGGTGTCGTCCACCACATGGATGGCCTTGATGAGCTTCACCGCGCCCAGGGTGTCTCGCAAGTCGTGGATCACCCGGGGGCTGATGGTGTTGTGCAGCTGGATCGCGCTGGGCTGGATCCGCCCGTACAACTCCAGGATCTCGGCGGTGGTTTGCAGATGGGTGACCAGCACACCCGAGACAAAAGGCGGCAGGGAGGCATTCAACGCGCGAGCCTCCGCCGGGGAAATCGCGTCTTCCGACACATACGTGGCGCCGACGATGAACCCCACCGCGTCCGCGCCGGCGGCGGTGGCGACAGCCCCATCACCCCGATGGCGATTGCCGCAAATTTTCACCCTGATCCTGGTCGCGTTCCAGGCACCTTCAGGGAGCATTGGCCTTCATGGTGTTGAGGGCTTCCTCGCATTGGGCTCGGGTGGCATAGATGAGATCGTCGCCCCCACCGCTGGCCTGACAACTGTGAAACGGAAAGGTCAAACCAAAGGCCTGGCCTGTGGAAAGGGATTCACACTCCGTGAATTGGGCCGCCGCCGCCTGGTCGATCTGGCGGCAGCTGGCGGCAGCTGGCGGAGGAGGGTTGGGACAGGGCAAAGCCAAAGCCTCCAACAACAGGAAACCCTTCCGCGGCACCCTGGACATCAACTCCCATCCATCACGACCAACCCTGGAAATTTAAGGGAGCGCTTGGCCGCCCCTCATCCGCCCTGGGCGGGACCAGCCTTGGCGGGACCGTCGTGGCGGCGGGCGTCTCGGCGGCAGCGCTCGGAGCAATAACGCACCTCCTGCCAAACGTCGCGCCATTTTTTTCGCCACTGAAAAGGCCGCCCGCAAACCGGGCAGATCTTGGTGGGGCGATCGACATGGTGCGGCATGGAAGCTGGTGGAGGCTGTGGCGCGACGCGAGGAGCCCTGTGGCGACAACCACGCCCGAGCCCCAATCGCCCCACCATCATGCCGAACAGCGTCCTTCCATCGTTTGAGCTCCATGCAAAATGCCCCAAACAATCTCGCGTCTTTCTTGCTCATCGGGGCCGGAGCGATCAGTGCTCCGCTGGGGATCGGAATCGTGTTGATTCTGATGGGTGTGGTTTTGTTGAGGGAGGCGAATGGAGAGCTTAGTTTTCCCCGACAGCGGCGCTGGATCAAACGCGTTCAAACAGTCCAGTTCTGGCGCATGACCAAGCTGTAGGTTCCATCGGCCACCCTCACCCGCTGAGGAATCAGCTTCAGGTCGAGCAGCACGTCAGCCTGATGCTGGAGTCCCTTGAGGGCAAGGGAATCGAGAGGCACCACGGAGCGCTCACTGGAGAGGCCACGCAGGCGATTCAGCCATTCATCACTCACCTGAAGTTGGTCGCGCAGCCGCTCCACGGCGGCCAAATGATCCCTGTTCACCTGGGCGCCTGCCTCATTGATTTCCTCAAGCACTAATTTGAGAATCGCCGGCGAATGTCGCGCCAAATCCTGTGCGGCGTAATAGAGCGTTGGCAGTTGAAGGCTCGGGTCATGGTCAAAAAGATCTTGCAAACTGGCGATGGAGCGCCCTGGATAGTCCTTGCGGCGTGGCGAATCGGCATAGGGCACCCAAACCGACCAGGCCTGCACCGCGCCCGAACGAAACTGGGGTAGGGCTTCGGATCGGGAAAGAAACACGATCTCCACCGACTCGGGATCCAGCCCGGCTTGATTGAGGGCGCGCACCAGCACATAGTGGGCCGTGGAACCCTCTTCCACCGCCACGCGACATCCCCTGAGTTCGGCCACCGCGCGAATGGGGGAATCGCCACCAACCAGAATGGCCTCCCCACCGGGATTGGTGTATTTATCCCTGGCCACGCGCACGAAAAGAAGATCAGCCGCTTGGGCAAACACGCTGGGGGTGCCGCCGCCGCCACAGAAATCGATCTCGCCCGCGTTGAGGGCTTGCAGCAGTGCGGAAGCGCAGAGGTAATCCCTCCACACCACGCTCACTCCCAAAGGAGCCAGGCGACGCTCCAGGCGCTGTTGGCGTCGCAAGGCTTCCAAATGCACCAACCCCTCGGGCACGCCAATGCGCAGTTGGCCCAAGCGGCGTGCCTCATCCCGCTCGGAGGGAACGGGTCCCTTGTCGGCTCGCCCCAAGGGAAGACAACGATCCAGCACCAGACAGCTGACGACAAAGAGCAGAAAGAGGGCCACAGTCTCCAGGGACCGCGCCCTGAGCGGCAGCCCTTGGGCCAGCCCACCCAGAAGAAGCACCGCCAACGCCCCACCCAGGAGGGCCAGCAAGAGACGCCTGTGTTGGGCGGTCACGCGTGCGCGGGCGGCTCCGCCTATCCAACACCATGGGGACTGGTTTCACTGGCTGGTGAGGCAACGCGGGCTACACGGGCCTGTGTCTGGATCCACGATTCAACAGAGCCATTCTGCATAGGTTCAAGCCAAGCGCCGGTTTGAAGCGTCAGGGCATGGGATGGAGTCATTGATTGGCACCCTGCAAGCCGCCATGGCCGTGGCGATGGCGACAACCTTCGATGACAACATCTACCTCACGGGATTCTTCAGCGAAACCAACCGCCACTTTCGGCCGGTTCATATCGTTGTGGGTGAATTGTTGGGGTTCACGGCCCTGATCTCAACAAGTTTCATCGCCAGTCGGCTGCTGGCAGAATCGGTTCCCCTTTCCCTGATCGGCTGGTTGGGTGTACTGCCGATTTTGATCGGGTTGATCAACCTGGTTCAGTTGTTCAAACCAATGGATCATCGGGAAGTTCCCAGCTTGGCATCCACAACTCTTCAACCGCGAGGCTTCACCTCAAAGCGTCCCAAGATCACAACCGTGCTTCGGCAAGCTCAAACCTACAAAGTGTCAGCCATCACGGTATCCAACGGTGGCAACAATCTTTCCATTTACATCCCCCTGATGGCCACAAGCAACACCTCCTCAGCCCTTCTCACCATGCTGGTCTGTTATGGGGCCGTGGTGACCTGGCTCAACCTCTCGTTTCGTCTGACCAGGCTGCCAGCCGTGGCTATTCATCTCAGCCGCCATGCCCGCAGAGTGTTTCCCTTCGTGCTGATGTGGCTGGGATTTCGAATTCTGAACGACAGTGGCGCTCTGAACATCCTGCTGGCCTAGGCATCATTCGCGAAAACACAAGTAAAAAAAGAGGATCGCCTTTTGGACGATCCCTGGAGTTCCCTTGCGTTGCTCTCTCTCGGAGAACCCCCTCACTTTGGAGGCAAAAAGTTTTTTTAGGAGTACCCGTCTTTACACCCGCTAGTTGTTTCCACCTCAGCGGCCATCACGGGGAAGATTGGAGGATGGCCCGTCAGGAGCTGTCAGGGCGCCAAACCCTCCTCGTTGAAAATCCCTTCAAATAGAGCTGTGCTCAGATACCGCTCCCCAGAATCCGGCAGAACCACCACGATGGTCTGGCCCGCCAAGGCTTCCTCCCGCGCCAGGCGAATCGCAGCGACCACAGCGGCCCCACTGGAGATGCCAGCAAGGATCCCCTCCTCCCGCGTGAGGCGGCGAGCCATGGCGATCGCCTCCGCGCCACTCACCCGCTCCACCCGATCCACCAGGGAGAGATCCAGATTCGCCGGCACAAAGCCAGCGCCAATCCCTTGAATCTTGTGGGGTCCCGGTTGAATCGGCTCCCCACGGAGCGTTTGGCTGATCACGGGGCTCTCCACCGGCTCCACCGCCACCGAGAGCAAGGACCTGCCAAGGGTCCGCTTCACGTAGCGGCTCACGCCCGTCACCGTGCCCCCGGTGCCGACCCCCGCCACCAACGCCGCCACCGTCCCCTCGGTGCCCTCCCAAATCTCAGGCCCGGTGGTGTCGTGATGGATGCGGGGATTGGCGGGATTGGCGAATTGCTGCAGGAGCACGTAGCGCCTGGCATCCGAGGCCGCGATCTCCTGGGCCTTGGCAATGGCTCCCGCCATGCCTTTTCTTCCCTCGGTGAGCACCAGATGGGCACCAAAAGCCGTGAGCAACTTGCGGCGCTCCAGGCTCATGGTTTCGGGCATGGTGAGGGTGAGGGGGATGCCCCGGGCCGCCGCGACAAAGGCCAGGGCGATCCCCGTGTTACCGCTCGTGGGTTCGATCAGGGCCTGGCCTGGGCCCAGAAGGCCATCCCGCTCCGCCTGCCACACCATCGCCGATCCAATCCGACACTTCACCGAGTAGGCGGGGTTGCGACCCTCAATCTTGGCCAGCAGGGTCACCGGGGCGTCTCCCACCACCCGATTCAGGCGCACCAGGGGGGTGTGGCCGATGGAAAGGCTGTTGTCGGCATAGGGGGGATAGGCCTGCCGGTGAAGAAGCGGGGCGTGATCCGCCAAGGCGGGGGTCATGGGGAGAAGGCGATGGCTGATCTCCTTAAGCTTCCCCATTGGCACGCTGTGCTGTGTAGCCAGAGACATCAACGCCTGTGGTTGAACACACGGGAGAGGGATGGCTCCCACAGGGATGGCTCCCACAGCGTTTTGGCCCCGTCGTTCCCAGCGCGACAGCCTCCTCCCCCCCCTTGCTTGGCGTCGGGGTCGCAGGGGTGTTGATGGGCCGCGCGGGCTTTCTCTTCCCAGGCCGCGAGATCAGCGAATTTTGGAAGGGGTGATGGGTTTTCGCTGGCACCGCTGACTGTGGGTCCTTGCGACCTTCGCCGGATCAGCCCGTTGGCCGCGTTGAGAGCGATGGCTGGAGGCGGAGAGCCAGCGGGATTAACGGGAACGTTCGTGTTTGAGGAGCGATTTGACATCCACCCAAGGAACGGACTCCTGGCCCATCACCAGGGGCAAATGGCCGTTCCAACGCTCCAAAGCCTGGTGCTGAAGCACCTCTGGAGTAAGGGTGGCTTGCAACAGTTCATGCGCTTTGGCCTCTCCCTCAGCCCGATACACCCGTGCCGCGGCCTGTCGTTGCGCCGTGATCGCCTCATAGGCCGCGCGACGGGCATCCTGCTCGGCCACTTGCTTGGCCTCCACCGCGGCACGAAAGCGCGAGGAGAAATCGAGTTGCACCACATCGATTCCATCCACCACCAGATCAAAGGGGGCGAGGCGCTCGATCAGCAACGTCTCCAACCGTTGACGGAATTCCTCTCTCTGGGTGATGAGTTGCTCAGCGGTCAGTGTGGCCACCACGGTTTTCAAGCCGTCTTCCACGGCAGGCTCCAACACCTTGCTCACCATCGCCTGGGTGTCCCCCACCCGCTGATACACCCCCGGCACCCGCTCGGGGGGCAGATGCCAGCGCACCGCCAGATCCAGGCTCACATCCTGCAGATCGCGTGTGGCGGCCTCGCTCTGTTGCGGATGGGATTGGAGACGCACGCTCATGGTGTGCACCGACTCCAGGCCAGGAACAATCACATGCACCCCTTCGCCCAACACTCGCGGTTGCACCGCCCCCAACCGCATCAGCACCCCCCGCTCGCCAACAGGCACCACAACCACGAACGTGCTCAGCAGCGCCAGCACCAACAACACCACAAACAAGCGCAGGGCGTCGAGGGCATGGCGTATCCGACCGGTGTCCGCGATGTCCTGGTGAGGAGTGGAGGGAGTAGAGGCGATCGTCACGGTTCCATTCCACACCATTTGCTTGGCTCAGCTTAGGAACAATGAAGCGGAAATCCGGGGATGGGATCGGAATGGATCACAGGATGTGATCGTATGCACAAGCAAAAGTAGTTGCTCATGCTCTCCCTCCCCGCATAGGGTTTGAAAATTGAGCAAAGCGTGAAAAATGGATGCTTTTTATCAAGCCTCCGTGGAAGCCACCACGGTGTTTTCGGCCACAAATATTGACGACTTGTTCCTCCTGATGGTGTGCTTCTCCCCGTCGGGCTCCTCTCCCAGGCCATGGCAGGTGGTGTGTGGTCAGTTTGTGGGAATCGGCGTGCTGGTGGCGGTGAGTTTGCTCTCCTTGCTGGGCCGCGTCGCCATTCCTGAGGGGCTGATCGGGTTGCTGGGCTTGTTTCCCATCAGCTTGGGCCTTTCCCAACTCGGAGAGACCTTCGCGGAGCAAAGCTCCGCCCCAAAGCCCCCGGATCCTGCAGCCCCCAATCTGTCCAAGGGCGTGATGGCGGGGATCATCGGCGTCGCGGGGCTCACCATCGCCAATGGCGGCGACAACATCAGTGTGTACGTGGCGATGTTGGCCACCAGCGATCCCTTTCGCCTGCGGATCATCTTGGGGATGTTCGCCCTGCTCACGGGCCTCTGGTGCCTTCTGGCCTGGTGGCTCACCCAAACGCCCGCTTTGGCCCGTCCCTTGGGCCGGTTTCGGCGCGATCTGGCCCCCCTCGCGCTGGTGGGGATTGGGGTGGTGGTGCTCCACGAGAGCCACATCCTCACCCACCCGGCCCTCGCGATGGTGGCCCTGCTCTCCGTGGGGGTGATGGCGACCTCGCTGATCTGGCAATTGCGGTCGCTGCTCGCCGCGAGGCGTCTCTCCGGGATCGCTCCACCATGAGCGATGCGCCGTTCCTCCGCGGGGAGGATGACAGCCCCAGGGCCCCTCCCCCATGTCCTGGGCCCGAGCTCCCCGAATGATGGCTCCGCGTGACGTTGATCCCCCCCTCACTCTCTTCCCTCTTCCCATGTCAACCCCCGTTGTTCCAGGCTGGCGCCAGCGCCTCACCCGCCTCATCCTTGGCCTGGCGGCCCTGGTGGCCCTTTTGCTCCCCCTGGGGCCCGCCCGGGCCGCGGCGCTCACGGCCGAAACCACTCCGGCCCCGCGATCCTTTCAACAAGAACTGGAGAGCCTGCAGGGCCAGCAAGGGATCTTCACCGTGCCGCAGGCCAGACGCCTGGCCGATCTGAGCCGGTTGGACACCGCCATCGGCACGTCCACCGACCGCCCCACGGTGGAGAACAACACCTCCCACAACCTGGGGGTGTTTGTGCGCTCCAAACGCCAGAGCGCGGCTCAACCCGCCACGTTCGTGGTCTTAGGAGCGGGAAGCGAAACGGATGATGATTTCGAAAGCGTCGCTCTCTTCATCCCGGCGAATGTGCCCGTGAGTTGGCCCGGCAGGCCAGCGGAAAAGGGAGCGACTCCAGCCCGGGTGGCCCGTCTGTTGCCAGGCCAAGAGCTGCGGGTGAGCGATCCGGTGGACACCACCGGCTATCAGCTGAATCTGCCCGCCTTCGCCCTGGACACCGAGAGCGCTGATCTCGGTGCGCTGCCCTCCCTCAGCCAGGAGGATCTCGATGCCCAGCCCGAAAACGCGCCCGTTGACTGAAGCCACGCCCAAACCCGACACCGCCGCCGCTGAGGGGGAGTCCTCCACCCCCGCCCCGCGGCGGCACCGCAACCCCAACCGCATCCGCGATCACCTCGCCAATGAGCGCACCTACCTGGCCTGGATGCGGAGCGGCATCGCCCTGCTTGGCTTCGGCGTGTTGATCGTGCGCATTCGGGTGTTGCGCCCGCCTCTGGCGCCCCACCCCCCGGGTGTGGGCTGGAAGCTCGGGCTGGCCTTCTCCATCGTGGGGCTGGGGATGCTGGGCCTGGCCAGCCTGCACTACTTCGGGGTGCGCAACGACATTGAGGACGACGTCTACGAACCGCCGGATCGCTGGGTGCTGCTGTCCACCCTCGTGCTGCTCTGCCTGGGCGCCTTTGTGGTGCTCTACATCTTCCAGGTTCCCTTCGATGCCTCTACCGCTCCCCTCCTTGTCGACTAGCGCCACGCTGCTGCCCAGCCTGGTGCTTCTGGAGACCGTGCTCTCCGCCGACAATGCCCTGGCCCTGGCTTCCCTGGTGAAGCCAGTGGAGTCGGAGGCCGAACGGCGCCAACTCCTCAACTGGGGAATGGCGACAGCCGTGGTGTTGCGGCTACTGGCCGTGGCTGCCGCCGGCTTGGTGCCGCGCCAGCCCCTCGTGCGGCTTGTTGGGGGCGGCTACTTGGTATGGCTGGCCTTCAACCACTTCCGAGGAGAACTTGAAAGCGCCAGCCCCACCAGCACGGTGGACTCCTGGCTGGAGACGTTGGCCGTCCAACGACGACCCACGGGCGTGGGAATGGTGCTGCTTCTGGCGGGCACCAATCTGGCTTTCTCGCTGGACAGCATCTGCGCGGCCCTCGCCTTGACCGACAACCTTCCCCTGGTGATGCTCGCGGGCACGGCGGGGGTTGTGCTGTTGCGGGGGGTGGCGGGTTGGGTGCTGCGTTGGATGTATGCCTTCCCCAATCTGGAGAACGCGGGATACCTCACCGTGCTCGCCGTGGGGCTTCAGCTGGTGGCCGAACAAGCGTTCCCTCCCCTCTCCCCCTCCGATCCCGTGATGGCTGGCGTGATGGCGGTGTGCCTGGGCTGGGGCCTGCTGTCGCCTCAGCCTGGCAAACCTTGAACCGCGCCCGGCGCCAGAACCGACTGGAGCTGGGGAAGGCCGACCCAGCCGAGTTTCACCGCCACCAGGATGGCGAGTGTGTAGAGGCTGCTGGTGAGGAGGCCCCAGAGCAAGTCGGCCGACCCTCGGGGCTTGCGCTCCTCGGACAGGAGGGCCAGGGCTCCGTTTTGCATCAGCAGAACGCCAGCGATGTTGCTGAGCCAGTAGCCGCACACCAACGCGGGCGAAAACCAAGACGGGTGGAGCACGCTCACCCCCTTGGCGAAGCCAAAGGCGATCGGCAGGTTGATGAGCAGGTCATTCCACCAGCAGAGGGGCGAAAGCAACCAGCCCAGGCCCACAAGAGCGAGCGCGGGGAGCTTGCGCCAGGCCCCGGGAGCGAGGAGCCGGGCCCGCATCTGGTGGAGAACAGCCATCGGAGGCTCCATGGGAGAGGGGAACACCGGCCCAGCCTATCCTAATCAACGCAATACCGATCGGTTTAATTGCCCAATCATTGGTCCTCGCCATGCCCCTGATCCCTCTTCCGGCGCTCCTGGCCCTCGCCTTGGTCTTGGCCGCCGCGGTGGCCGCCAGTCGGCGGAGGCTCGCCCTGGAGTGGGCCGCCCTTGTGGTCGGTTTGGCGGCTGTTCTGGCCGGTTGGCTCCCGCCAGCGGAAGCCCTGGCCGGCTTCTCCAATCCCGCCACCCTCACGGTGGCGGCGATGTTTGTCATCAGCACGGCCCTGGTGCGCACCGGAGGTCTGGCTCCCATCGAACGCCTGCTGGGGCGGCTCAGGTTGGAGAAAGGCTGGCAACAACTCCTCCTGCTGGCGTTGGTGGTGGGTCCCTTGAGCGCCGTGATCAGCAACACCGCTGTCGTGGCCATGTTCATCCCGGTGGTGGAGCGCTGGAGCCGAAGGCTGGGCATCTCCGCCGCCCAACTGCTCATGCCCCTCTCTTTCATCACCGTGTTGGCGGGCGTGGGCACCGTGCTCGGCACCTCCAGCACCCTGGTGGCCAGCGGCATCTCGGAAGAGTTGGGGTACGGACGCTTCGGCCTGCTGCAATTCACCCCCCTGGCCCTGGCGGTCTATGGCCCCGGGGTGGTCCTCTTGAGCTGGCTGGCTCCCAAGGTGTTGGTGCCCCTTGGCCTCCCTCCTGAGGACCACCTCGAGAGCGATTACGGCCTCCAGGGCTACCTCACCGAGCTTCGCGTCAGCCCGCGCTCACCACTGGTGGGCGAAAGTTTGGAGAGCACCCTGCTGCAGCACAGTTTTGATGTGCGGGTGTTGGCCCTGATCCGCCAGGGGGAGTGGTTTTCCTTGCCCCTGAGCAATCGGCGCATTGAGGTTGGCGATCTGTTGGTGGTGCGGGCGGCCCCGGCCCAGGTGTTGGCCCTGCGGGAGGACGAGGGCCTGGATCTTCCCGATGAGCAGGTGCCGCTCCGGGGGGATGGGGCCTCCGGTGAGCCCCGGGGGCTGTGCCTGGTGGAGGCGCTCATCCCGCCGGAGTCGGGCCTGATCGGGCAAACCGTGATGGAAACGCGCTTTGCCCAAAGGTTCAACGCGGTGGTGCTGGCCATCCGACGGGGCCGGGACCTCCTGCGATCCCGGCTGGGTCAGGTGGAACTGCGGATGGGAGACGCCCTCTTGCTCCAAACCCCCCAACCCTCCTTGCGGGGATTGCAGGTGAGCCGCGACCTCCTCCTGGTGGACACGGCCGACATCCCGGAAGACCGACGGGATCGGCTTCCCTGGGCCGTCGGCCTCACCCTGGGGGCCCTCTCGCTCAGTCTGTGGCGCAGCGACGCCGTCGTGGTGTGGCTCCTGCTGGCGGTGATTGGCCTCATGATCGCCCGGGTGCTCACGACCCAGGAGGTGTACGCCGCGATTCGCTGGGACGTGGTGCTCCTGCTGGCGGCCCTTCTGCCCCTCACCACCCTGCTGAGCCGCTCCGGCGCCGATGAATGGTTGGTGGCCCAGCTAAGGCTGATCTCCGCCCACACCCCTCCCTATGGCTTGATGGTGGGGCTCTACCTGATCACGGCGCTGCTCACGGAGGTGATGGCCAACCAGGCGGCGGTGGCCCTGATGCTGCCCATCGGCCTGGGGCTGAGTCAGAGCCTTGGCCTCAACCCTGGAGCGACCATGGCGGTGGTCACCTTCGCCGCGTCCCATAGCTTCCTCACGCCGATCGGCTACCAAACCAACGCCATGGTGTTCGCGGTGGGCAACTATCGGTTTTGGGACTTCCTGCGGCTTGGCCTGCCGTTAACCGCCGGCCTCTGTCTGCTGACGCCGGCCTTGGCCCTGCGATTTTTCCCCTGAGGGACCCCCTGTTCCTGAAATCACATCAGCGGCCCCGGAGTCCCTCCAGGATGAGCCTGCCGTGCCGCCTGTCGGATGCTGAATCTCGATCAGGTTCACATTTTCCTCTCCGTGGCCAGGCACCTTCACTTCAGCAAAGCCGCCGAAGAGCTCTACATCACCCAGCCGGCCGTGAGCGCCTCGATCGCCAAGTTGGAAAGCCACCTGGGCGTGCCCCTGTTTCATCGGATCGGGCGTCGCGTGGAGCTCACCGAAGCGGGCCAGTTTCTGCGACATGAGGGGGAGCGCCTCATCGCCCAGGCCCAGCGCCTGAATCGCCAGCTGGAAGACTTCAGCGCCATGCAACGGGGCTCGCTTCACCTGGGGGCCAGCTTCACCGTGGGCAATTACTGGCTCCCCGTTCACCTCGCCCGCTTCCGAACGCGCTACCCGGCGATCGACATCCACTGCCAGTTGGGGAACGCGGAAACCATCCTGCGGGACACCAACGCTGGCCACTTTGATCTGGGCTTCCTCACGGGTTTGCCACCCTCAGAGAACGCCTGTGAGGTGGGCAGCGAAAGCCTCACCCTGGTGGTGGGCAGGGGCCATCCCTGGTTTGGCCAGACTCCCCGGTCCCCCCACCATCTCCTTGACACCCCCTGGCTTCTGCGGGAACCCGGTTCCGGTACCCGCCAGATGCTGGAGCGCTGCCTGGAGGATGTGGGCCTGAGTCTGGGTCAGCTCACGGTTCACCAGGAGCTGCGGAGCAATGAAATGGTGAAAACCATGGTCGGCGCGGGCACGGCCCTGGGAGCCCTCCCCGCCAGCATGGTGGAGCGGGAGACCCACTCCCAACTGCTGTGGCCCATCCACCTGGTGGGCTATGCCTTAAGAGCCGAAGCCATTTGGATGGTGCGCAGCCCCCATCGGCAGAATTCCCAGCTCATGAGCCGTTTCGAGACCATGATCCAATCAAACTCCGCCTAAAATCAGGCTCGATAGATTTGTTCAGCCCGTTCAACGCGACGCGCGTTAGAAGCGCCGCCCCCCCCGCAAGCCCACATGGGTGCGAAGGCCAGCCACGAGGCGATCCATACGCCCCCGCACCTGCTCGCGATTGAGCTGGGCGTTCAACCGCTGGCCATCGTCCAGCTCCAACTCCACTTGGTAATCGCGACCAAAGGTGGTGAGCCTGCGCACCGTGGCGGGAAGCGTGTGGCCGTTGGGAGCATCGAGCAATTCCAGATCGTGGGGCCGCACGAACAAGGGAGCATGGGACTCCTCGCGAGGGTGGGGATCCAGCACGTTCACCTCGCCCACAAAGCGCATCACAAAGGGGCTGGCCGGTTGGTCGTAGATCTCCTCGGCGGTGCCGATCTGCTCGATGCGACCCTCGTTGATCACCACGATCTTGTCAGCCACCTCCATGGCCTCCTCCTGGTCGTGGGTGACGATCACCGTGGTGACGTTGGTTTGCTCGTGCAGGTTGCGCAACCAGGCCCGCAGCTCCTTGCGCACCTTGGCGTCGAGGGCGCTGAAAGGCTCATCCAGCAGCAACACATCGGGTTTCACCGCCAGGGCGCGGGCCAGGGAGACCCGCTGCCGCTGGCCCCCGGAGAGCTGGGAGGGATAGCGGTCGCCGTAATCCCTCATCTGCACCAAAGACAGCAGCTCATCCACCCGCTCTTTGATTCGGGATGGGCTGAGGCGACGGAGCTCCAGGCCGAAGCCGATGTTGTCTCGCACGGTGCGGTGCTTGAACAGGGCAAAGTGCTGGAACACAAAGCCCACATTGCGGTGCTGCACCGGCAACGAGGTGGCGTCAGTGCCGTTGATGTAGATCCGCCCATCATCCAGGCTCTCCAGGCCAGCGATCATCCGCAACAGGGTGCTCTTTCCACAGCCCGAGGGGCCGAGCAGAGCCACCAAAGAGCCGGTCTCCACATCGAGACTGAGTTGATCGATGGCCTTGAGGGAGCCGAACGTCTTGCTGACGTCGCTGACACGGATGCCCATGACAAAAAAGGAGAGGGGAATGGGGAAGGGTGGGGCCCACCGGGGCCCTCAGGGCCGTCAGGGCCGTCAGGGCCGCGCCTCAGCGGCTGCTGGCGAAGATCTGATCCCAGATGCCTCCCTTGCCAAAAAACTTCTGATCCACCGATCCCCATCCACCGAAGTCGCCCACTTTGAACAGACTCACGCTGGGGAATTTGCCCTGGGCATAGGCCTTGCCTTCGGGGGTGACGGGCCGGAAGCCGTTGTCGACAAAAATCCGTTGGGCCGTTGGCGTGTAGAGGTAGCGCACAAAGGCCTCGGCCACTTTGCGGGTGCCGCGGCGGTCCACCACCTTGTCCACCACGGTGACGGGTTGCTCGGTGAGCACATTCGGGGAAAACACCTTGATGGGTCCGGTCCACTCACCTTTCTTCTTGGCCAGGATCGCCTCGGTTTCCCAGTTGAGCAGCACATCGCCCTGGTTGCGCTTCACAAAAATGTCGGTCGCTTCACGGGCATCCTTGGGCAGCACGTCGGCGTTCTTGTAGACACCCGTGATGAACCCGCGGGCCTGGGCGTCGGTGCCCCCAGCGCGGGTGATGGCCCCCCAGAGGGCCAGGAAATTCCAGCGAGCCCCACCGGAGGTTTTGGGGTTGGCGGTCACCACGTCAACGTTTTTGTTGTCGAGATCCTTCCAACCGTTGATCTTCTTGGGGTTGCCGGGCCGGATGAAGATGGCCACGGTGGAGTTGATCGGCGTGGAGTTGTAGGGCGCCTCCTTCTGCCAGCCAGGATTGATCAGGCCCGCCTTCTCAATCTTGCTCACATCGGCTCCCATGGCCAGGCTCACCACATCCGCTTCCAGACCATCAATGACCGCCCTGGTCTGGGAACCGGAGCCGCCATAGCTGCCTTTGAAGCTGACGGTCTGGCCGGTTTTCCTCTTCCATTCGGAAGCGAAATTCTTGGTGATCTGGTCGTACGCGCTCTTGGTGACGGCGTAGGAGACCAGGGTGAGGGTTTGCGACTTGGCGGGCTGCTGGGCCTTCACCAGGGGGAGGGCCAGGGAGAGGCCGGCGGCCAGCGCCAGGGACCCGCCCACCACCACCAAGGAAGGCCGCCAAGCGAGGCGGGGAACAGAAGAAGGAAAGGGTTTCACGGTTTACCGGTAGGGAACGTTTAGAAGTTACTGAGCGGGAGGGCCCTGGCTTGTATCCCAGGCTACAAGCAAGAGCAGTTTCCGATCGGCTTACCGTTTTATGGTAGCCACCTCCTTGGATGGGCAGGCCAGACCATGGTGTTCAGCGCCAAAACCGATTACGGGCTGATCGCCTTGATGGATCTGGCGGAGGCCAGCGGCAGCGGCAAGTTGCTGCAAACCCGGGAGATCTCTTCACGCCACTCCATTCCGGAGCGCTACCTGGAGCAGATGCTCACCAGCCTCCGCAAGGCCGGCTTCCTGAAAAGCCTGCGGGGGCCCCGCGGCGGCTTCCAACTCCGCCTCCCCCCGGAAGACATCCGCATCGGCGACGTGGTGGCTTGCCTGGAGGGCCAACGGAGCTCCGAGCGGGATCAAGGGCGCGACACCCCGGAATTTCAAGCGGTGGCCGCCCTGGAACAACGGGTGGACGAGGCCAGGGCCACCGTGCTGGCTCGCCTGTCCCTGCTGGATCTGCTGCGGGAGCGGGATTCCCTCCGCCAGGACCAGCCCATGTTTTTCATCTGAAGAGGACGGCCCAAGCCAGGGACGTGCCCAGGAATACCGCTTCACCAATCGGGAATACGCCATAATCTGTTCAACCCCAGTCGAGCCCCCATGGCCCGTCTCTCCCTCGCCTGTTGTCGCCGAATGCCTCGCCTCTCCCTCCGCTCCCCTTGGCCACCACCGTTCCTTTCGCGCCGTTCTCCATGACAACCAGCCTTCTGAAGAGCCCTCTGCGACTCACCCTTCACCCCAACGACGTCTTGCCGGAAGCCATGAGTTGGCGGGTGGTGGAGGGTTACGTGCGCTCCCTGACCTGGGATCAGGAGGGCGACTCCATCACCCTGGGCCTCTGGGGTCCCGGCGACGTGATCAGCGGCGAGGATCCGCCGCTCACACCCCTGGAGCTCCAGTGCCTCACCACGGTGGTGGTGGATCATCTTGAACCCACCGACGCGGAGCGGGAGCAACACCTGCGACGGGAGCGTCAGATGCTGGCCGAACTCACGGTCATCCAGCGTGTCCGCTCCGCTGACGCCCGCCTGCTCCAGCTGCTGCTGTGGATCGGGAGCTCCTTCGGCCAGGTGAACCGCCATGGCTGCAGGTTGTCGCTGAGCGAACTCAACCTCACCCACCGGGGCCTGGGAGATCTCTGCGGCCTGACACGCGTCACCGTGACGAAAATCCTCAGTCGGTTCCGTGCGGATGGGCAGCTGCTGGCGATTGGCGAGGACGATCTCCTCATCCCACCTCTGCCATGAGCCCCTCACCGGCTCCCTGGAGCCTGGAGTGGAGCAGCGATGGTGAACTCAGCCCCCTGGATCGACAGGATCTCTTCCTGTGCCTCCAACTCCCCGGAATCCCCTTTGGCCCCCGGGCCAGGGAGATTCCCGAGGGAGGAGCCCCGGGGAGCGAGAACGTCCCACCAAAAAAGGCTACAGTTCCCTATCGTTGAACCGTTGAATTTGGCTCCCCCGATGGTCCCCGTTCCTCCAGCCCGTCGCTCGGCTCGTTTTCTGGCCTGGCCGGGCTGGTTGCGGATGAGCTGGTCCTGGCGGATCACCTGGCTCTACCTGATCCTGGTGCTCTTCCTGCCTCTAGGCGCGATGGCCCTGAAGACCGCCGCTGTGGGACCCGCCGAGTTTTGGACCTTGGCCACCCAACCGGAGGCCCTCGCCGCCTATCGGGTCAGCTTCGGCCTGTCTTTGGTGGCCGCCCTCCTCAACGGTGTGTTTGGGGTGGTGATCGCCTGGGCCCTCGTGCGGTGCCGATTTCCTGGACAGCGGCTGCTGGATTCCCTGATTGACCTGCCGTTCGCCCTCCCCACGGCCGTGGCCGGCCTGGCTCTGGCGGGTCTCTACAGCACCAATGGCTGGCTTGGCGCTCCCCTCCAGGCCTTCTTTGGCCTGAAAGTCTCGTTCACCTGGCTAGGGGTCGCCATTGCCATGGTGTACATCTCCCTGCCCTTCGTGGTGCGCAGCGTGGAACCGGTGCTGCGATCGATGGAACTGGATCAGGAGGAGGCGGCCCGATGCTTGGGCGCCAACCCCCGCCAAACACTGTTTCGCGTTGTGTTGCCCCAGCTCATGCCAGCCATCCTTTCGGGTGTGGCCCAGGGCTACAGCCGTGCTGTGGGGGAATACGGATCGGTGGTGATGATCTCCTCCAACGTGCCGTTCAAGGATCTGATCACCCCCACCCTGATCATTCAAAAGCTGGAGGAATACGACTTTGCCTCCGCCACGGTCATCGGCATGGTGATGCTGGCCTTCTCCCTGGTCAGCTTGCTGGTGATCAATGGTCTGCAGGTCTGGGGACGCCACTGGGACACCAACCCGTTTGTGCCGTCCTGAAGCTCAGCCACCCCCGCCTTCGACGTCTCTTTCCCGGTTGTCTCCCCACTCCCCCCACCATGGCCTCTGTCCCGCGGTTGCTCCGCGCCGTTCCCAAGCCCAGCGCCTCGTTCCTGATCCCCCTGATCGCGGTGGCCTATGTCACGGTGCTGATCTTGCTGCCGGCCTTGCAGGTGGTGGCGGGGGCGTTGGCCAAGGGTTGGCAGCCATTTATGGAGAATCTCTCCTCCCCCGAGCTGCTTTCCGCCATCCGACTCACCCTGTTGATGGCGGCCATCGCCGTGCCCGCCAACACGATCTTTGGCCTGGCGGCCGCCACCGCCATCGCCAGACGTCAGTTTCGAGGCAAGGCGCTGCTGCTGAGCGTGATCGACTTGCCCTTTTCCATTTCGCCGGTGGTGGTGGGGCTGATGTTGGTGCTCCTCTACAGCCCCACCAATGGTTTGCTGAAAAATCTGGTGGGCAGCCTGGGCTGGAAGATCATTTTCTCTTGGCCCGGTATGGCCCTGGCCACCATCATCGTCACCTTTCCATTCATGGCCCGCGAGGTGATTCCCTTGTTGGAGGAGGAGGGATGGGACCAGGAGGAGGCGGCCCACACCCTCGGCGCGAGCCCTTGGCAGGTGTTTTGGAAGGTCACCCTGCCCACGGTGCGGTGGGCCGTGCTCTACGGGCTGGTGCTCACGACAGCCCGAGCCCTTGGTGAATTCGGCGCGGTGGCGGTGGTGAGCGGCAATATCTCCGGCGAGACCCAAACCCTGCCCCTGTTTGTGGAAGACAGCTACAAGCAATACAACTCAGAGTTGGCCTACGGGGCGGCGTTGGTGCTGGGTGGAGTCGGGTTGGTGTCGTTGGTGATGAAGCTGGCTGTGGAGCGTTTGGTGGGGGGAGCGAAAGAAACCAAACCCATGAGCTGAGGAAGGATTGGCTCTGGAACTGACAGCGGAGGGTTCAGATATTCCGCACTCAAAAAAGTTCACCTTGCCAGCAATCATCTTTTGCTTTTGTCTGGCGGGAGTCGCTTGAAGAAGGTGGGCGACGGCGGGAGCTGTGGAGCGGGGGACGAAGGACTCGTGGAATTGGTGTGCGGCCCAGCCCACCCCGTGGTGCTGGGAGCTGGGAGGAGCCATCCCGAGGCCGCCTGGGAGGGGATGGACGGGACGCGAATGGGAAGGGAGACGGAGAGGCCCGAAGGGGCCATTCCAGGTCGGCGGCGCGAAAGACGGCGTAGGGGGAGGAAACAGCCATGGCTCTCGGTCAGTACGCACGTACTATAGCGAGAACGGGGCTCCTGCCCCGCCCCTAGCATCCCAGTCGTTCATCACGAGCCCAACCCTGGCTGAGCTCGGTGTGGAGGAGGGGGGGGGCTCAGAACGAGCCGGAGGCACCCAACTGCTGACCAATCACCCAGTTGGTGGCGGCTTTCTGGGTATGCCAAGCCTGTAACAACTGCTTGGCGATGGCTTTGAGGGCCTCTGGATCGGCGGTGGCGTCGATGGCCCGGCTGAAGCGCTCAATCTCGAATTGCTGGCCCATGGAAAGCTCCATGGTTTGGGGGAGGCTTGATGATTCACCCATGGGACGTCTGTCAACTGTATTAAACAAACCGAAACTACCTTGGTTTTCAGGAAACCCAGTAGTCACGACTACGCCCGGTGGTCCTGTCAGTGTTTGGAAGTATGAAGCAACGTCCATTGATTAAAATTTCGTATCACTATCATCAGATCCTCTCCCCTCGCGGTGGCGGCATGCGACTGACCTGGCCCCAGCACCTGCAAACCGCCCGCACCCTTGAGCTCAGCGGGGAGGGGCAACGGGGCGAGGCCTTGGCTCTGATGGGCATTGCCCTGCTGATGCTGGCCCAGGATTTGCTGGATCAAGAGCTGGACGTGGCTGAGTCCGCCGGTCTGGCCTGACCCCCCCCCGGTCTCCCGTGAGCTGGCGGAATCAGGACTGGCGCTTGGCGAGCGGCCTTCCGGCACCCACCCCTCCGACTCCTAGCGGGTGAAGTGACGGCGCGCCTGACCCAACCAGTCCCTCGGCTGATCCCCGGGCCGCACCCGCAAGCTGGTCATCGATCTGGCCAAGGACACCCCACCCCGGGCGACCACATTCCCCACATGGGAGATCACGGCACCCGCCAGAATCAGCCAGGCGAGCAGATGGACGCCGTAAATTCCCTGGCCCAGCTCCCCTTCCCGCAACCAGTCTTCTTCCATCAACTTGCCGCTGCCCACCGCCAGGGCCAGGGCCAGCAGCGCCACCGCGTTAGCGGGATGCCGCAGGCGCCTGAAGCCCAAGGTGAGGGCGTAGAGAGCAAAGAGCAGGGCCACCGGCCATAGCGCCACGGCCACGGTGCCGTGGATGTCAATCCACTCCCCGGAAAGGGCCAACGGCAGCCGACCCCAGCGGCCATCGAAACGGCTGTACACCATCAGCCCGGTGATCCAGGCCCCCGCCGCCAGCAAGGCGGTGGCCCCATGCAAGAGCCGAAGCAGGGAGGGTTGGTAGGGGCGAGCCATGGCGAAGACTCTCAGGGAAGGGCTTGTTTTAGCGCCACGAGCCCGAACACGAGAAACAGCCCCCCGCTGAGGCGGTAGAGCAGCCTCTCGCTGAGTCGACCACCAATCCATTTGCCCGCTCCCACCGCCAGCCCGGTCACCAAGCCATGGCCCGCCAACGTGCCCGCGAGCAGACCCGCCATGGAAAAGGCTGGTGCCGTGGCCAGAAAAATGGTGGTGAACTGGGTGCGATCGCCCAACTCGGCCAGAAACACCAACACAAAGGATTCCCAGATCACCGCCCCGCTCGTGCGGAGCGAGCGCTGTCGCTCCGCTTGATCGATGGCCTCCTCCGCATCCCTCTCCTCCTCCTGGGCCTCATCGGCGGCCATGCCCTGGGCGTCCCACAACAGCTTCAGGCCAAAGCCCAGAAACAGCGCCGCCGCGAGCCACGGCACCGCCGCCCGAGGCAGGAGCTCCCGCAGCCCGTAGCCCAACCCCAAGGACAGCAGGGTCACCGCGGCCAGGGCCGCGAAGGCCCCGACAAACACATCCCGCGCCCGATGGCGGGCCGCCAGGATCAATGCCATGAAAAAAGTCTTGTCCCCCAACTCCGCCAGGGTGATGGCCGTAAAACTCGCCCCGAAGGCCGCCCACCCTTGAGGGGCATGGTTCAACACAGCGACGGAAACAGCGGCTGGGACCTTCCATCATCCCCCACGCAGCCACCCGTGCACCAGCTCCCGCGCCCGGGGCAACGCCAGGCGCGAGGGAGCCGACAACCCCATCCCATGGGGGAACGCGTAGGCCGGCATGCGCAGCAGGGCCCCCTCTCCACGCCAGCCGTACAGGGCAGCCGCCAGCGCCATCAAGGTGGGGGGATCCAGCTGATGGCCTCCCAGGGCTCCCGTCCCCAGGGGCTCCAGCGCTTCGATCCAGGGTTCGGTGGTGCCCGCGAGGGCGCAGGCGTCCACAAACAGCACCCGCCGGCTGGAGGCCAGGGCCAGGGCCAATTCCGGAGTGAGCTGATGCACCACCCTCACCTCGGCGGGCGGCGGGCGGTGGGCCCAGCCATCGGCGGCCAACTCTTCCAGCAACACAGCGGCCACCCCATCGTCGCCCCGGAGGGGGTTCCCCACGCCGATCAGCAGATTCCCCCCGGCGCCGTGCTCACCCCCCATCGCGGCGCCGCTCCGCCAGCACCTCTCCATTGGCGGCCACCAGCTGGAGGGCCAAGGGCATCTGTCCAGCGGCGTGGGTGGAGCACGACAGGCAGGGATCAAAGCAGCGGATGCCCGCCTCCACCCGGTTGAGGATGGCCTCGGGGATCTCGGCGTCGGCCGGCACTGGATCGGGGAGAAACTCCCGAGCGATTTGATGCACGGTGCGGTTCATGGCCAGGTTGTTTTGCCCGGTGGCGATGATCAAATTCACCCGGGTGAGCAGGCCCTGCCCATCCACCTGGTAGTGGTGGAACAGGGTGCCGCGGGGAGCCTCGCTGACCCCCACCGCCTCATTGGCGTTGAGGCTCGCCCGAGCCCGCACCCGACCGGTACGCGTCTCCTCATCGCGGACAAGCAGCTCAATCCCCTCCAGACAGGCCACGATCTCCACCAGCCGGGCGTGGTGATAGGCAAAGCTGGAAAGGGCCACCCGGCCGGATCGCTGGCGAAATTCGGCGAGTTCCCGATCCGCCCAAGGAGTGCCGATCGCCTCACAGACGTTCAGGCGGGCCAGGGGGCCCACCCGGTAGATCCCCTCGGGATAGCCGAAGGGCTTGTAATAAGGAAATTTCAGGTAACTCCAGGGTTCCACCGCCTCCCCGAGAAACGCGGCATAGTCGTCTTCCAGGAGCCCATCGGCCACGATGGCGCCATCGGGTCCGCGAAAGCGGATCACCCCGTCGATGTGCTCCCAGAATCCCTCCGGGCTCACCAGGCCCATGAACAGGCTGGGGAAGGAGCCAAACACCTCTTGCTCCCGTCGCAGGGGCCCATCCAGCAGGCCCTTGAACAGCCCCAGGGCCCGCTCGGCGGTGGCGCGGGCTTCCGGCAGTCCCGCCAGGATCCAATCGCGGGCCTCCTCGCTCAGGGGGGTGCGCACCCCTCCGGGCACGGCCCAGGCGGAGTGGATTTTGCGCCCGCCCAGGAGCTCCAGGACGCGCTGGCCGAATTGCCGCAGGCGGATCCCGGCGCGGGCCAACTCCGGATCGGCGGCCATCAGGCCAAACACATTGCGGCGGAGGGGGTCGCTCTCCCACCCGAGCAGAAAATCCGGACTGCTCAGATGGAAAAACGACAGGGCATGGCTCTGGGTGAGCTGGGCCAGATTCAGCAGCCGGCGGAGCTTCCGCGCCGCGGGAGGCACCCGCACCGCCAGCAGTTTGTCGCCCGTCTTGGCGGCGCAGAGCAGGTGGCTCACCGGGCAGATCCCGCAGATTCGGGCGGTGATGCCCGCCATCTCGGTGAAGGGGCGGCCCTCGCAAAACTTCTCAAATCCCCGGTACTCCACCACGTGGAAGCGGGTGTCGCGCAGGCGACCCTCCTCATCGAGGTGAAGGGTGATCTTGGCGTGACCCTCAATGCGGGTCACCGGGTCGATCAGGACGGTGCGGCTCATGGAGGGCTCGGAGGGGTTCAGGGGAGAGACATCAGCCAAAGCGCAGCATGTCGGCACCCTCGAGTTGGGGTCGCTCCCCCGCCAACAGGGGCAGCAGGGCCTCCTTGATGCGCTCCGCCGAGGGCGGACAACCGGGAAGCCAGACATCGACTTGGATCACCTCATGCAGGGGCGACACCCGTTCCAGCAGCTCGGGCACGATGCCGGGAGCCTTGGGCAACTGGGCGCCATGGTCGGCCAGTTCGAGGTAACCCCGTCGCAACACCGACGCGGCGCCCTCGAGAAGATTGCGCATGCCCGGCACGTTCGCCGTCACGGCACAGTCGCCGAAGGCCACCACGCAACGGCTGCGCTCCCGCACCTGTCGGGCCAGGGCGAGGTTGTCGACATTCGCCACCGCGCCTTCCACCAACACCACATCCACCCCCTCGGGATAGTGCTTGGCATCGGAGGCCACGGGGGAGTACACCACGTCCACCCGTTCGGCGAGGTCGAAGAGAAACTCGTCGAGATCCAGAAACGACATGTGGCAACCCGAGCAGCCCGCCAGCCAGACGGTGGCGAAACGGAGGCGGGGCGGGGGAGAGGAGACCATGGG
>JBKCPG010000317.1:0-9972 GCA_046309395.1 Cyanobacteriota bacterium | reverse complement strand
GTGCCTCGCCTGCGACCTGCGTGATCTGCCGCGCGGAGCCCGCACTCGAAAAGAGGGGCTGTATTCCTTGCATTCTTTGCATCCCATTGCGCTGCAATGGATCTGAGGAAAAAACCGCCCTGCATTCCTTGGTATTCCTTGGGGCCAGCCCGTGCATTCCTCCCCTCAGCCTCCCGCGAGCGTGCTGCGTGGGCCCCGTTTGTCGCCTGCAGGCCACAGAACGGGACGACTTGAACCGCTACAGGGGCCTGGGACGTCTGCTCAATGACCTGCAGGGCCACGTGGTGGCCACCCGCAAGGGAGGAGAGGAGCGGTGCCTCTACCTGCGCTACAGCCTCAGCGATGGCGGCGCGGACTGGCTGGCGCGGGTGCTGGACCCATGACCAGGAGCCAGGCGAGGGACCCGATCGGCCAGGCCGCGGAGGGGTGTTTACCCCTCTGCCAGCAAAGAATCCACGCCGCGCGGCAAAGAATCCCAAAGAATCCACCCTCAAAAATCGCCCAAACCGACTGCGCTGCAAGAGGAGACAAAGAATCCCACCGATCCGGGGCTTATGGGGCGCAAGGCGCTTATCGACGCGCAGCACGCTGGTGGGATGGCCGCCATGCGGTGTCCGCATCCCCCATCGGTGCCGCCACGGATGGAGCCAGGAGAGCGTCCTTCCCCGCGGATGCCACCAACGTGAAGCGCCACGCGCGGTGGCCGCTGCGAGAGAGAGGGCTGTTTTCTTTGGTTTCTTTGGATCCCGTTGTGCCGCAATGGATCTGGGCGAAAAACGTGCTGGGATTCTTTGTGGATTCTTTGCTGAAGCACCTCGCAGGCGGTGCTGAGCGGGCCCTTTTGTCGCCTGCAGGCCACACCACAGCACCAGCAGGGCTCACCTCGGCCGCAAGCAGCCGGATCTCCTGAGCCTCGTGCCCCTCAGCACCGCTGCGCCCGCACCGGCCCTCCCCGGGGCCTGGCTGCAGCGGCACACTCCCCACCAATCAAGAGCTGAACCATGCAAGACACCACCTCCCCACACAGCCAACCCTCCAACCACCGTCCCAGCCCCCAGCGCCATCAGAGTTCCGGCCCCAGGGCGCCATCGCGCACACCTCCGCCCGGCAGGCGCCGCCCCCATCGTCGTGACCATCCCCATGCCGCCGCCAATGCCCTTGCGCTGAAGCATCAGGACATCGCCCGAGCGGTGGCGGCCAACCTGTCGCGCCGCACCGGCCACCCGAGGGAAGACCTGGAGCAGATCGCGATGGTGGGCATCATCCTGGCGGCCCGCCGCTACGTGCCGGAGCGTGGAGGCTTCCGGCCCTTTGCCCGCCGCTACGCCAACGGCGAGGTGCATCACTTCCTGCGGGATCGGGGCTTTCTGATCAAGGTGCCGCCCAGTTGGCGGGAGATGAACGCCAGGGGGAAGAAGCTCCAGGGAGCGGGCGTCACGAGCGCGGCGGTGGCCCAGCGGTTGGGGGTGGACGAACGCCGGTGGGAGGAGATCGTGCAGGCCTGCAGCGTGGGCGTGGTGCACCTGGGGCTGATCGAGCCGCTGTAGGGGGAGGGGGAGAGGCTGGCCACGGGCGAGACCGCAGCCGGCCGGCGGGGAGCTCTCACCACCGATACGTTGCCCAGGCGGCTGGTCTGGAGAGAAGAAAGGCGCCAGGAGGGCTGAACAAAATCCGCCTAACAAGGAAGATCTGGATCGGCGATAGCCTCAGTCGATGACCAATCCCCAGCTCACCAAGAACCTCCTGGAGGTGATCCGGAGCCTGCCGGATGAAGATCGCCGCTGGCTGCTGGAGCAACTCGGCCAAGACAGCGCTGAGCTCAGCAACCAGGACTTGGCCGACCTCGCCCAGGCGGGCCAAGCGTTCGACGACCTTGCTCAGGAACCTGAGCTTTACAGCTTCTCGGACGGCGAACCGGTCGTGGCCGCTTGATGCTGGCTCGCTTTGACATCGTTCTGGTGGCCTTTCCGTTCACGGATGGGCCCAACGTCAAGCCACGTCCGGCGCTGGTGCTCGGCCTGAGCGAGCGCTATCAGGATGTTTTGCTTGCCTTTATCAGCTCCAAGGTTTCAGGGGCCGCCAACAGCGATGAACTCGATCTTCCCGACGACCAACCGCAGTTCCAGCAGAGCGGCCTGAAGGTGTCCTCCCGTTGCAGGCTGAGCCGCATGACCACCCTGGCGGCACCCCTTGTGCGGCGCCGGATTGGCAGGTTGCCCGAGGATCTGCGGCCAGCCTGTGTGCGGATCCTGCGGGAGATTGTGGGTGCGAAGTCCTGAGCGGGTTTCCTTCGGGTCCTTTGCCCGCCGCTACGCCAAAGCGAGGTGCATGACCTCCTCCGGGATCGGGGGTTTCTGATCAAGGTGCTCCCCAGTTGGCGGGAGCTGCACGCCAGGGGCCGCAAGCTGCAGGCTGCCGGTGTTGCCCGCGAGGCGGTGGCCCGGCGGCTTGGCGTTGACGAGAGGCGGTGGGAGGAGATTGAGCGGGCTTGCAGTGTGGGGGTGGTGCCGTTGGAGGTGGGAGAAGTGGGGTGAGAGGGAGGGACGTTGGCCGCTATCTCCGTTGCACGGGCTGGCCAGCGGGACTGACGCGATCAGCCGGAAGAGAGGCCCCGGGCGCCCACAGCGGCTGGAGGGATTGTGTGCAGATCTGGACTAGCTCTTCCTAACCTCAATTAGAGAACATGGGCGGGACAGCAGCATGATGCTCGCAGAACACCAGTTTTCAGCCGCGCCGTCCTCTGCGTCGGCTGCGAGCTGGCGTTCGGAATGGCATGAGCAAACATGGGGCCATGTGCTTCTACATCACAATTGAACAGGCAATCCTCTTATCCTCTGCAAAGATCCTGCTCACGGCATCTCACGCTGCGCATCATCATTCATGATGATGCGCAGAGAACAGAGATTAGTTCTTCAGGTGTACAAATCAGCGGTACGCCGTTGTGCAACCAGCCATACTTGCCAAGAGGACGGATGTACTGCTGAGACGGCGTGCACACGCAGAACTGTACGTCCAGCGATTGATCAAGATCGGAATCTGATAATGAGGATTCGTGTTTCACTGCATCGGCGGCTTTCTTTGCTTGCTTGATGTCCTTGTCGAGCTGTGATCCAAGTTTCCGAACCGCATCAGGATCGCCACGGAAAAATCGATCTGAATGAGCGCATGCTTTGCATTCAATTACGTACAGCCGTCTTCGCGCCTTCACCAGCAGATCACACTCCGTCTTTCCACCTTTTCCATTTCTTACTTTCCTCTTCCATCCGACCACCCTCGCCTCGGGAGCTTCACTCTCAATGCGTCTCTTCAGGCTGAGTGTGAATTGGTCTCCATGCTGGGAGGAATACCAACGCTTTCCAGCCTCCACGAGGTCCCGGATGAAGTCAAGAGCACCACGAAAATCGACATAAACATGTCCGCTAGGGCCCTGGCAGACAAGGGGATACGGACGCAATAAGCTAATGTCTATCTTCTCCCGTCGGTCCGGCAGGACGGTGAACGCGGCCAGAAACTCCTCCACCAAGTCGCGCCGGCTAGCCTCTGTTTCTGCCCATGGAGACGAGATAGCTCCGAGGGTGTCTATCCAGTAGTCACGAGGGAATCGCACATAGCCGGTACGAAGCAACCGGAAAGTGAAACCGAGTCTACGGGCATAGTCGTCCGATCCATCGTCAGGCGGCAAGTTGAATGTGAAGCTGCCCTTGGTTGCAGACTCAACTACGGATTCGGGGCACATCAGTGTGTGCGACACACGTACTGAAAGGCTGATGAGAACATGGGCGATGGCCTCCAGACGGACGCGATACAAGTCCATAATTGGCTCGCGGTATTTTTCAAGAATGTGGAAGAGTGGGTTCCATTCAAAATATGAAGGAGCGAAATTGACATACAAGATGAGTTCGCGTTTTGGCTCACTCAGTATCGTCTGCTTTCCCCTGCCGCCGAGGCAGAATATGAGCATGTGCGGCTCATCCCGGCTGCTCGATTCCATGATGCCCAGCTGGCGAAGCGGATTAATGGGGCGCCTAGCCTCGTATGCGTCGATGGCCTCTCTGACTTCAGTCTCTTCCTCGCAACGTAGTGGATTGATAGCTGTTGGTGAGAACTTGGCTCCCTTTCCAACCAACCGCATCGTCCCACCTATGTTTTCCATTGCCCTCGCACAGGTAGCGACACGATCTGCGTCAAAGAGCAGATCAGATGACCAGATGTGTGCCAGACTGTGCTGACGCTCGCTGGAAGATACGGTTTCCGTGGTCTTCAATGACGGGTTCGTGTACTTGACCAGCCCGAGCGAAAGGTATGCAAGCCAGTTATTCGATCCCATCACGTGCACAGGTGCGCGTCGTAGTATTGCCATGAGGTCGTCCAGACTGAGATTGCGGCAAAGCTCAGCCAACCGAACCTCTGCCACAGAGAAGGCTTTTTGTAAGGCAGGATACGCCTTGCGGACAGTCAGTTGTTTGCCGAAGAGCATCTGAATAGGAAAAAATATGCGCTGCATTTCGATTTCGCGATTCGATAGTATTTGCCTAGAGTTGCTGTTGAAGAAGACCTCAAGCTGCCCGCAGATTGGGTCAAATATAACTTTGCTCATATGCGCCTCCTCAAATCTGCTCTCGCAACGGGATGCTCGTAGTCCTCACTCCAGCAAAGCACAACGGTCTCACCTGGCCGAGCACTGATTGAGCATATTCCTCTTAGTTTAGCCGCCAATGCGTAAGCATCATTACAGTACGAGTCCCTACCTTCCCATTGAGTAGGAAAGTCCCTCCGGAACCCCCATCCGGCCAGTGGGACGCTGAGCAAGCTCCATATTCAGAGGATCCATAAAACACCCTTCAACTTGTTACGGATGGGCGGCGCCGTCCGAGCCAATCGGGCTCAGCTGGACTCACCCAACCCCATCCACCACCACCGCTCACCCCTTACCCGGCGCATGGCTGTAGGCCCCACCTCCGATGGGCTCCACCATTCAGCGCTTGCCGTAGCCGCAGGCCCGCGCAGCGGTAGTTCTGGCGGGAGAAGCGGAGCCCCATGCCGTTGGCATTAAGGGTGGCGCCGCTGAGCAGATCGGGCTCCCCCCACGGGTCGTTCACCACCAGATGGGTGGGGGTATGGCCGTAAACGATCAACCAGTGGCCGGTTCCGGTGGGTCGATCGATGGGGCCTCGATGGATGTAGCCGCAGGGCACCGGGATGCCACGGGCGATCTGCTCCTCGATCAGTTCGAAGTCTGCTTTCTGTACCAGCCGGGCGGTGAGGCCGTAGTGGGCGAGGGCCTGGAGCTGGGTGTTGGCGTCGGTGGTGTCGCCGTAGCGCTGCACCACCGCCAGGTACTGGCCATCCCCGTTGGCTCCCTGGAGCGTGCCGGGCTTGAGGGCCTCCAGGAGCATGGCGCAGCTGGACGAGAAGCAGGTGCGATCGCGCTGGCTCAGCTGGGCGGAATCGCGCTGCTGGAAATAGGGCACACCCACCAGGGGGTTGGGGTAGCGCCTACCGCTGGCCCCCAGCGCGGAAGGGCTGCCCCCGCCACCGGGCGATGGTGGCCTGGCCGGCGTGGGGGAAGTGCACCAGAGCGCCGCTTCTGCCTTGCGGCGCCGCCGCAGCCCCGCCTCGCTGGGCCCGCCGGGGTTTACGTAAAGCAGCAGCGCCGCCGGCACCTGCTCTAGTTCCCCCTGCTGCAGGCAGCGGCTGAGGGTGGCAAAACCGTTGCTGCCGAACCAGTTCGGGCCGCTGTTGTAGGTGAAGGAGAGCAGGGCCGCCTGCTGGTGACTGCTCAACGCCGCCCAGCCGGGGATGCGATGGGCCAGCCAGGCGCCGTCGCGCTCCAGCCGGCCAGACAGCAACGCATCGGCCTGCTCCTGGCCGATGGTGTCGCCGGCCTGCACCGGGGTGCCGTCGGCGTAGCTGGTGCTGCCCCAACCGATCGTCCAGGGCTCAGCACCGGTCTCGGGATCGGGATAGGCGCTTAGCTGGCAGCCTTCGAACTGCTGCACCAGGGGCAGGGCGAGGGCCACCGCATTAGATCTGTCGGTTACCGTCGCCGCTGCGGCCACGGCCGCCACGGCGAGGGGCTCCGGAGGTGCGGCGCTCCAGAGCTGCCGCAGGCTGCCACCCTCCTCCAGGGCCTGGGGCTCATTGTCCACCAGCCGCTCCAGCACCGCCAACAGCCAGGCCCGGTGGTGATCCAACTGTGGATCGAAATGGGCGACGTAGTCGCCAGCAGGAACGGGGCGGCTCATCGGAACAACCCCCGCCGCCCGGGCACCAGGGCCGGCTGGCTGCTGCTGGCCGCCATCTGCATGCCGGAGGGGAAGAACAGGGCGCTGACCGTCATCCAGCGTTCCAGGCAGGCATTCACCTGGCGCGGGGCATGCAGCCAGTTGGGCAGCTCACAGGCGCTTACGAAGGCGGCCGAAAAGATGATCTGGCCGGTGAGCAGGCCATGGGAGGCGGCGGCGGCCAGCAGCCGCAGTAAGGGGTTCATGTCGCCAGAGGGCGGAGGGTTCTCTGGCCCTTGCCATGGACATGTCCAGATCACCGAGGCGCCTCAGCGTGACCTTGCTGTGGGCACGGCACCCCTGCCAGCGGAGCTGGTGTGCGGGCGGGTGGAGTTGGCGGATGGCGACGGGGCTCTATCGCTGCTGCAACACCCCCACGTAGGCGGTGCCTCGCTCAGCCAGGGGCAGGACGGGAACGCGCAGGTTGATGTTGTGGAGCCGCAGGCAGCCGAGGGTGGGGTGCAGGGGTTGGTGGGGTTGCTTGGTTCTGGGGGCATGAGCACTTCAGAACAAACAATCGAGGCGACTACGGCGTCTTTGCGAACAGCCCAGCAGCCCAGCAAGCCAACAGCCAGGGCTAAACCAACAGCCAGAGGGCAAAGGGACCAAGGGCTCAAGGACCAAGAAGGGAGCCTGGGGGGGAGAAGCAGCAGGGACGGACGCCAACGCCGGCGCTGACATAGCCCGGGAGGACGCAGTTCCGGAAGGCGACGCGGGCGACGTGCGGACCGTTGACCCACGAGCCCCCGCGCAGCAGCCTCATCTCCCTGTCCACAGGCACCCCTGCCAACCCAGGGTCGGGTCCCTCCAGGGCACGGCCATCCAGCAGGGGTTGAGGAGTTCCGCCGCCGCCAAACCAGCCACGTCGTTGACCCTGATTGGCGCCGATGGGGCTGCGGTGCCACTGATCCGCGCACCACTCCTGCAGCTGGCCATGCAGCTCCGCAAACCCCCAGTGATTCACCAGACCAAAGAAACCCAGTGGCACCGGACGTTGCTTGTAATCGCCCCGCCGGTCTTTGGCGTAGGTGAAGCTGGGGTTGTACCGGGCCCAGCTCGGATCAAGCGTGTCTCCAAAGTGGAAGGGGTCTCTGGCCCCGGCTCGGCAGGCCACTTCCCACTGGCTCTCGCTTGGCAGGGCGAAGCGCACTGGCTCAGGTCCCAGTTCAGGGTGCTGTTTCGCCCAGTGGGGCCATTGGGCGACCAGCCAGCCATTGAGCCCCTCCAGCCACTGCTGACACTGATTCCAGCTGACGCTGTCCACCGGCAAGCCGTCGGGCTGGCCGCAGCGCTCCCAGGTGTCGTCGGGGCGGAAAGTGCCCGGAGAAGCGTTCAACTCGCCCCGCCGTTCAACGGCCAGCGCCTCCACCACCGAACGCCATTGCCCCTGGCTGATCGGATGGCGCAGCATCGCAAAACGCTCCAGCCGCACCTTGCGCAACACCTCCACATCTACGCCCTCGCACTTCTGGCGAAATCCGGTGTAGACATCGCGGCCGGCTTCTTCCGCCGGCGAGCCGATGGTGCTCTCCCCCGCTGGCACCACCACCAGCTCCAGTGGTTCGCCATTAGGGAGCGGCAGCTGCCACACCGGCACCTCCACCACCTCGGTGCGGATGCGCAGGCCACCGGCTACCTCCTCAGCCCTCAGCGTGAGCATCGACACCTTGCGGCCCGGGCCGCTGCCAAGCAGGGGCAGATCAACCGAGGCCGCCAGTTGCAGGCCCCGCGCGGCGCCCTGCAGCAGCGGCAGGCGGGCATCGTGCTCCGCCCAGCCTGGGGATGCCCCCATCGCCCAAAGCTCCTGTTGCTCCACCTGCTCTTCCATTTGGCGAATCATCTGGAGCAGTTGCGCTTCTTTGATCTTTTCCAGCTGGCCGGCAGCGCGGGCCTGGACCACCTGGGCTGCCACCTGCCGTTGCGCCGCCTCCCGCGCCACCGCCACTACGGCGGGATCGCTCACCGGCTCGATCCCCACATCCAGCACATCGCTGCGCAGCCAGCCCTCCAGCTCCTTCGCGATCCGATCGCGCTGGTCCCGATCGCCGCTGCGCTTGGCGAGCAGCCCCAGGCTCTCCGCCGCCCGCCGCCGCAGCGCCACCGGCGCTGTCGTGTCAGCCAGGGTGTTCCGCAGGGGGGCTTCCGCGCCCACCAGGGCCAGCACCAGGGCCGCGTCCAGGCGGTCGTCTTCCGGCACGGTGCCCTCAGCAAGCAGGGCCGCCAGTGGGCCCGCCGCCTCTTTCTGAACCGCACGCCCTTCGCTGCCGCCCGCCGCCGCCAGATCCGCCAGGTCGTTCAGGGTTTTGCGGCGGTCTTTCGCTGGCGCCTCGGGGGTGAGGGCCCCCAGCAGGCGCCGCACCCGCAGGCACTGGAGCAAGTCCACCTTGCCCGCCTCGATCCACTCCATCAGCGGCTCCCAGGTGCGAAGTAGCGCCTCGTGGGCGATCTCCACCACCCCGGAGTCGGACACGAGCAGCCGCCGGTTCACCATGCGCTGCACGATCGGGCGGCTGCGCTCCGGCAGCTCCTGCAGCTCAGCGGCGCGTTTGGCCGCCTGACCCTCCTCGTTCAGCGTCACCAGGTGGTCCAGAAAGGCCTCCCGCAGGGCCGCCGCATCGGCCTCAATGCTTGTTTCCGGGTTCCAGCAGAGCTTTGCCTGGCTGCTCACCGCCCCCGCCACGCCGCCCAGGGTCTCGTAGTCGGCCACCGTCAGGTCCCAGCGTTCGCCCCTCGGGCTCACCATCGGGCCGCCACGCTCCTTCCACTTCTGCCACAGCTTCTCCAGCGTGAACGCGAGCAGCGGCAACGCATCGCCGCCGCCGCTGTCGTTCACCAGCCGCTCCTTCAGGCCGGGTTGCACCTCCAGATTCGAGCGTTTGGAGGGCCCGCTGATCAGCTCGCCGAAGTCCTCCAGCCGGATCGGTTTCAGCGATTCTTTGCTGGCCAGGTGCAACAGCTCAGGCCAGCGGCTCTGCAGCAGCGCCAAGAAATCCGTTCGCATCGTCGCCAGCACCACCACCTCCGCCAACGCCGTGGTGAGCAGCCCCTCCAGAAACGCCAGAAACCGTTCGCCTTCCTGGTTGCCGTCGGCCAGCAGCTCCTCGAATTGATCGATCACCAGCACCACCGGCCCCCGGGTCGCGCCGCTCAGGCTGTGCAACTGGCGGCTCAGTCCGTCGGCTTCCCCGACACCGCCCTGTGGCTCCCGCGCCAGCAGCTCCGCCTCCAGGGGCTCCCGCAGGACCCCCCGCAGCGCCCCGAACGGATCCAGCCCAGGCTTGAACGGCTCCAGCACCAGCCAACGCCGCTGCCGCTCCGCCCGCAGCCACGGCACCACCCCCGCCCGCACCAGCGACGACTTGCCATAGCCCGAGGCCCCCAGCAGCAACAGGAACCCGGGAGCACTCAGCGCCAGGCTCGTCAGCTGCTGCACCACCCTCAAAATGTCTGCATCCCGGCCAAAGAACACCGGCGCCTGATGGGCCTCAAACGCCGGCAGACCGGGATAGGGCGGTTGGCTGGGATCCCAACCCTGCAGCTCACGCCACTTCAGGCTCTCGTTGAGCATGGTCCGCAGACGGTGCCTCACCTCCTCCAGTTGCTCGGGGCTGGGGTGAAGGGCATCAGGCACCCGGATCGCCTGCCTGGTTTGCAGCATCGACGGCAGCGGTTGATTCTTGCCCTCCTC
>JBKCPG010000316.1:0-3067 GCA_046309395.1 Cyanobacteriota bacterium | reverse complement strand
GGCAGGGAGGGGTGGGCTGGCAGGGGGGCTCGGCGGCCATCGAGGGCTGGCAGGGCTCGATCGAGGCGGCCCGGCTGGGGGTGGCGAAGACCGCCAGGCCAGCGGCGGCCAGGGCGCCCAGAAGAATCGCGCGCTTCATGACACAAGTGCAATGAGCTCCAGCCTAGTCACGGCAAGCGGCCCTGAGGATTCTCAACCGCCCGCCCGCTCCAGCGTTCCCTTGCTGCTGGGCACCGCATCCGCGCGGCGGGGGTCGATCTCCACCGCCTGGCGAAGGGCGCGGGCGAAGGCCTTGAAGCTGGCTTCCACGATGTGGTGGGAGTTGACGCCCTCCAGCTGGCGCACGTGGAGGGTGAGGCCGGCGTTATTGGCCACCGCCACGTAAAACTCTTTGACCAACTCGGTGTCGTACGTGCCGATTTTGGGCGCTGGGATGGTGAGGCCCCAGCTCAGATGGGGGCGACCCGAGCAATCGAGGGCCACCTGCACCAAGGCCTCATCGAGGGGCGCCAGGAAGTGGCCGAAGCGATGGATGCCCCGGCGCTCGCCCAGGGCCCGGGCGAGGGCTTGACCGAAGGCGATGCCCACATCCTCGTTGGTGTGGTGGTCGTCGATGTGGGTATCGCCGGTGGCGGTGATCTCCAGGTCGAGCAGGCCGTGGCTGCTGATCTGATGGAGCATGTGATCCAGGAAGGGCACGCCGGTGTTCACCTGACAGCGGCCGGTGCCATCCAGCCGGAGCGTCACCCGCACGTTGGTTTCGCCCGTCACCCGGTGAATTTCTCCTTGGCGCGGGGGGAGGACGTTGGGGCTGGAGGCCGACACGAGGGTCTGGCGGGGATGGGCGGAATCATGGCGCACGGTGCCGGGGATTGCCCAACCTCGCTGTGGCGAGGAGCGTCTGTCTTTAGAGTGATTGTGAAGCCAAACCCGTGAACGATCAAGGCGCGAAAGAAAAAGATGCCCCCGTCAGATCTTCCGTCCACAGCCCTTCTTCATCACGTTGAACATTGCCTCGCTCTCCCCACCTTTCCCTTTTTCTTGGATGGAAGGGAGACGGAGGGCTTGATTTGGCACCCCTCGCGTGAGGGGCTGGTGCGCGAAGCCCTGCCGATCATCCGCACGTTGCCGCCGTCCGAGGCCCTGCGTTGGGAGGCCGGGGAGCCGCGGGCGGAGGCCCAACGGTGGTGGGATGGGGCGGAACGGGTGGAAGCCCCGGCGATTTTTGGGGGGTGTCTGATTCGGCATTTTGGCCATTTCATTCACGAAAGCCTCGCTCGGCTCTGGTGGCTGGCTCCGGAAGAGGGCCTGGAGGGAGCGGCCAAAGAGGCCTCCGCGACCCTGCGAGAGCTGGAGGCGGATGTTTACTTTTTCATGCCGAAATGGCTGGATCAAGGCAAGGATCTTTTGCCTTACATGGAGGAGATTCTCGCCTTGATCCGTCTGCCCGCCCGGCGGATTCGGATCCTGGAGCGCCCGCTCCGGTTTCGCCAGCTGTGGATTCCAGCCTGCGTGTGGGGATTCGCGTCAAACGCGGCGGTGCTGGATCAACAGTTGGGTTGCGACAGCCGAGCCTTGATGCGCCATCTGCTGGCCAGCGCCGACACGGCCCCCGCCCCTGAGGGGGAGCCTCCGGTCGAGAAGGTGTATGTCACCCGCAGCGGGCTGCCGGTGAGCTTGGGGCGATTGCTCGGGGATGTGGTGCTCGATCCGGTGCTGGAGGCCCGGGGCTACCAGGTGTTTCACCCGGAGCGGGTCTCCCTCGCTGAGCAGATCAGCCTCTATTCCCGGGCGAACGATCTGATCTTCATGGATGGCAGCTCTTTGTATTTGCTCTGGTTCACGAAATTGCCTGCCGGCGCGCGGGTGCGGGTGATTTTGCGCCGCCGGCAGGGGCGCTGGATGTGCGAGAAGGTGCGGGAGCTGTTGCCCGACGCCGGCCATCCGCGCTGGGAGCTGGTGGACGCCTTGCGGGGGGAGTCCCTCACCTCCACGAGGGATTGGGAATCGCACAATCTCGCGGATCTCGCCGAACTGTCGCGCCAGCTTGCGGGCGAGGCCCCGACGACCCTGCCGGAGGCGGCGACGGAAGCGCTGGCCGCCTACACCCGCGGCCTGGTGGAGGAGAGCACGCCGGAGCAGCTGGCCCGGATGCTCCAGGCGTTGATGGGGGCCCTGGCCACGCGCCCGCCCAAGCCCCCCTCCCGAAGGATTCGGGCCTATCGAAAGGCGCGGGAGCTGCTCACCTCCTGGCGCCCCTGAGGGCCCCTGGGCCCACTCACATGCCCGTGACGCAATAGCCAGCGTCCACATAAATCACCTGGCCGGTGATGCCGGAGGCCAGGGGGCTGGCCAGGAAGGCGGCGGCGCCACCCACTTCCTCCTGGGTGACGGTGCGGCGCAGGGGGGCTTTCTCCTCCACGTTGTGGATCATGTCGAGGATGCCGCCGATGGCGCTGCTGGCGAGGGTGCGGATGGGCCCGGCGCTGATGGCGTTGACGCGCACCTGTTTGTGAGGGCCGAGCTCGGCGGCCAGGTAGCGCACGGAGGCCTCCAGGGCGGCCTTGGCCACGCCCATCACGTTGTAGTTGGGGATGGCCCGCTCGGCGCCGAGGTAGCTGAGGGTGATCACGCTGGCGCCCTCGTTGAACAGGGGCTTGGCGTGGCGGCAGAGGGGCGCCAGGGAATAGGCGCTCACCTCCAGGGCGCGGGCGAAGCCCTCGGGGCTGATGGCGGAATAGTCGCCGATCAGCTCCTCTTTGCCAGCGAAGGCCAGGCAGTGCACGAGCACATCGAGGCTGCCCCAGCTCTCGGCCACCTTGGCGAACACCGCCTCGATCTGGGCGGGGTCCTGCACGTTGAGGGGTTCAAAGAGGGTGGGAGCCAGGGGGGCGGTGAGGTCGCGCACCTTGCCCTCGAAGCGGCCTTTCTCATCCGGCAGGTAGGTGACGCCCAACTCGCAGCCGGCGGCGTGCAGCTGTTGGGCGATGCCCCAGGCGATCGACTTGTTGTTGGCGATGCCGGTGACGAGGGCCTTCTTGCCGCGCAGGTCGAGGAGCATGGGGGG
>JBKCPG010000315.1:0-6980 GCA_046309395.1 Cyanobacteriota bacterium | reverse complement strand
AGTCCCTTCTGCGCCGCCTGCGCCCCTGCCCTGGCCGAGGCCTTGGAAGCCTGCCTGCCCGCCATCGCCGAGCACACCCATCTGGTGCTGGTGAGCGGCGGCAAACCGGATGCCCGGCTGCGCGCCACCAAGGCTCTGCGGGCGGTGGCCGAGGAGCGGAGCTTCCCCCTGCCCGCCAGCTGGGATGGGGCCGGCCAGCTGGAGCTGGTGCGGCGCACGGCCCAGGACTTCGGGCTGACGCTGGAGCCCGGGGCGGCCGAGGCTCTGGCCCAGGCCATCGGCAGCGATAGCGCGAGGCTGGCCAGCGAACTGGAAAAACTGAGGGTTTACGGCGGCGGGCGGGTGACGACGGCCGCCGTGGCCCAACTCGTGGGGGGGCTGAGCAGCACCGCCCTGGCCGTGGGTGAGGCCCTGCTGGCGGGCCGTCCCGCCGAGGCCATCGCCCTAGCGGATGCCCTGCTGGCCGCCAACGAGCCGGCTCTGCGAATCGTGGCCTCCCTCTCCAGCCAGATCCGCGGATGGCTGTGGGTGGCCCTGCTGGATGGGCAGGGGGAGACCGATGTGGCCACCATCGCCAAAGCGGCGGGCATCGGCAATCCCAAGAGGATTTACGTGCTGCGCAAGCAACTCCGGGGCCGCGGCACCGATCACCTGCTGAAGCTCCTGCGACAGCTGCTGGAGGCGGAGGCCTCCCTCAAACGCGGCGGGGATCCCGCTGAAACGTTCCGAGAGGCCTGGCTGCTTCCCCTCAGCTCCCCTCGATAAGTTGGCATCCACCCGCACCCGCGCACGGATGACCCTCCTCGTCCAGAAATTCGGTGGCACCTCCGTCGCGGACGTGGAGCGCATCCAGGCTGTCGCCCATCGCATCGCCATGAGCCGGGAGGCTGGCCACGAGCTGGTGGTGGTGGTGTCGGCCATGGGGCACACCACCGATGCGCTCACCGCCCTGGCCAGGTCCATCTGCGGCGAGCCTCCCCAGCGGGAGATGGACATGCTGCTGGCCACTGGCGAACAGGTGTCGATTGCCCTGCTCGCCATGGCCCTCCTCCGGCTCGGCGTGCCAGCGGTGTCGATGACGGGGGCCCAAGCGGGCATCCTCACCGAGTCGGCCCACGGTCGGGCCCGGATCCTCGAAGTGCGCACCGAACGGCTGCGACGGCTCCTGGAGGACGGCCAGGTGGTGGTCGTGGCCGGGTTCCAGGGCACCAGCGGTGGACCCACGGGCGGCGGGGAGATCACCACCCTCGGGCGAGGCGGCTCCGACACCACCGCCGTGGCCCTCGCCGCCGCCCTGGGAGCCGACGCCTGCGAGATCTACACCGATGTGCCCGGCGTGCTCACCACGGATCCCCGCAAGGTGGCCGATGCCCAGTTGATGACGTCGGTGAGCTGCGACGAGATGCTGGAATTGGCCAGCCTCGGCGCCGCGGTGCTGCATCCCCGCGCCGTGGAGATCGCCCGCATCTACGGCGTGCCGCTCGTGGTGCGCTCCAGCTGGAGCGAGGAGCCTGGCACCCTCCTCACCAGCGGACCCGGGCGGCCGATTGGCAGCGAGGGTCTGGAGCTTGGCCGCCCGGTGGACGGCGCGGAACTGGAGGAGCGCCAGGCGGTGGTGGCCATGGCCCACATGCCCGACCGGCCGGGGGTGGCGGCCATGCTGTTCGAGGCGCTGGCGACTGAGGGCCTCAATGTCGATCTGATCGTGCAGGCCACCCACGAGGGGGGCAGCAACGACATCGCCTTCACCCTCGCCGAGGAGAACCTCCCCGCCGCGGAGGCCGTCTGCCGCCGCCTTCTGCTCAACCTGGGGGCGGAGGACACCCGACTCAGCAGCGAAGCGGACATGGCGAAGATCAGCATCTCCGGCGCTGGCATCATGGGGCGCCCCGGCGTGGCGGCCCGCTTTTTTGACACCCTGGCCCGGCTGGGCATCAACCTTCGCTTGATCGGCACCAGCGAGGTGAAGGTGAGCTGTCTGGTGTCGGGCAGCCAGGGGACTCGGGCGCTGCGGGCGGCGGCCGCGGCCTTCGAGCTCTCGGAGTCCCAGGTGCGCCAGGGGACGGTCCCCTGCGTTCCGGGCAGTCCCGCCGTGCGCGGCGTGGCCCTCGACAAGAATCAGGCGCATGTGGTGGTGCGCGGGGTGCCCGATCGGCCCGGCGCGGCGGCGACGATCTGCCGTGCCCTGGCGGACGCGGGCATCAGTCTCGACACGATCGTGCAATCAGAGCGCACCCACGGGGTCGCGCCCGAGCAGACCCGCGACATCACCTTCACCCTGCGACGCGACGACCGAGCCACCGCCGAAAGGGCCCTCGGCACGGTGCTCGCGGGGTGGCCTGGAGCCAGCTTCGAGGAAGGCGCCGCCATCGCCCGAGTGAGCGCCGTGGGGGCGGGCATGCCCTGCACGGAGGGGACGGCGGCGCGCATGTTCCGTGGCTTGGCGGACGCGGGGATCAACATCGAGCTGATCGCCACCAGCGAGATCCGCACGAGCTGTGTGGTGGCCGAAGCCGACGGGGAGCGGGCCCTGCGGTCTGTGCACGCGGCCTTCGGGCTGGGAGGCGCGGTGGAGCACCGGGCGGAGGGAAGCGAGGCCCCTGTCTGAGATCAGCCCTTGCCCACCAACTTCTGACGCAGCCCTTTGATGCGATCACGCAAATTGGCGGCTTCCTCAAACTCCAGATTTTTCGCCGCCGCTTTCATTTTCTCCTCCAGCTGTTGAATCAGTTCCGGTAGGGAATCCAACGGCACCGCGTTGTGCTCCGCCTGCTCGGTGGCCTCCTCCAGCTGCTCATCGTTGAGCCGGCGCGACACCTCCAAAAAGGCCAGGATCGCGTTGCCCGCACGCTTGCCGGCGGGCTGGGGCGTGATGCCGTGTTGGCTGTTGTGGGCCTCCTGCAGCGCCCGGCGACGGGCCGTTTCTGAGATCGCCTTGTCCATGCTCTCCGTGAGGTTGTCGGCATACAGGAGGGCCATGCCCTCCACGTGGCGGGCGGCCCGACCGATGGTCTGGATGAGGGAGCGCTCCGCGCGCAGGAAACCCTCCTTATCGGCATCGAGGATCGCCACCAGCGACACCTCCGGGAGATCGAGCCCTTCCCGGAGCAGGTTCACGCCAACAAGAACGTCATACTCCCCATTGCGCAGATCTTGAATGATCTCAATTCGCTCAATGGAGTGAATTTCGGAGTGGAGATAGCGCACACGCACCCCATGCTCAGCGAGGTAGTCGGTGAGATCCTCAGCCATCCTTTTGGTGAGGGTGGTCACCAGCACCCGCTCTTGCTTGGCGGCCCGCACGCGGATCTCGCCAAGGAGATCATCCACCTGTCCATCCGTGGGGCGCACCTCCACCACGGGATCCAGCACTCCGGTGGGACGGATCACCTGCTCCACCACCTTTGTGCCGCTTTGGGTCAATTCCCACGCGCCGGGTGTCGCGCTCACAAAAATAGTCTGATTGGCCTTCCGCCAAAACTCTTCCCCTTTCAGGGGCCGGTTGTCCGCCGCGCTGGGGAGTCGGAAGCCGTGCTCAATCAGCACTTGTTTGCGACTCTGGTCGCCGTTGTACATGGCCTGCAGCTGGCTGCAGGTGACATGGCTTTCATCCACCACCAGCAGCCAGTCGTCGGGGAAATAATCAATCAGACATTCCGGGGGAGATCCAGCCGGGCGTCCAGCCAGATGGCGGGCATAGTTTTCCACCCCGTTGCAATAGCCCACCTGCTCAAGCATTTCCAGGTCGTAGCCCGTGCGTTGCTCAAGTCGCTGGGCTTCCAGCAGCCGGCCCTGGAGATTGAGTTCCTCCAGTCGCTCCACCAATTCCTGGCGAATCGCCTGGATGGCCGACTGCAATCGCTCCTTGGGCGTCACGAAATGCTTGGCCGGATAGATGTTAATGGATTCCAAGCTTTGGAGGATTTCCCCCGTTGTGGGATCGACATAGCGGATGGCTTCCACCTCATCACCAAACATCTCCACCCTCACCAATCGGTCCTCGTAAGCGGGGCCGATCTCAAGCACATCTCCCCGCAGCCGGAATCGCCCGCGGTTGATCTCGAGATCGTTGCGAGCGTATTGATTGTTCACCAGCTCCCGCAGGGAGGTGCGCAAATTCAAGCTGGCGCCCACCTCGAACTTGACGGCGGCTTTCAAATATTCCGAGGGAATTCCCAAGCCGTAGATGCAGCTGATCGAAGCGACAACGATCACATCGCGCCGCTCAAACAATGAGCGGGTCGCGGAGTGGCGCAGCATATCAATCTCTTCGTTGATCGAGGCTGTTTTGGCGATGTAGGTATCTGAAACCGGAACGTAAGCCTCCGGTTGGTAGTAGTCGTAGTAAGAAATGAAGTACTCAACGGCGTTGCGCGGGAAAAACTCGCGCAACTCGTTGCAGAGCTGGGCCGCCAGGGTTTTGTTGTGGGCCAACACCAGGGTGGGCCTTTCCGTGCGGGCGATGACGTTGGCGATCGTGAACGTCTTGCCGGTGCCGGTGGCCCCAAGCAGGGTTTGATAGCGCTCGCCGCCATCGACCCCTTTCACGAGGGAGTCGATGGCGGTGGGTTGATCACCGCGAGGGGTGTAGGGAGCCTGAAGCTGAAACAACATGGCCCCATTTTGGCCTCATCAACAGCTCACCGTTGGCTTGGGGTGAACCTGGGGACCAGGGGGAATCCCCCCCATGGCCTCAGACAGGACGTCCCGTGAGCAGGGCCATGGCGCGGGTGAGAGGCACCTCCAGTCCCAGGGCGCGGAGCACAAAAAAGCTGATGAAGCTGTACACCAGTGCTCCGAGCACGGCGCTCGCCAGACCATTGCGGAGACGAAAGCCCTGGATCAACCAGGAGGTGAGGGCAAAAAGAATGATGGAAATCAGCCAATCAAAGAGAAATCCCACCGGGATCAGGCCACCCAGGGTGGCGATCAGCCGGAGCGGGGCCAAAACAAAGCGAAGCGGCCACATCAACAGGGTTCCCAGCAGGCCGATCACCGTCGCGGAGAGGAGCGCCACCTGAAAATTGGCCAGGTCCACCCCCAGCGGCAGCCTGGAGATCAGCAGCAGGATGACGGCTCGAATCGGCCACTGGAGCAACCAGAGGAGAGAACCGACCATGACAGCTAGAGAAAACTATCGACACCATAGGCATGGCCTTGAGGGTGAGCAACGGAGCGGCCTGTCGCCTCCCGAAGACCCCGCACCACGGCCACCATTGCCACCTCATCCCTCAAGCGATTCACGGCGGAGCCCACACCCACGCCTGAGGCGCCCGCGGCGAGGGCCATGGGCACCGTCACCGACGACAGGCCTGACGCGCAGAGCACGGGGAGGGGGCGCTCCGCGGCGTCCAAGGCCCGACGGATGGCGTAGGTGGCGGCCAGGGTGGGAGCGGCTTTTTCAATCAAGCCCAGCACCCCCGGGCTCACGGGCCGGGCGCTGGTGCCCCCCTCCGTCTGAATCCAGTCCGCGCCGGCATGGGCCAGGGACACCGCCAACTGCTCCTGTTGGTCGAGGGGAAGCCCATGGGGAACCGTGACCGAAAGCACCACGTCCGGCAGGAGGTGGCGGGTGCGGTGGGTGAGGCGCAACACCTCATCCGCCTCAAACCGCAGACCCTGGGCGTAGAAGGCGTCGAAATTGCCGATCTCCACCATCGCGGCCCCCGCCGCCACGGCGGGGGGGAACAGGTTGGGATCCACGGCGGAAACGCACAGCGGCAACCCCGGGGCCACCTGGAGGATGCGCTCCACAAGGGAGGGATCACAGGCCAGGTCGAGCAGATCGGCCCCCCCGGCCGCCGCGGCGCGGGCGATTTTCTCCACCGAGGCCTGATCCCGATTCGTCAGGCCGGCAATCACCTTCAGCAGCCGGCGCTGACCGATGGCCTCTCGCACGGAGGAAGGCAGGCTGGAGGAACGCGACATCCGCGGGCACGCGAGGTTCTGATGACGATTCTCCCATTCGACGCCGAGCCTCCCCCCCGGCGCTGGGGACCTGACCATGACCGGCTGCACCGCCACCTGCTGCGCCAGCCCAACCTGCTCCCCAGGGGCGCCAGCCTGCTCCTAGCCACCTCCGGTGGCCAGGACTCCATGGCCCTCACCGCGCTGACGCGGGATCTGCGGTCGCTCCACGGCTGGACCCTCTACCTCTGGCATGGCGACCATGGCTGGCGTTCGGACGCTCCAGCCCAGGCCAGGGCCCTCGCCGCTTGGGCCGAGGGGGAGGGGTTCTCCCTCGTTGTTCAGCGGGCCGAGCCGCCCCCGGCCACAGAGGCGGAGGCGCGCCTCTGGCGCTACCGCTGCCTCCACCAACACGCCGAGGCGATCGGATGCCATCACGTGGTGACGGCCCACACGGCCACCGATCGGGCCGAAACCGTGGTGCTGAACCTGGCCCGTGGTTGCCATCGCCGAGGGCTGGCGGCGCCGCGGGCGGACCGTCCACTCGCTGAGAATCTGAGGCTGGTGCGCCCATTGTTGCCCTTCAGCCGGGACGATACGGCGCGGATCTGCCGCGATATGGAACTCCCCGTCTGGGTCGACCCCAGCAACGCCGATCTCCGCTTCAGCCGCAATCGGGTGCGGGCCGAGATCTTGCCCGTGCTGGAGGCGCTCCATCCGGGAGCCACGGGCCGGATCTCCGATTTGGCGGAACGGCTGGCCCTGGAGGACGAGCAGACCGATGAGCTGCTGGACCTGGCCCTGAAGGCCCTCACGGCGGTGGCGACGGAGGAGGGGACCGCCGCGCTGGCCCGGCGCCCGCTGGCCAGACTTCAACTGGCGAACCAACGGCGGGTGGTGCAACAGTGGCTGCGCCTCCACTGGGGGCGCACCCTCAACGCCCGCGATCTCGACCAGCTGCTGGCTCGTCTGGGGCCGGAGCGGGGTCCGGGGCGGCAGGATCTGGCCCGGGGCTGGCACCTGCGCTGGGATGGGTGCAGCCTTCTCCTGATCCCCCCTCATCCCCCCCCCTT
>JBKCPG010000314.1:0-4847 GCA_046309395.1 Cyanobacteriota bacterium | reverse complement strand
CGCCATGGCCTCCCCCAGTCCGTCCCGACCCAGTCGCCGCCAACTCCGTGAATTCGGTCTGCTGATCGGCGGGGTGTTTCCCGTCGTCCTGGGCTGGCTGCTCCCCGCCCTGCACGGCCACCCCTTTCGGGAATGGACCCTTTGGATCGGCATCCCCGCCCTGGTGTTCGCCCTGGTCTGGCCCCCAGCCCTGGCCTGGCCCTATCGGGGGTGGATGGCCCTGGGGCACGGCCTGGGGTGGATTAACAGCCACCTGATCCTGGGCGCCGTGTTTGTTCTGGTGCTTCAGCCCATCGCCGCGGTGATGCGGGCCCTGGGCCATGATCCCCTGCGACGCCACAAGGAGAGCGGCGAGAGTTACCGGGAAACCAGAGCCCACCCCAGCGTCGACATGCGCAAGATCTTCTAACTCCCCTTCGCCACCCCCGCTCACCCTGTTTAACCACCATGGATGCCCTGCTCGATCTCGCCAAAGACATCTGGGAGTTTCTACGGGTGCGCAAGAAATTCTGGCTGGCGCCTTTGATCTTCACCATCGTGCTCATGGGGGCCCTGCTGGTGCTCACCCACGGCAGTGTGGTGGCGCCTTTCATCTATTCGATTTTCTAACCCTCTCCCCTTCAGCCGCGGACCGAGGTGACCGCTCAGTACCGCACCTGCCAGGGCCAGCGGTCGGGAATGCAGAGAAAATCATCATCCCGACCACAGGCCAGCTCAGCCGAGGGAAACACGCGAACCACGAGCCAGTAGTGCAGGGTGACGATCAGCGCGGGCCAGAGCCAGGGAAGGCCTCGGTAGCGAGCCATCCAGGCCAGAAAGAGAATCGTCAGGAAAAAGCCCACCCCATCGCTCAAGCGAAAGGCGATCGAGGCCAGCCAGTCGTGTTCCACGGCCAGCCGCAGCAGCCCGTAGGCCGCCGCGAACAGCGCCAGCAGACGGGTGAGGGTGCACGCCAGCAGTCGCCCGGGCCCCAGACGGCGCTGCCAACAAACCCCCGCCACCCCGAACAGCATGGCCAGCTGCAGCCGCCGCACTTCCGGCAACAGGGAATAGCTGCTGTAAAACGTGCCCACCGAGGCATAGAGCGCCAGCTTCTGTACGGCGACAGGAAACACCACCACCAGCACCAGCAGGATGGGGGGAGCCAGCCACCACAGCCACCGAGGTCGGGGCTGGGCCAGCGTACGGGAGAGGCCAGAACCCACCAGCAGGGGCGAGAGGGCCATGGCCAAGGAGAAGGGAAAGGTGGTGTGGCTCAAGGCCGAGGCCACGGTGCTGGCCACCACAACCGGCTTGCCCACCGGTCGCAGACCAGCCAGCCGGAGAAAAAGGGGAAGCAGCAGGAGGGTCGCCAGGGCCTGGCGGGTGATCCCGTTTTGCAAAAAGCTGCGTAAGAGCGGACTCCAGGTCAACAGCAGGGCCCACCAGCCGGCCCAGGCCGGCGCCCGCCAGGCCCGAGAGAGAAGAATCACGGATCCGGCGAAGGCGCTGGCCACCAGGCCATGGATGAAGGCCATGCGGTACGGCAAGTGGAGCACCACCGGGCCAATGAGCCACCAGAACGGCTCGCCGATGGTTCCGCCAGCCCGATCGGCGGTGAACAGATGGTTCAGTTTGGTGGTGTCACTGGTGCCCCAGGTGGCCAGGGTGAAAAAAACCAGCGCCAACATCAGAAAAACTCCCACCCCGATCCACCAGCCGCGCCGCCAGCCCCGACGGGCGCTGAGATCCAGCCCGGCGGCCACCACCACCTGCGCGATCGCCAGACCCCCCATCAGGACAGGCGCCACCGTGACCTGATCCACCCGGTAGGGGGAGGTGGTGGGAAAAGCGCTGAGAAGCGAGGACACCAGGGACAGGTGGGCGGGCATCACATCAGAAAACCCGGCGGAGAAACGCCAACCTAGAGCCCCGAGCGGGCCAGCAATCCTCGTTGGGCCAGAGGATGACGTGCGGCGGCCAAGCTCAACAGGCCACGATAATTCCCGCACAGCTTCCGCGCCCCTTTGTCCGCCCTGACCCGTTGCCTGCTGGAGGAAGCCGCCGCCATCGCCGCCGCCGCCACCCGACTCGACAGCCACCAGGTGGAAGCCGCCCTGAATCTCCTCGACGGCTGCGCGGAGAGACGGGCCAAGCTGGTGATCACCGGCGTGGGCAAGAGCGGCATCGTCGCCCGGAAGATCGCCGCCACCTTCTCCTCCATTGGCCTGATGGCCATCTACCTCAACCCCCTCGACGCCCTCCACGGGGATCTGGGGGTGGTGGCCCAGGACGATGTCACCCTGCTGCTCTCCAACAGCGGTGAAACCCAGGAACTCCTCGACATCCTTCCCCACCTGCGCCGGCGCGGCACCGCCCGCATCGCCCTGGTGGGCCGGGTCGACTCCAGCCTGGGCCGGGGGTGTGAGGTGGTGCTGGACGGGTCGGTGGATCGGGAAGTGTGCCCGCTCAACCTGGCCCCCACCGCCAGCACGGCGGTGGCCATGGCCATTGGCGACGCCCTCGCGGCCGTGTGGATGGAGCGGCGGGGGATCTCCCCCCAAGACTTCGCCCTCAACCATCCAGCGGGCGCCCTGGGCAAACAGCTCACCCTCACCGCGGCGGATCTGATGGTGCCGGTGGCCCGGCTGGCGCCTCTCACCGCCGCCACCACCCTGCCCGAGGTGATCGGTCACCTCACGGCCGATGGGGTGGGGGCCTGCTGGGTGGCCCAGGACCACGACCGGCGACGCCTCTGGGGGCTGATCACCGATGGCGATTTGCGCCGGGCCCTGCAGAGCCATCCACCCCAGGAGTGGAACCGCTTGACCGCCGGCGATCTGATGACAGCCGACCCGATCACGATCCAGGGCGACCTCCTGGCCATCCATGCCCTGGAAAGAATGGAGCGCAACCGGCGCAAAGCGATCGCCGTGCTCCCCGTGGTGGAGGAGGAGGCCCGCATGGTGGGGCTGCTCCGCCTCCATGATCTGATCCGAGCGGGCCTGGCCTGACCCCGGGCCCTCAGAGCCGTGTCAGGGTCTCGTAAAGGGATGGAGCGAGCAGGCCCCGCCGCAGCGACCGCTCCAGGAAGCGGTAATCCACCTGGTACACCCGACGGGCCATGGCTTCCAGCGACGGGTTGTAAAAGCTGGCATAGGGGGGGGAGTGGGCGCCCGCCATCAGCTCTCTGAGGGCTTCCCGCTCAAGCGCCCACGGGGCCCGAGCCGGATCCGCCGCCGGGGGAGTCGCCACGCCTGGCAGGTCGCGGGCGGTGGGCGGCCGATGGGTGGCCACACGAAAGGGCATCAACTGATCGGTGCCGCACAGGGTGTTGATGAAGCGGCGCAACGGCTCCAAATCATCGGCGTCGAAGACGCGATCGAAGGATCGCCAGCGATACCGGGCCCGTTGGGGCTTGAAATGCACCTTGTCGACACAGCGAAAGCCATGGCGATCCAGTTCCTCCACAAACTCGGCGAAGCTGTCGAGCCGAGCCCGGGGGCATTGGGCCAAAGAGGCTTCTCGGTAGCGGCTGTGCTCCACGTACTTGTTGAGATAGGCGCTGATCAACCGGCGCAACGGATTGCGAAACACGATCAGCCGCATCCGCATCGGCACCCGCAGCCGCTTGTCTTGGTTCACCGCCCAGGCGAAATCGGCGACGCTTCGGCAGGAGGCCTTGGGCGAGGCGCAGATCTCCATGGCGTCGATGTGGCTCACCAGCGCTCTTGGTGCCATGCCCTCCCCCCACGCATGGCAGGCAACGTATCAGGATCCCCGCGTCCGATGCCTGGAGGGCCCATGGGTCAAGGGCTGGGGTCTGGGTCCGCGGCCGCCGCCAGGGCCCTGGCCTGTTCCAGTTGTTCCGGGGTGTCCACCGAAAGAAAATCGCCAGCCACCTCAAAGGTGCCAATGCCGATCCCCGCTTCCAAGAGCCTCAGTTGCTCCAGCTTTTCCGTGTGCTCCAGGGGAGAGGGTGGCAGGGAGGTCCACCCCGCCAGCACGTCCGCCCGGTAGCCGTACAGACCCACATGCCCCCAGAAGGGCGCGTGGGCATGCCACTGGTCGGGCTCCACGCCCCGCACGTGGGGCAGGGCGGAACGGGAGAAATAGAGAGCGCGCCCATCCGCCGCCACCAGGGTCTTCACCACGTTGGGGTTGTGAAGCTTGTCCGCCCCCAAGCGGTAGATGGGGGTGAGGACCTCCGGCATGGGGTCGCGCCGCTCGAATTCCGCCGCCATGGCGTCGATCACCGCCGGATCGATGAACGGCTGGTCGCCCTGCACGTTCAAAATCACCGTATCGGCCAGGGCGGAGCCGGCCTCACCACCCGCCAGGGCCACAAGGGGCTCCAGGGCCGAGGCCAGCCGCTCGCTGCCCGACCCGCAATCCGCCGAAGTGATGAGGGCTGGGAAGCCCCAGCTCTCGGCGGCCTCCACCAGGGCCGGGCTGTCGGCGCAGAGCACCACCGCGGCGGGTCGGCGGGCCAGGGCGCAGCGCCTCAGCACCCGTCGCGCCATGGGCTGGCCGCCGATGTCGGCCATCACCTTGCCGGGCAACCGGGCGGAGTCGAGGCGGGCCGGCACCGCCACCACAAATCGCATGGGCCCACCGTCGCACTGGGCGGAGCCTATCGCCGCCCTCTGGCCCGCCCCACCCAGCGGCCACAGGGGCGCCATGGGCCGGGGGGGATCGGCGATGCTGACCCCAGAGGGCTCGGGAGGCCACCCACGTGACGCGCGTCCCGACACCGCGGACCCCCGGGGAGGCCCCACCGCGCCGAGCGGCGCTGGCGATCGTCACGGTGGCGCACCGCAGCGGTGCCGTGCTGCCCACGCTGGCGGGGGATCTGGCGGGCCAGGGGG
>JBKCPG010000313.1:0-3767 GCA_046309395.1 Cyanobacteriota bacterium | reverse complement strand
GCGATGGAGGCGGCGGGAAGGGAGCTGAGGCTCGTCAGAGCCAAAAGCAGGGCCAGGGGGAGGTGACGGTTGGGCAACAGCTTGAGGCGACAACCGAGGCTAGTCAGGCCGGGCGGAACTGACCCGTGGGCAAAAACTGTGTGCGGAGACACAATTCAGCTGAGCGTCCTTTCTCCCCATGGCCCCCACTCCCCGGCTCCTCGCGGCGACGGCCGCCGCCCTCACGGCCCTCGGGCTGGGGACGGTGAGCCCGGCGGCGCTGGCCTGTTCGCGCGTCACCTGGGTGGGACCGGCCAACCAGGTGATCACCGGACGTTCGATGGATTGGCCCTATGGCTTCAATTCCCATTTCCACGTGATTCCACGGGGGGAGCGGCTGGATGGGGCTGGTGGGGTGAATTCCCTGAAATGGACCACCCGCTACGGCGCGGTGGTGGTGAGCGGCAGCACGAATCCCGGCGGCGCGATTGACGGGGTGTTTGACGGAATGAACGAGCGGGGCTTGGCGGCGAACCTGCTCTATCTGGCGGAAAACGACTTCGGGATCGCCACGGCCGACGCCCGCCGGCCCCGGCTCTCCTTTGCCGCCTGGACGCTCTATCTGCTCAGCCAATACGGCTCCGTGGCTGAGCTGGTGAAGGCGATGGCCGCCGATCAGATCCAGATCGTGCCGGTGCCGTTCGGGCCGGGCGGCAAGGCCAAAGCCACGGTTCACATGGCGGTGTCGGACGCGAGCGGCGATTCGGCGGTGATCGAGTACCTCAAGGGCAAGCCCGTGATTCATCACGGGCGGCGGTATCAGGTGATGACCAATAGCCCGGTGTTCAGCGAGCAGTTGAAGCTCAATGGCTACTGGGTTACCCGGGATCGCACCAAGGAGCTGCCGGGCTCGATCCAATCGCCGGATCGCTTTGTGCGCGCGTCCTATTACGTGGGGCAGCTGCCGCCCACGACAGATCCGCGCCAGGCGTTGGCGGGGGTGATGAGCGTGATGCGCAACGTGTCGGTGCCGTGGGGCACGCCGGATCCGGAGCATCCCAACATCTCCCCCACCTGGTGGCGGACGTTGCTCGACCAGAAGAATCAGGTGTATTACTTCGATTCCGCCCTCTCCCCCCAGATGGTGTGGGTGAACCTGAGGCAGATCGATTTCCGCCCCGGCAGCGGCATCCGGGCGATCAAGATCGAGGGCAATGAGGCCCTGCAGGGGAATGTGAACAGCCAGCTGAAGGCGGCGGCGGGGATTCAGTTCCTGGCGCCGAAGTAACCCGGGCGTCGTCAGGCCGTCACGGTTGGGTGGAGGTGTTGGGCGGGAAATACTGATCCCGCCCTCTCCACAGCGCGGCCCCATCAAGAGGCTCGCCGGTGAAGACAATCTGGCGGCTGGTCTTGTTGGTGCGGGTCTTGAGGTGGTGAGTACTGACGGATCCCCTACTGCAACCCCACCATCAAGCGATAGCGCTCGGCGGGGCTGACCAGGTGGTCGTGATCGGCCGACAGCGGATCGGCGGCGATCTCCACCCAGTTCACGGTGCCGCTGAAGCGGCCTTGGGGCCTGGAATACTCGTCGGTGACGGGGGAGGCGGCGTCGCGGCCCACATCGCAGGTTTCGTCGGCGGAAAAGAGGAAGGGCTCCGTGCGCTCAACCCGCCCCGTGCCATCCAGCGCCCCATCCAGGTAAAGCGTCACTGTGCCTCCAAGGCCCAGACCACCGCCGTCATAGGCGAACTCCATGCGCGCCTGATGGGTTCCCTCGGGCAATACCGTGGCGCCGTCGATCACAAAACGCTCCATGCCATAGAAGTTGTAGACGTAGCTGAGCCGACCGGCTCGGGTGTGGAAACTCCAGCCGCCGATGCGGCCCCCCTGGGCAATGATCACCCCCTCCGCTCCCGCGGCGGGCACCACCAGCTCGGCGGTGAGGCTGTGGGATCTGTTCTTGATGTTCACGATGGCCGCCTCCGGCAACCGCCCCATGCCGGCAAAGAGCAGCTGGCGCGTGGACCGCGCCAGCTGGGGCCGACCGGCCATCTGGGGATCGCTGCGCTCGGCGAAGCGATCATCCAGGGGCAGCACGTTGTTCTTGGTGGCCTCAATCAACCAGAGCCGTTGCAGCTCCTTGAGCTTGTCGGGCTGGCTGGCGGCCAGGTTGTCGCACTGGGTCCAGTCGATACGGGTGTCGTAGAGCTCCCACACGTCGTCGTCGAAGGGGGGAAGGGGAACCAGGCCCGTTTCCCAAGGCAGCCGGTGGCGTGTGACGGCGGTCCAGCCCTTGTGGTAGGTGCCGCGATTGCCAAACATCTCGAAGTATTGGGTGTGGCGCCGCTCCGGCGCGCCGGCATCGGCGAAGGAATAGGCCAGGCTGACGCCATCCATGGGCCGCTGCTGCACGCCATTCACGAAGATGGGCTGGGGCAGGCCCGCCACCTCCAGCAGGGTGGGGGCGATGTCGATCACATGATGAAACTGGCCGCGCACCTCCCCCTTGGCCGTGATGCCCTTCGGCCAGTGCGCGATCAGGCCGTTGCGGGTGCCGCCCCAGTGGGAGGCCACCTGCTTGGTCCACTGATAGGGGGTGTTCATGGCGTGGGCCCAGCCCACGGCGTAGTGGTTGTAGGCCCGGGGGCCGCCCCACTGATCCAGCCGCTCCCGCAGGAAGGCGGGCGTTTCCAGGTGCCCCATCCCGCTGAGGGACGCCATCTCGTTGAAACACCCTTGCTGGGAGCCCTCGGCGGAGGCGCCGTTGTCGCCCACGAGCACGAGGATCAGGGTGTCGTCGAGGATCCCCATTTCGGCGAGGCTGTCCACCAGGCGACCCATGTGGTGATCGGTGTGGGTCAAAAAGCCGGCATACACTTCCATCTGGCGGGCGAGCACGGGCTTGAGCTCCTCGGGGATGGCGTCCCAGGCGGGGATCTCCGCGTGGCGGGGAGTGAGCCGGGCGTCGGCGGGAATCACGCCGAGGCTCTTTTGGCGGGCGAGGGTTTGCTCCCGCAGCGCGTCCCAGCCCTGGTCGAACTGGCCCTTGTAGGCATCAGCCCACTCGGCGGGCACGTGGTGGGGCGCATGGGTGGCGCCGGGGGCCATGTAGAGGAAGAAGGGCTGGTCGGGCCTGAGCGCCTTTCGCTGGCGTATCCAGCCCACGGCACGGGTGGTGATGTCGTCGGTGAGGTGGTAGCCCTCCTCCGGCGTGGCGGCCGGATCAACGGGTGTGGTGCCGTGGAAAAGCGAGGGGTAGTACTGATTGGTTTCGGCGGCGATGAAGCCGTAAAACTCCTCAAACCCCCCGCCACCGCTGGGCCAGGCGTCGAACGGTCCGGCGGGGCTGGCCTGCCAGACGGGCACCTCATGGCACTTGCCGAAGTGCGCCGTGCCGTAGCCGTTGAGCTTGAGGGTGCGCGCGATCGGGGAGCAGGTGTTGGGGAGCACGGTGCTGTTGCCCGGCGCGGAGGTGGCCAGCTCCGTGATGTTGCCCATCCCAACGGCGTGATGGTTGCGGCCGGTGAGCATGGCCTGGCGGGTGGGAGAGCAAAGGGCGGTGGTGTGAAAGCGGTTGTATTTGAGGCCGTTGGCGGCCAGCCGCTCAAAGGTGGGCGTGTGGCAGGGGCCCCCGAAGGCGCTGGAGGCGCCAAAGCCCACATCGTCGAGCACGATCAGCAGGATGTTGGGCGCGCCGGCGGGGGGCCTCAGGTCGCGGATGGGCGGATCGCTGGTGTCGGGGTCCTTGGCGTCAAAGGTGGTGGGGCCCACCGGGGGCTGGTCGGGGA
>JBKCPG010000312.1:0-5943 GCA_046309395.1 Cyanobacteriota bacterium | reverse complement strand
GACTTGGCCGAGCCCAACGGGGCTGGAGGGGGACGGGCTTCTCGGGGGGAGTGGAGGGACGCATCGGTGATCACAGGGCCTTGCCAGACATAGCCAGAGCCAGGGCGCTTGCCCGACGGATGGGCCGACGTTGCGACACGTCGTGACAATTGCCCCAACCGATCGGCGCTCGCGGCCGGGCCTCAGAACACCTCCAGCGCCTCAACCGCCGGCTCCAGGGTGGGCCGAACCCGCTGGCGGCGTTGGGATTCCCCGCAGCGGGCGGGGGTGGGAAAGATCTTGCCCGGATTGGCCAGGCCCCGGGGATCAAAGGCCTGGCGCACCAGTCGCATGGTGGCCAGATCCTCCGGGGTGAACATCCAGTCGAGATAGCAGCGCTTGTCATTGCCCACCCCGTGTTCGCCGGTGATGCTGCCTCCCGCGTCCAAACACAACCGCAGGATGGCGGCCCCCAGGGCCTGCACCCGGTCGATCACGCCCTCCTCCTCAGACCGGTAGAGGATCAGGGGGTGGAGGTTGCCATCGCCAGCGTGGAACACGTTGGCCACCGGCAGGTTGTACTGGCGACCCAGCTCCTCGATCGCCGCGAGCACCTTGGGCAGGGCGCCGCGGGGCACCACCCCGTCCTGCACGTAGTAGGTGGGGGTGATGCGGCCCACGGCGGCGAAGGCCGACTTGCGCCCCTTCCAGAGCAGGGCCCGATCCTCCGGGTCGGTGGCCCGCCGCAGGGAGCGGGCGCCCGCTTCGCGGCAGAGGGCGGCGGCGATCTCCACGGCGGCCACCACCTCTTGGTGCTGGCCATCGAGTTCGATGAGCAACACGGCCCGGGCGTCACGGGGGTATTCGTCGCGGCCAAACAGATCGTTCACCGCGTTGAGGGTGAAGTTGTCCATGATCTCCATGCCAGCGGGCTGGACGCCGGCGGCGGTGACCAGCCGCACGGCCTCCCCGGCCCGCTCCATGCTGGTGAAATCCGCCAGGAGCACGGCCACGCTCTGGGGGGAGCGCAACAGGCGCAGGGTGACGGCGGTGGCGATGCCAAGGGTGCCCTCGCTGCCGATGAACACCCCGCGCAAATCCAGCTCGGGCGTCTCGGCCAGGCCGCTCCCGAACCGGGTGAGGGTGCCATCGGGCAACACCACCTCCAGCTCGAGCACGTGGTTGCTGGTGACGCCGTATTTCAGGCAGTGCACCCCCCCCGAGTTTTCCGCCACGTTGCCGCCGATGCTGCACACCACCTGGCTGGAGGGGTCGGGGGCGTAATAAAAGCCCTCGCCCGCCACCGCCCGGGTGACCCAGCTGTTGATGACGCCGGGCTGAACGGTGACGCGCCGGTTGGCCAGGTCGAGGTCGAGGATCGAGCGCATCCGGCTGGTGGCGATCACCAGGGCCGGCCGCTCGCTCACGGCCCCCCCCGAGAGGCCGGTGCCGCTGCCCCGGGCCACGAAGGGCACCCCCTCCCGGTGACAGAGGGTTAGCAGGGCCACCACCTCGGCGGTGGTTTCCGGAAGCACCACCAAGGGGGGTTGCCAGCGATGGAGGGTGAGGCCGTCACTGTCGTAGGTGAGCAGCTCCTGCTTGGCGGAGACCACGGCCCGAGGGGGAAGGATGGTTCGACAGGCCGCCGAAAGTCGGTGCCAATCGATGGTCATGGAGAGAGGGCTCCTTCTGTTGGCGCTGACCCTACCGTCCAGGCGCCAGCCGGTGGAAGGGATGGGGCGGGGATGAACGGGGATGGGGAAAAGAATGTTTTGTTTTTCATGCGGCCCACCCGGATGGATTCGATCCAGCCAGAGGTGCGCAAGGATGGGCGACGCCCACGGCCCCGCCGGGGCCTGATCACCCACTCACCGCGGATCCAGCCTTGACTACGGCTCCCGTTTCGGCCAGCGCGGCCCGCGCGCCGCTCAACACCACCCGTTCCCAGGAGATCTTCACCGCCGCGCGACAGCTGATGCCCGGGGGCGTGAGTTCGCCGGTGCGGGCGTTCAAGTCGGTGGGAGGCCAGCCCATCGTGTTCGACCGGGTGAAGGGCGCCTACGCCTGGGATGTGGATGGCAACCGCTACATCGATTACGTGGGCAGCTGGGGGCCGGCAATCTGCGGCCATGCCCATCCAGAGGTGATCGCCGCCTTGCATGAGGCGCTGGAGAAGGGCACGAGCTTTGGCGCGCCCTGCGAGCTGGAAAACCAGCTGGCCCAGATGGTGATCGACGCGGTCCCCTCGGTGGAGATGGTGCGGTTCGTGAACAGCGGCACGGAAGCCTGCATGGCGGTGCTGCGGTTGATGCGGGCCTTCACGGGCCGGGAGAAGCTGATCAAGTTTGAGGGGTGCTATCACGGCCACGCCGACATGTTTTTGGTGAAGGCCGGATCGGGGGTCGCGACCCTGGGCCTGCCTGATTCCCCTGGCGTGCCGAGGAGTGTCACCGCCAACACGCTCACAGCCCCATACAACTGTCTGGAATCGGTGAAGGCCCTCTTCGCCGAGCATCCCGGGGAGATCGCCGGGGTGATCCTGGAGCCGGTGGTGGGCAACGCCGGGTTCATCACGCCGGAGCCAGGCTTTTTGGAGGGGTTGCGGGAGCTCACCCGCGACCACGGCTCCCTGCTGGTGTTTGACGAGGTGATGACCGGTTTTCGGATCAGCTACGGCGGCGCCCAAGCCAAATTCGGCATCACCCCCGACCTCACCACCCTGGGCAAGGTGATCGGCGGCGGCTTGCCCGTGGGCGCCTACGGGGGCCGGGCCGACATCATGGCGATGGTGGCGCCGGCGGGACCGATGTATCAGGCGGGCACCCTCAGCGGCAATCCACTGGCCATGACGGCGGGGATCAAAACCCTGGAGCTTCTAAGGCAGCCCGGCACCTATGAACGGCTGGAGGTGATCACCCAACGGCTGAGCGGGGGGCTGCTGGAGGCGGCCCGCGCCGCCGGCCTGCCGGCCTGCGGGGGCGCGATCAGCGCGATGTTCGGCTTCTTCCTCTGCGACGGCCCGGTGCGCAACTTCGAGGAGGCCAAGGGGGCGGACACCGCCCGGTTTGGCAAATTGCATCGGGCCATGCTGGAGCGAGGGGTGTATCTGGCCCCCAGCGCCTTTGAGGCGGGCTTCACGTCGCTGGCCCATTCCGACGCGGACATCGACGCCACCATCGAGGCGTTCAAGGACGCCTTCGCCACCATCGCCTGACAGCGAAGGCTGACGGCGCGGGCTCCAATCGTCAGAACCGCTACCAGCCTCCACCCGCCCCGCCCCATAGGGTCGGGGCAACGTTCTGGCGAGAGGGCTCCGTGGAGCGGTTTTACCTGGAGCTCGACCCTCCGAAGGAGGCCATGCGGGCCTGGCCCCATGTGGTGATCGTGGGCGGGGGCTTCGCGGGGCTCAAGGCGTGCCACGTCCTGGCCCGCCAACCGGTGCGGGTGACGTTGATCGACAAGCGCAACTTCAACCTGTTCCAGCCCCTGTTGTATCAGGTGGCTTCAGGGCTGGTGTCGGAGGCGGATGTGGCGTCACCCCTGCGGCAGAGGGTGGGCCACGCCCCCAATGTGCAGATCCTGCTTGGGGAGGTGGTGGACCTCGACCCAGAGGCCAAGCGGGTGGAACTCAACGGCCAGTGGTACGGCTACGACCATCTGCTGCTGGCCACCGGATCGGGCAGCACCTATTTCGGACGGGAGGAGTGGCGGCCGCTGGCGCCGCCGATGAAAATCCTGGAGCATGCCGATGAGATCCGCCGACGGCTGCTGATGGCGCTGGAGGAAGCGGAGCAAACCCCCGATCTGGAGCGCCGCCGGTTTTTGCAGACCGTGGTGGTGGTGGGGGCGGGCCCCGCGGGGTGTGAATTGGCGGGATCCCTGATCGAGCTGATGCACCGGGCGATCCGGCGCGACTTCAAGCAGCTGCGCCAAGACCTGTGCAAGGTGGTGTTGGTGGATGTGGTGGATCGGGTGCTGCCCACGATGGCGCCCGAGCTGTCGGCCGACGCGGGCAAGTACCTGGAGCGGGCCGGTGTGGAGCTGATGCTCGGGGCGAAGGTGGAGGACTTGGCGCCGGGGCGGGTGAGCCTCCGCGGCCTCACGGGGGTGCGGGAGTTGGAGGCGGCCACGATCTGCTGGACGGCGGGGGTGCGGGCCTCCCGGCTGGGGAAATTGCTGGCGGAGCGCACGGGCTGCCCGGTGGATCGGGGCGGCCGGCTGGTGGTGGAGCCGGATTTTTCCGTGCCGGGCCATCCGGAGATCCGGGCCGTGGGCGATCTCTGCGCCTACACCCACACAACGGATGGCAAGCCCCTGCCAGGGATGGCGGGCCCGGCGGTGCAAATGGGGAGTTGGGTGGCCAAGGACATCCTGGCGAGGCTGCGAGGGGAGGAGAGCGTGCCGTTCCGCTGGCTGGATTTGGGCAGCATGGCGGTGATCGGCCCCTGGTACGCGGTGGCGGATTTGCGGGGCTGGCATGTGAACGGCCTGGCGGGGTGGGTGCTGTGGGCCCTGGCCCACCTGGCCTTTATTCCCGACACGGAAAACCGCATCGCCCTGTTCAGCAAATGGATGTGGCAGATCGCCACGCGCCAGCGCACGGCGCTGTTGATCACGGGCCGGCCCGACCAACACATCGGGGTGGACGTGGGCCTGTTTCGGGCGGATCTGGAGAGCGGCTCGCCTGCGGAGCCAGAGGCGGCGGAGGGGATCAACCCGTCCGTGCCGGAGTCGCGGGCCGCGGCGGCCTGAGGCGGACGGTTGCTGTGGGGTGGGGCCTTGGTGGTTGAACCTCAAAGAGGGTCCCCCTAGGGTTGTTGTCTGTGCATGGCCTCCGTGACCGCCCCCGTCTCCCCTCGCCTGAATCGGCCACGGTTCTCACCCTGCTGTTGGGAAGCGCGGCGGTGGTTGCGGCAGTCTCCCAATTTCTGCGCCTGAGCGGGGAACCAGACACCCGGGGCAAGGTGTTTCGCGCCCTCTCAGGGGTGCTCTACCTGATCGGAGGGTTGTCTTGCATCCTATTCCCGATTCAAAGCACGATCAGCCTCACGCTGTTTGAGGGGGCTCTGTTGGCGGCGGAAGGGGTGATGGAGCTGGCCGCCGGCGCCACCCAAGCCCTGCCAGCCCGGGGTCTGGTGTTGCTGGATGGGATCGTGACGGCCGTGATCGGGGGGATGCTGATCGCCCGGTGGCCGAGTGACAGCCTGTGGGCGATCGGCACGCTGTTTGGGGTGTCCCTGGCCTTTTCCGCGGTGAATTTGCTGACAGCTCCGGCCAGCGGCGGAGCGACGAGCGCCTGAGGGTCGGCGGGTCAGTGGGTAGGTAGGTCAGTGGGTCGGTAGGTCGGTGGGGCTCATTCCAGCGCGGCGGCTCCTTCCGGACGGCGGGGGTCGAGGGAGGCGGCGCTACCGCCTTCAGGCCGCACTTCCACGGAATGGGCGGCCCCCATGGCGGGGGTGAGCCGGAGGGTGTGGCCCATGGCCCCCAAGAGGCGGATCGTGTCTGGGGAGAGGCCCTCCTCGTGGCTGAGGAGGTCGGGCCACAGCTGGCTGTGGACCCGGGGGGCCGCGACGGCGGTGGCCAGATTGCGGCCGTGCGTCAGGCGATTGAGCAGCACCTGGGCCAGGGTGGTGGTGATGCGGCTGCCCCCCGGGCTGCCGGTGGCGATCCAGGGCGAGCCATCGGGGCGGAACACGAGGGTGGGCGCCATGGAGCTCAAGGGCCGCCGGCCGGGGGCGATGGCGTTGGCCTGGCCCTGCACCAGGCCGAAGGCGTTGGGCTTGCCCGGGCTGGAGGTGAAATCGTCCATCTCGTTGTTGAGCAGGAAGCCGGCGGTGGGCACGGCGATGCCGTTGCCAAAGGGGAAATTGAGGGTGGTGGTGAGGGCCACCAGGCCCCCTTGGCGATCAGCCACGGAGAAGTGGGTGGTGTTGGTGCCCTCAGACCAGGCGGGCCGAGGGGGAA
>JBKCPG010000311.1:0-2736 GCA_046309395.1 Cyanobacteriota bacterium | reverse complement strand
GAACGCCAGATCAGCTGAATTCCCATGCTCTTTCTCCTTGCCGACACTTTCCAAACCAGCCTCAACCGGCTCACTGCCGAGGAGCGGAAAGCCGCCAAGCTCGCTGGCATGGAGCTGCAGATGAACCCAGCCCAGCCGGGCTTGCAATGCCACCGGCTGGAGAACATCAAAGACAAGAACTTCTGGTCCGCCCGTGTCAACCGTGATCTGCGCCTGATCTTTCATCGCGTCGCAAGCAGCCTGATGCTCGTCTATGTCGACCACCACGACGCTGCTTACGACTGGGCCGCCCGTCGCAAGATTGAAACCCATCCCGTCACGGGCGCCGCCCAGATTGTGGAAATCCGCGAGACCGTGCGCGAGATCGAAATCCCCGTCTACGTTCCCAAAGAGCAGCCCAGATCACCAGAAGCCCGCCAGCCCCTGGCCCAACGGACAGAAGCAGAGCTTCTCAGCTATGGGGTCCCCGCCGAATGGATCCCGGATGTGCGGGCCGCCACGGAAGACACCCTGCTCACCATCGCCACCCATCTCCCGGCGGAAGCGGCGGAGGCCGTCCTCGACCTGGCCACGGGCACCACGCCGACGAAGCCCCTGGTCACCGAGCCCGACCAAACTGATCCTTTCGCCCACCCTGACGCTCAGCGCCGGTTCCGCATCCTCACCGGCGCCGAGGAACTGGCTCGTGCCTTGGACTATCCCTGGGAACGCTGGATCGTCTTCCTCCACCCCAGCCAACAGGATTGGGTTGGCCGCTCCTTCAACGGACCCACCCGCGTGCAGGGTTCAGCGGGAACGGGCAAGACCGTCGTGGCGCTGCACCGCGCCGTCTTCCTCGCCCGCCGTAATCCTGACGCCCGCGTTCTCCTCACCACCTTCTCCAAGCCCCTGGCGGCCCTGCTGCAGGAGAAGCTCCATCGCCTGGTGCAAGGTGAACCCAGCCTGCTGGAGCGGCTCGATGTGCTCGCCATGGAGGAATTGGGGGAACGGATCCACACAGCCCAGCTGGGATCGCCCAAACGCATCACGCCCGCTGATCTGGACGCCCTGATCCGCCTCCATGCCCCGCCGGAGATCACCCGCACCTATGGCGAAGCGTTTGTGGTGGAGGAATTCCGCGAGATTGTCGACGCCTTCCACCTACGCGACTGGGACAGCTATCGCGATGTGCGTCGCCTCGGCCGTCGCTCGCGCCTCAATGAGGCCAAGCGGCGTCTGCTCTGGCAGGGCTTTGAACAGGTGCTGCAGGAGTTGAATCAACAGGGTCTGATCACCGACCACCAGCTCTTCCACCGGAGCGCCGACCAGCTCCACCGCACGGTCAGCCGCCCCTATCAACACATTGTGGTGGATGAATGCCAGGACATCACCGCCGGCAGGCCGATCGTCTGCTTGATGTGGAATCCCATGATGTGGATGGCAATGTGCAGGACCGTCGCGGCGCCATCTCCGTCGTCAGCGGCCCAGATCCAGAGATCCAGGCCTGCGACGACCCGGACAGCGAAATTGAAGCCGTCGCCGCTTGGATTGAGAAGCGCCGCGGCGAAGGCCTCTCTGCCAACCACTTCGGAATCTTCGTACGTAGCGAGGCCGAGGTCCCCCGTGCCCAGGCAGCCCTGGAGCTTGCTGGCCTCCCCTTCCAGCGCCTCAGCCCCACCGCCATGCGCCTCGGCAGCCAGGCCACCCTCTCCACCATGCACCTGGCCAAAGGGCTCGAATTCCGTGCCGTGATCGTCATGGCCTGTGATGAGGATGTGATCCCCAACGCCGAGCGCATCAAAAGACTCACTGATGAGAACGAGTTGGACGAGGTGGTCAACACCGAACGACACCTGCTCTACGTCGCCTGCACCCGCGCCCGCGATTACCTGCTCATCACCAGCGGCACCACCTGCTCGGAGTTTGTGGAAGATATGGGGCTATAAAAAGGCTCCTCACCCAAATCCCTTCCCCCGACCCCGCGCCCCCGGCCGCAGGAGCGGAATCTCAATCACCACCCCCTGCTCCACAGGAAAGCCTTCCGCCAGGAGATGCCGAGCATCAGAGAGAAGGGTGAGCGGTGGATCCAGATCAAGCGCCTCCAGAAACACCATCACCAGATCCTGCCCCGGCCCCAGCACATCCGGGTGGCGCTTGAGGTCTTGCCGGAAGCGGATGGAGGTGTACTTCTTGAGATCCGGGCGTGCGGAGAGCACGTTGGTGCGCAGGAAGCGGATGTTGCCGTAATCGGTCTCGTTGACGAAGAGCACATAGGGGGCCTCGCCATCCGGCCCCGGCAGTTCGTCTTGGGTGGTGATGATGAGATCGGCCATGGGGGCTGTTGGCGGCATCGCCTCCAGCTTGGCGGATATCCAGAGCCGGGCAGCGGTGTATGTGACTGAACAAGCCACCACATGAAAATGCCCCAGCTCTTGCCAGAGCCCATGCGCTTCAACCAATCAGTCGCTCAGGCGGTCCTCACCCCTTCTGCCCCCTGACCTCCCAAAACGCCGCCCCATGCCGCCAGGTGGCGTCGCCCGTGGCCTGCTCATAAGTCTGCCGAGCCTTGAGCTGCGCCTCCAGTTCCGCCCAGAGCGCGCTGTAGGTCCATTTTTTGTTCCCCTGCCGCCGATTGAGGAGCACCCCCTGCCCGATTTGGTAGCACCACCCCTCACTGGACGGCGCCAACAGAATCACAATCATCCCTTCCAGCTCCTCGGTGAAAAAACATCCGTCGCAGATGCAGACTCACTGGAG
>JBKCPG010000310.1:0-9388 GCA_046309395.1 Cyanobacteriota bacterium | reverse complement strand
CCGCCTCTTGCGCCCTCGGCCCCCATCCGCCCGCCCGCTTCCAAACCCTGGCAGCGAACATCCCCCTCGCCACCGGCGGCACCCTGTTTCCCGCCTCCACCATCCGCACCTTTGGCGGCGTGAAGGTGGGCCTGATCGGCGCGATCACCAAGTCCACCCCCAGCATCGTCGTGTCCAGCGGCATCCAAGGGCTGCGCTTCACAGATGAGGCCGAGGCGATCAACCAGGCCGCCACCGCCCTCCAGCGCCAAGGGGTGGAAGCGATCGTGGTCGTCATCCACGAGGGCGGGGAGACCGGCAGCCCTGGCCAACCCCTCGACTGGAACAACCCCGCCTGCCCCAACGCCCGCGGGCCGATCTTCGCCATCGCTCGCCAGCTCTCGCCCGCCATCGACGTGGTGTTCTCCGGCCACAGCCACCAGGGCTACAACTGCCTCCTCGATGGCCGCCCCGTCATGCAGGCCACCGCCTTCGGTCGGGGCGTGGCCGTGGTGGATCTGGCGCTCAATCCCCGCACGGGCGATGTGGACCGCGCGCGCACCCTCAGCCGCAACCTGCCCGTGCTCAACAGCCGCACCGACCCCGCTCCGCGCCAAGCCGTGCTCGCCGCCGAGCCCGCCCCCTGGCGGGCGGCCCTGGAGCGGGCCCAACCCGATCCCGCCGTGGCGGACCTGGTGGCCAGGGCCGCCGCCATCGTGGCGCCCATCGCCCAGCGGCAGGTGGGCCGCGTCGCCGGCGGCTTTGATCGCGCCGGAGCCAGCGACTCCTCCGCCGGTCGGCTGATCGCCGATGCCCAGCTCGCCGCCACCCGCGCGCCCGCCTCTGGCGGCGCCCAAGCCGCCCTCATGAATCCCGGCGGGATCCGAGCCAACCTGCACTGCCGTGCCACCCCCCCCTGTCCCGTGTCCTACGGCGCGATCTTCGCCATGCAGCCCTTCGGCAACAGCCTCACCGTGCTCACCCTCAGCGGCGCCGAACTCAAACAACTGCTCGAACGCCAACAACCGCCGGGCCGCTCCACACCCACCTTCCTCCAGCCCTCCGCCAGCCTGCGCTACAGCTGGGCTACCCAGGCCCCCTACGGCCTGCGAGTGCGCCACCTTCGGCTCAACGGCCGCCCCATCCAACCCAGCCAACCCGTGCGGCTGGTGGTGAACAGCTTCCTGGCCGAAGGCGGCGATGGCTTCGAGGGGTTTCGCAAAGGACGCGATCCGGTGGGCGGCCCCACCGATCTGGAGGCCCTTGAAACCTTCTTGCGGCGCCCACCCGCGCCAGCGCCCGATCCGCGTCCACGCATCACGCTTCTTCACGACAAGTCGTCCGCGTTTTGAGATCGCCCGCCGCGATGCGGCCCACAATGAAGCCATCCCCTCCGCGGCGGAACACCCCGCCCGGCTCCCCGCCATGCCCCAAGCCACCGACCTGGCCCAAGCCACCCTCCTGCGCGGCCGCGCTTCCCTGGCCAGCGTGCCCCAACTGTGGGAAGGGGTCGCCGAAAGGGAGCAGGCCCTCACCGGCCACCTGGTGCCCCTATCCACCTCTGAACCCTTCCACTGGAGCAGCCAGGTGTGCCGCGGCGCCTCCGAACTGCTGCAAACCCTCCAATGGAGTGGCGGGCTCTCGGGCGGCCTCGGTCCGGTGCCCCTGCTGAAGGCGCGCCAGGAGTTTTTCGAATCCCTGCGCACCACCGTCTTCAGCGTGTCGGTGGTGGTGCAGGCTCGGCGCGTGGTGGCGGCCCTGGCCAGCGAAGACGTGGCCCTCAAGAGTGATCTCACCATCCCCGCCGACGCCGCCACCCTGGATGCCTTCGTGGCCACCTACGGTGACAGCTGGGTGCGATCGGCGCGGATCGGCGGCGAGATGCGGGGCGTCTACACCCTTTACGCCCAAACCCGCGAGCAGGCGCGGGAGGTGGCGACCGCCCTCGACCTGCTGGTGAGCACCGGCACGGTGAGCCTGGGCCCCACCTTCAGCCGCCGGTTGAAAACCATCGCCAACGATTCCAAGGTGAACGTGCGCTTCCAGGTGTCGGTCTCGGGGCTGGCCCAACCACCGGTGATCACGGAAGACACCATGGCCGACTTCGCCAGCGCCTTCGGCACCCTCGCCCTCGACCAACCCGAGGTGCTATCCCTCCAAACCCAGGGCTATGAAGACGTGCCAGCACTCCGGGAGGTCTTCCAACCCGTGGCCCGCAACCGCGTCCAGCTCACGGGGGAGGGCTCCAAGCCAGGCATCCTGCGCCAGTGGTGGCGGTTGCGAGAGCTCATCAACCAATGCGACTGGGTGGAACGCACCTACGCCACCTATGGCGTCGCGCAAGATCCCACCCTGGCGGCCAACCGCGAGCGCCTTCGGGAGGACATCCGCGAGATCGAGGCGCTCTGCTCCCGTTACCGCGACTCCCCCTCCACACCCCTGGACGAGCCCGTGCTGGAGGCCTTCGCCACGGGCAGCCCCCGGCTCCATGCGCCATTGAGCGATGGGCAGGTGATGGGGGGCGACGGTGGCGAGCCCTTCCGCTATCTGGATCGGGAAAACGCCATCCGTCGTCGGCGCCGCTTGGTGGAGGTGGGTCTGAGCTCCGGCAACAGGATTGATCAAATCCGCCTGCACTACCACCAGGAGCCCGTCGGCGAAGCCGATGAGTGGCTCACCGAGGTGCATGGGGGCGGTGGCGGCGCCAACCGGGGCGACATGGAACTGGGCACCGGGGTGGGCCTGGCGCGCATCGAGGGCCTGAGCGGGGTGCCCCATGGTCGGGTGGATCAGCTGTGGCTCACCAGCGGCGATGGGCAGCGCATCGGTGGCGGTGGCGACAAGGGCAACGAACCCATCGACTGGCGACCCGCCCCCAACCAGGTGGTGCTCGGCTTCAGTGGTCGCGCCAAGGCCGAACTGGATTCCCTCTGGGTCGTCATCGCCACCTTCGGCCCCCTCGCCTGGGAGCCCGTGCGGGTGGAGGAGGATCCCTAAGGATTGGTTGACAACCCCCTTGGTGTCGCCAGAGCTGGCTGCCGCTTAAGCTCCAGAGGTAATCGCCTGGCTCACACGGTGAAAAAAATCGAGCACGGAAGCCAGCGGCAGGGCCACGGGACCCCGCCCGCGTGAAACATTCTGGTGATTCAAGCCACCGCAAACTCGCCGAGCCTGCCCCGCCACATGTTGCATATCTCGCGTGGCTCCCAGAGCCTCAGGCTCGAGCAAAAGCCGGTGGTGCCTCAGACGCTCGCAGGCAAGGGATAGCCAGGCCCGCGGAGCAACGTTCCACATACGCAGCGTCTTATCGACGGATCCAGAGACAACGTGCTCGCCATCCGGACTGAAGGCCAATGAGTTGACCGAGCCGGTGTGCCCCTGCAGAGGGGCGCCAATGGACTTGCCTGTGGCGGCATCCCACAAACGCAGGGTTTTGTCCTGGGACGCGGAGACGATTCGACGGCCATCAGGGCTGAAGGCGACAGCGCGAACCCACCCTGTGTGGCCCAGAAAAGGACTACCAATCCGCTTGCCACTGGCACTATCCCAGAGCAGCAGTTTGTTGTCATCTGAACTGGAGACGATGCGCCGGCCATCCGGGCTGAAGGCCACGGAGTTGACCCACCCGGTATGCCCCTGGAGGGGTTCGCCGATGGACTGCCGACTCACGGGGTCCCAAAGCCGCAGATGGCGGTCGGCGGAGCCACTAACAATGCGCCGTCCATCGGGACTGAACGCCAAAGAGAGGATCAATCCCTGATTGCGATTGGAACCCAGGGGCCCGAGGACCGTGCCGCTAGAGACATCCCAAAGCAGGAGAGTGCTATCCGCTGAACCGGAAACGACGCGCTTGCCATCGGGACTGAAGGCCACGGAATACACCCCAGTCTCATGGCCAACGAGTGGGCCAGCGCTGAGCTTGCGCGAATTGGCGTCCCAAAGCATCAAGGTCATGTCGTCTGACCCTGAGACAATGCTCTGGCCCAGGGGACTGAAGGCCACGGAAAAGACCTGCGCTCGGTGGCCGCGCAAGGGTGCTCCAATAGTCACGCCAGTATCCGCGTTCCAAAGACGCAGGGTCATGTCCTTGGATCCAGAGACAACGCGTCGACCGTCGGGGCTGAACGCCACGGCGTTGACCCAGTCGGTGTGTCCCGCGAAACGGCGACCATTGGGCTGGCCGATCACCGCGTCCCATAGCCGCAGGGTGGTATCCGCGGAGCCGCTCACGATCTGCCGTCCATCAGGGCTGAAGGCCACTGAGCGGACCCAGCCTGAATGCCCCCGTAGGGGACCGCCAATCGGTTGGCCGCTAGAGGCATCCCAAAGCCTCAAGGTCGCGTCGTCCGAACCGGAGACGATGCGGCGACCGTCGGGACTGAACGCCACGGAATACACCGATTCTGAATGGCCCTGGAGGGAAGATTGGCTGGGCTTGCCGCTGGTGGGATCCCATAGCCTCAGAGTTTTGTCAGCGGAGCCGCTGACGACGCGGCGGCCGTCGGGGCTGAACGCCACGGACAGCACCCCATTCTCATGTCCCTCGAACGGCCCACCGACAGGCTTGCCGCTGTCAGCGGCCCACAGCCTCAGGGTATTGTCATCTGAACCGGAGACGATACGCCGGCCATCGGGACTGAACGCAAGAGTGCGTACAGGCTTTTCATGACCCTTGGACGGTTCGCCGATCCGCTTGCCGGTAAGGGCATCCCAGAGCCGCAGGGTATTGTCCTCAGAGCCAGAGGCGATCCGCCGGCCATCGGGGCTGAACGCCACGGAGATCACCGGTTGTTGATGCCCCTTGAACGGGCCGCCGATGGGCTTGCCGCTCGAGGCATCCCACAGCATCAGGGTGTTGTCTTTGGAGCCGGAGACGACGCGGCGGCCGTCGGGGCTGAAGGCCACGGACATCACAGGTTGCTGATGTCCCTCCTTGGAGGGGGTGCCAATGGGCTTGCCGCTGAGCGCGTCCCAAAACCGCACGGTGTTGTCCTCAGAGCCGCTGACGACGCGGCGGCCGTCAGGACTGAAGGCCACGGCATGAACCCAACTGGTATGCCCCTGGAGTTGGTTGGTTTCCTGAGAGGTCTGCACAGCGCTGAGGAGAGCCGACTCTCCGGCCATCACCAACTCAGCCACCCGCTGGCTAGAGGGGTACAAGGCAATCATTCGGATCATCCCCTCCGCCGCCTCTTCCGTGGGCAGCAAGCTCATCACCAAAGCCAGCTGACCGCGAAGTTGAGCCAAGGATGTCTGCCGCTCCGCGCGGCGAGTTTGGGTTTGGGCGACCAGAGTCTGCCGCTGGGCGATCAGCGCTTGCTCACGAGCGAAACGCGCCTGCTCCCGGGCTTTCCTGGCCTGTTCAGCCTCTCCACGGCTAGCGGCCTCGGCAGCGTTGCGAGCGGTGATGGCCTTTACTTTTTCTTCATCCGCCAGCTTTTTAGCGACCTCTAATTCCGCCGCTTTTTGATCGGTTTTCCGTTTTTGCGATTCCACCTCCCGTAAAGCCCTCTGAGCCTTAGCTTCTTGTATCTGAGCCTTCTCTTTTTGAAGGCGAGACTCTTTGGCGTTGAGATCGGCTTGCTTTGCTGTCTTCACCGCATAGGCACTCAGCCCAGCCAACGCCACCACGCCAATGCTCAGCCCAGCCACCACTTTCCGCCGATTGCGGGCGTCCCTCTGGGCAAGCTGTTTGTCTTTCTCCGCCTGTTCAGCCTGCTCCTGGGCGCGCGCGGTTTCCAGTTCCGCCACCCGCGTCCTCTCCTCCGCCAACCGGGTGGCCTCCTCGGCACGGGTGGCTGTTTCCTCGGCCAGGCGACTAGCCTCAAGAAACTCCTGATCCGCCTCGCTCAGGTTTTTTCCCTTGGCCCAGTCCAGCGCTTCCGCCAATGCGGCACCGCTGATGAGGTGGCTGGGGCGCTCCACCACGGAGGCACCCTCCCAGGCACGGATCGCCTCGCCATAGATCGGCGGGCGAAGCTCCTGAAGCTGGTGACGCACCCATTCACTGGTGAACACCGCCGCGTAGATGGGGTTGTAGATCCTGAGTTGGCCTTCATGTGGCACCACCAAGCCCGTGAGGCGCAGACGCATCTGGTCGCGACTGGAATCGGCGGGGATGCCTCCTTGTTCCTGTATCGACTGAACCAGCCCCAGCAAGCGGCCCTGGTGCCGTTCCTCAGCCTTAAGGAGCAAGCGGTCGCGGATGGTGCGGAGGTGCACAGGGGAATCCTGCGCCTCCCAGTTATGGATGATCCGCTCACGGGCGACCCCGGCCACCAGCTCCGCCGCGGGGAGTTCTGAAGCTGGCCGATCCATCCCTGGCAGACGTTGATCCCCAACGGCGCTCACCAGAGCCAACAGCTTCTGGGTGAGAAAGGGCTGGCCGCCGCTCCAATACAACACCGCGTCCAGCACGGCGGGGGGATCTGGCACCTTCCCCACCAGCCCCGCCAGCAAAGGCTCTGCCTCCTGGCGACCTAGACCGCTGAGCTCCACCGAATGGCCAATGTTGAAGGCCGATCGGTGGGGACTTCGGATCAGGTCGTAGGGCGTCGCAACCCCAAGGAAACAGAAAGTGAGCCGTTGATAGGCGGGATGCTCAGCGCGACTCTCATGCAGCGAGCGAATCAACCCAAAAAAACCATCCGTATCAAACGACAAGCTCAACAGGTTGTCCACCTCCTCGACGAAGATCACGATCGGCACGGTGATGTGCACCAGCAGGATCTGATCGATGAACTCAGCGAAACGCTCCACCGCGCTGAGCGACTGCACCCGCCCCTCCTCCCACCAGCTATTGAGCGAGACCACATCCTCCAGGCCCGCATCCTTGGTCAGCCTATTGATGGTGCCGAAATACCATCTCTCCTCGGTAATGGTGGTGCCACGCCTCTGGGGGTTGATCTCAACGCAAAGGATGCCCTCGTCGCGAAGGCGCTTTATGGTGCGCACCTTCAGGCTGGATTTCCCCATCTGTCTGCAATTGAATACAAAGCAACACTCACCAGCCTTCAGGTGTGCGTAAAGATCAAGGTCAGCGGCTCGCTGAACATAGAAAACGTTATCGCCCTCGAGGCTGCCACCGACCTTGTAAGCAAGGGGAAGTTCCATCTCAACCCACCAGCCTGTCGGCCAAATAGGCGGCATAAAGCCGACAACGGGGCCGCACCAAGTTGCCCTCCGGTACCACCACCCCCAGGCTTTCCAGCTTGAAGGCATGCTCCGAACGCAGCTTCACGGGCTCAGCGCTGTTCACCACAAGGCGCAGAGCGTCACCCAGCTGGGGATGATCTTCCACCGCCTTGAGGATGCCACGCAAATGGTCGCCATAAACTCCCGCTTCGGTAGGCGCCTCCCTCAGGAAGGTGGCGAAAGGCAGGCCATTGGCCAGTTCGTAGAGGGCCTTGCGCACCAGATAGGGATGGCCACCCACCAAGTCGACCAGCTGACCCACCTCCGTCTCGCTCAAGATCAGGCCGTGCAGGTTCACCAGATGGCGCACCTGCTCTGTCGTCAGTTCGCCCAACTCCACAGGGAGACCCACATTGAAGGGGGATTGGTAAATGTCCCTTTGCAGGTAAGGCTCTTGGGAATGGGAGAGCACCAAGCGAAAGCGCTCCCAGAGCCGATTATTGCGAGCCCCTTCATACCAGCTGCGCAACAAACCACAGAAATCCGTCTCAATATCCGGATAGGCAAATATACGATCAAAATTATCAATCGCTACCACCAACGGCGTCTCATCAGGTTTCAAGAGATATTTTTCGAAAAAGTCATTGCCATTGTCGTTAGCGCCTTGATTATTATTCCAATACTGCTCAGGCCGCAGCGGCAGCTCCAGCCCTTTCACCATCGCCGCGCAGAACCACCGCATGAACAACTCCGGATCAGCGAAGAACTTCTGATCCGCTCTCTCCAGATTGAGGCTGACCGTTCGATAGCCTCTGCCGCTGGCGTAGGCCAGGAGGCGAGCGCTGAGGCTTGACTTGCCAAAGCCCTTTGGACTCTTGATGCGGATCAGGGCGCCCGGTTTATCGAGTTCAGCGCACAAGCGGGGCTCATCAGCGGGGTGGATGTAATAGATGGAGTCGTGCCGCACCGGCCCTTCCGGCAGCTCCAGGTTTGGGGTGGGAAGTCCACAAGTGCTTTGGGCGTTTACCGATGGTCCTGGAGCGGTGGAGACGGCGCTGGTTGTGGCGGCCCCGGGCAAGGCGTCGCTGGCCCCTGAGGTCGGCCTCCCTGGCTGACGCGCCAGCCTTAGGGCCACCTCCCGGATACCGCGGGCGATGGAGAGAAAGGCCTCATCACGGTTGCTCCAGTTCGTGACGGGTTTGGCGTTGGCGGGGAGGGCCTGAAGCGTGCCCAGGACGGTGCGGGTCCAATCAGACGGCCTGAGGATCACAGGAATCACGAGGGCCTCGCCGGCGTGATGGCGCTCCAGGGCTCGGCGCAATTCCTTGTCATTGCAGTAGGGCGAGGCCAGAAAAGCCGCGCTCACCAGGCAGAGAATGATGTCCGCCGCTTCCAGGTTGGCGTCAATCGCCCCGGCCCACTCCTGGCCCGCGGAGATCTGGCGATCGTGCCAGAGGTCAATCACGCCTTCCCGGCGCAGGGCCGCCAGGTGGTCGCCCAACTTCTCGCGCAACGCCTCATCCTTGTGGGAATAGGAGATGAATAGGCGCACGGGAGCCGGTTCTGACATGTGGCCGCTCGTTTTCTAGCTATTTTGCGGCGATTATCGGAGGTTTGGGGGTGCACGGACCGGTGCCGCGGCGGAACGGGAGGCCGTCGGGTTGGGGCCAGCTCCAGCGGCAAGCCATGGATGGAGCCAGATCGCCCTATCGGGTGAGCGTGCCCAGCCCACCGGCTTCCTAACCTGCCTCCGATCCGCCCGAGGTCCCCATCGCCCGCCACCGCAAAGCCAACCCGGGTCCGAAAGCTTCGGGCGGCGGCTCCGGCCGTCCCGGGGAGGGCTTTGGCGGCGCCACCCCCCCCAGCCCCGAGCAGCAGCTGGTGGAGAAGCTGCGCCGCATCGAGGCGCTCCACGCCCGGCCGGGCAGCGAGGGAGAACGGCAGGCGGCGGAACGGGCCCGCGAGCGCATCCAGGCGCGGCTGAAGCGGCTGGATGCCGAGGAGCCACCGGTCGAGTACCGCTTCTCCCTCGCGGATCAGTGGTCGCGCCACCTGTTCGTGGCTCTGCTGCGCCGCTACGGCATCCACCCCTACCGCTATCGCGGCCAGCGCCGCACCACCGTGATGGCGCGCCTGAACCGGGCCTTCGTCAACGACACCCTTTGGCCTGAATTTCAGGAACTGCAAAGCACCTTGGCCGCCTACTTCGACGCCCTCACCGACCGGGTGATCGAGCAGGCCTTGGATGTGAAGGCTGGCGAGGCCGAGGAGCGCA
>JBKCPG010000309.1:0-3375 GCA_046309395.1 Cyanobacteriota bacterium | reverse complement strand
ATGCACAGCCTCCCTCCAACAACACCAGCGGGGGGAACCAAAAGGGGGCAACCAGATGCCCTGCGCCTTCACTCGCCCCCCACCTTCCACCCCCGTCAAGTGCCCCTGTCGCCCACAGTCCTGACACGACCCACACGCTCTATCAGCAAGCCCAAAAATCGCGCCCACCGCACCAGTGATTTCGCAAGAATCAGCCGTCGTCTGTCATAGCGGGAGAAGGCCAGATTGTCATGTTGGATACAACAAGAGAGCATGCTTGCCTGTGGCTGGAGAACCTGGCGGCGGCGCTGGAGTCCTGGCACATGGTGATCGTCAGCGGCAATGACCTGTTCGCCGCGGCGATGATTTGGAGCTACCCAGGACCCATGCGGCGCGCCGCCTCACTGGCGGACCTGCAGGCTCTACTCACACAGGCCGAGGAAAGGGTGCTCCATCCCCCAGGCCGTCCAGCGGAGGGCCTGGATCCCGACGCGCTCCGCCCCCTCCCCCAACGGATCCTGCCGATCGGCGCCGACCCGCCCGGTTCCCTTGCCGCCGCACCGGAGCGAGTCTTCGTCCTGCTCTGCGATGACCTGAGCGATGGGGAGGTGGAGGACGCCTTGGCCCTGCTGGATCGCACCGTCCCCAGGGAGCGGCGACGGCTGTTGTGCGTGCTGGCCGACTGGAGCGAGCGCCAACGCCTGCAGGCCCATCTGGCGGCGGGCGCGCAGGCGCTCTGCACGATTGGCTCAGAAGGCAAGGGACGCATCTACACCGCCATGGCGGTAATCGCCTGCGGTGGCCACTACCTCGATCCCCTCTTCCACCAGCGCCTGCATCACGTCGGCGCCCCCCGCCAAGGGCCGATCGGACCCCAAGAGCTGGATCGGCGCGAGCGCCAGCTGCTGCGGGAGGTGTGTCGCGGCTACAACAGCCCCGAGATCGCGGCCCGCCACGGGCTGGCCCACGGCACCGTGCGCCGCTACCTCAGCCACACCTACCAACGCATCGGCGTGCGCGATCGCGCCCAGGCCATCGGCTGGTGCGTCGCCCATGGACTGATCAGCCCGGTGGAACTGCAATAGGTGTACTTGGCGACGGGTGAGGGGACCACAGACCGCCCTGGTGGGGGTGCCATCGCGGCCCACACCAGGAGCGCCAGGGCTGCCGGCAAGCGCGGCGGAGGGGGAGCGGGAAGGCAAACACGCGCTGGTGGGGAATGATTGAGACCTATGGCGGCGATTATGCGAAGCGGGTGAGAGGGTGCTCGGGCTGATGCAATGGGCGGCTGTGGGCTCTCCCCCGGGCAGCAGCTCCTGCTTCCTCACCGGGCTGGGGGACAGCCGCCGGGGTTGGCCCAGCCCCTCCACCTGACCCTTTGGTGTGAGCCTCTTTGGTGTGCCCCCTGCCTACCAGGAGAGGTGCATTTGGCGCTGTTCCAGCCGGCGGAAGCTGGAGGCACCCAGCAGCACCATGGCCGAGGGAGAGTCCAGGGATAGGTTGCTTTGGGTGGAGACCCGCCCGGCCAATGAGCGCCCTTTTCATCAGCTACACCGGCCGCGATCCGGAAGGCGAGGCCTGGGCGGATCGGCTGGCGGAGTGGTGCTGCGAGTGGGGCTATGGCTTCTTCCGCGACAAGGACCACAGCCATGGCATCAAAGGCGGCACCGATTGGCGCGCCAGCTTGTATCAGCAGCTGGGACTGGCCCAGGCCCTGATCTGCCTCTGCACCCGGCAATACGAAAGTTCGCCCTGGTGCGTGGGAGAGGTGGCGATCGCGGTGAAGGAGGGCAAAATCGTGATCCCGATTCACCTTGCGGAAACTCCGGAAGACCTCAATCAGCAACCTTTGCCCCTGCTGCTTCAAGACTGGCAAGCGATCCGAGTGATCCCCGCTAGCGCCCCGACTCCCGAGCAGCTGGCGGAAGTGAAAACCCGCCTGCGGCGAACCCTGGAGGCAAAACTGAACTGGCGGTGCTTCTTGCCATGGGACGAAAACCTGCCCCCCTATCCCGGTCTGCTGAAGTTTGAGGCCCATCAGGCGCCTGTGTTTTTTGGCCGCGATGGCGACATCCAGATAGTGAGTGAGCTGCTGGCCAGCCTTGCACTACGGCCCAATGGATTCCTACTACTGCTCGGGGCCTCGGGCTCTGGCAAATCCTCGCTGGTGCGGGCGGGCGTGGTACCCAGGCTGCGCGCATATCCTGATAAGCAATGGCTCGTGTTGGATCCATTCATGCCGGGGCTGGATCCGTTCGTATCGCTCCGAGGAGCACTGCGGCCGCATTTGGATGTGGCTGGGCTTTTGCCGAGAGAGCGTGAGGGTAAAGATGGGGAGGGAGCCAGCCTAAGCCGACAGTTTCGCAGCCTTTGCAGCGCGGCCAAGGCGAAAGTGTTGCTGGTGATCGATCAGTTCGAGGAGCTTCTCAGTTACCCCAGCCGGCCGGGAGAGGGACCAGGCGTGGGGGAGAGGTTTCTGGTCTTCCTTGAGGGATTGCTCCAGCACCCTGCACCCGGCGTGCTGGTGCTGGCCACACTTCGCTCCGATTTCCTCATTCCGCTCCAAAATCGTTGGCCCACCCTCACGGCCAAGGCCAGCACTCACATGATGGGGGCGATCGCGCCGTCGAAATTCGGTGAGCTAATTTCCGGCCCCGCTGCCCGCTCCGGGTTGACTCTGCAGCCGGGGCTGGCGGAGCGACTGGTAGCTGAGAGTGGCGGCAGCGATGCCCTTCCCCTGCTTGCCTTCGTGCTGGAGAAGCTTTGGCAAAGTCGGCAGAATCGAGGAGGCCCAGTGCAGGGCCGGAGGGGCGAGCGCTGGGATCTCACTATCAACGACTATGAGATCATCGGTGGTTTTTCGGGAGCTGTAAGTTTGTGTGCTGCCCACGTATTCAATCCCGGAAGCCACAATGAACTGCAGCTCTCAGGCCTAAGAGAGACGTTCTTGCAAATGTGCCGAATTGATGGTACTGGCCACGTCAGCAAGAGGCTTGCACGGTGGGAAGATACTCCCATGTCGAGTCGTAATATTCTTCAGCGATTTATCAATGCAAGGATTCTTTGTAGCAATGAAGATGAGATTGGAATAACTCATGATAGCCTGCTCGAGGCTTGGCCATTGCTGACAGGATGGATAGAGGAGTCAAAAGAGTTTCTTGTCTGGAAACAACAGGTTGAACTAGATGCCGAGCAATGGCACGGTTGCGTCGACAATGAAAAGCCTGATTTATTATTAAGCGGCATTAAGCTAATGGGCACCTCGAAAAATTGGTATTTTGCCGCCGACCTGCTGCTATGAAAAAGCCGCCATGGAGGCGGCCGGGAGGAGAAAAGATTAGCGGTGCGCGAATAAATACGCCAAGTCATGCTTGCTTTGCCTAAAGATTCATGCAA
>JBKCPG010000308.1:0-6065 GCA_046309395.1 Cyanobacteriota bacterium | reverse complement strand
CTTGACATCAAGGCCCAGTTCAACAACGGCAACATCGAAGAAGGCTCCTTTAGGTTGGATAGCATTGACTACACAACCAGGCAGCCGTTTGCTGTCCTGGTTAAGTGGCGCGAAGAAACGGCCGGCCCCGAGTCCCCGCTTTTCGCTCGCGAACGTGTAGCGCTTGTGCGCGAAGCGAGCACCAGCGCGAATGCACCAGTGAAGACGCTTGATCTGTCGAAGTGGTGCACCAGTTGCCGGCAGGCAATCGACGCTGCTTGCTATTACATCAGGTTCGTAACGCTGATTGATCACCGAGTCACGTTCAGGACGACTCCCGACGTTCTCGCTTCGCGGCTGAAGTCCGGTGGCTTCTTTGGGCTTGACATTGACGTAATCAATTACAATACAGCTTTCCAGGGATTTGTTCAGGACAGCGGAACGATCGTTAGCACGCGACCATGGCTGATGCCGCTTGCCGATGGATCCTATGATGCGCTTACGTGGGACATGCAAGCCGACCCGCAAGAGCAAACGCTAACCATCCTAGGCGGACTGGCCGAGCCCGCAAATATCTTTTTCGCCATCCCCAACACCAATACCAGGATGCGTAGTTATGAAACCAAGAAAATTGACATTGACGGAGAGGGTGTAATCTCTATCCAGGCATTCCACCATCCAACCGATGAAGACGGATACAGCTTGCTCGGCAAAAACTGGACAACGTATGCCACTGACGCAAACTGGATACTGGAGCCCAACCCCGTATGTGGCGGCTCAGTTGACGGAGGTGGCGGAGAATGAGCATCCTGACAGCGCTACCGGGAATCGTCCCGACCGCAAGGACGTACTCGATGGGGCAGTGGCCTCAGAAGAGGATGAAGATGCGCAATGGCAGGATTGAGCGCTGGGGGCTCAGCAGCATACCTGACGGCGACAAGATGCAGCTCACATGGCAGAACATCACGTATCAACAAGCGGAATCACTTTGCACTGTCTGGGATCAGAATTATGGAATCTACGGGATCGTGGACATGCCGTCCGAGGTTTTCGCCGGCACGAGCAGCGAGCTTGCGGCCCTGATGGAAACACCGTTTGCCGGCGCGACGTGGCACTTCACCGGGCCTCCAGTAGTGCGACCAGTGAAGGCTGGTAGGTGCACTGTCGAGATACCGGCAAAGGTGCGTGGATACTTGAGGCAGGAGCAAGACTTGTGAGCCCTCTTTACTCGCCGGTAACACTTCCGGCTTACACGCCGACTGACTGGGAGCTTCGCCTGCCCGGCTATCCGGTCATCGCCGGAAAATGGAGATCGACTGCCTTCCCGGAGATACTTGGCTCGATCCCAAGCGAGGCTCAGTGGAAGTTGATCTACGAAAACCGCACGTCGGCCGAGGCCCTGGCATTGCTGCTGCCATGGCGAGCTACAGGAGGCGGACAGTGGGCGCTGTCGCCGCTCCCACCGGAGGTTGCATTCGGCGTTGATGACGCTGACTTCAGAAAGCGACTCACGGGAACAACGTGGACAATCGCACGCGAGCCGCAAAAGGAATCGGTCAAGAACGGACGCTTCAACATAACGATAGACCTCGTTTACGAGCTTACCTTTGCGTCGAATTATGGTCCGATCAACCCGCTAGAGTAGACGGCTGGGCGCCTACACGCTAGAATCCGCAAGCAAACACGGCCGCGCAATGGGAGTCCTCGTAGGGGCAGACGGTAGCGCCAAGCTAGATCTTGGCGATGGCCTCATATGCGTCGCCAATATTTTTTCGTGGAACGCTAAGCTTGGGCGCGAAATGCTGCCCACCACGACTCAGGCCGACGAGTTCAGGAGGCGCACTGCAGGGCTCGGGGATTGGAGTGGGTCGTTTTCCTTTAGGCTGCAATTCTCCGATGATACTACCGTAGCACAAAGCTCCTGGCAGATCCTTGACTTTGCGCTCACAAAAACTGACGACGAATTAAAGGCGGACCTGGAGCTGATCCTGCAGCGTTACCAACTTCCTCCTGATCACGACATTTTTAGCACGACCATTGACGGCATTGTGCAATTAACCGGCACAGTTGTAATCGGAGATATAAGCCTGAACTGCGAGGATCCCGAGCAACCCATCATCGCTGTGGCGTCCTGGGAGGGGGACGGGGCGCTGACACCGGAGCGCAGTGATCTGGAGCCCTAGCCGGCGTCCTGCGTGGCCCTATGATGGGCTGAGCCATGCCGGCCCCTCGCAGGTGACTTGATGGCCCTGGAGACGACCACCATCACCGCCCTGCCCAACGCGCAGACCCCCCTATCGGGCACTGAGCGGCTGGCGATGGATCAAGGTGGCACCACGGTGGACGCTTCGGCCCAGGACGTTGCCGCCCTTGCCGGCGATGCGATAGCGAGCGCGATCGAAGCGCACGAGCAGGAGGCAGATCCGCACCCCGATTATTTAACTCAGACCGAGGGAGACAGCCGCTACAGGCAATCCTCCACGGCGCTAACCGATGGGGACATACCGGCTGGGATTGCTAGGGATAGCGAGGTAGCGGCAGCGACTGGCGCACACACAAGCGCCCCTGATCCTCACCCCGGCTACCTGACGCCAGCCGAAGGGAATGCGGCATACGCGACGGCAGCGCAGGGGGCCAAGGCCGACACGGCAATTCAGCCCGGAAACCCGGCGCTTTCGGATGCAAGGGAATGGACCGCAACGGTTATCGACCAGCCTGAAGCCGAAGCTGGCACAGGCACAACTCCCCGCAAATGGACCGCGCAGCGTGTAAGGCAAAACGTTCAAGCGTGGTGGGACAGCATCTTGCTGGTGGCGGGAAAGATTCCAGCCGCTTACCTGCCATCCTATGTTGATGATGTAATTGAAGTTACAAACTTTGCCGCGCTTCCGCCGGTCGGCGAGGTGTCAAAAATTTACGTCACCCTCAACGATAATAAGCAGCACCGCTGGAGTGGTTCGGCCTATATCACCTTTGAATCTTCGCCGGGTTCTACCGATGCGGTTGCAGAGGGGGTCGTCAATCTTTACTTTACCACTGCACGGGCGATTGCCGCCGTCACTGGGCTCTTTGCGACCGCCGCACAAGGCGCAAAGGCCGATACAGCTATTCAACCAGGAAACGCAGCCCTTACCGATGCGCGAGAATGGACCGCGACTCTCGTGGATCAGCCGGAGGCCGAAGCGGGAACAGGTACTACTGCGCGGAAATGGTCAGCACTGCGAGTGCGTCAAAGTGTTCAAGCGTGGTGGGATAATGTTCTGCTGGCGACGGGAAAGATCCCCGCAATATATTTACCGTCTTACGTTGATGACATTATTGAAGTGGCGAACTTCGCCGCGCTTCCAGCAACCGGAGAAAACGGAAAGATTTATGTCACTCTCAACGATAACAGGCAGCATCGCTGGAGTGGCTCTGCTTATATCACGTTTGAGTCTTCCCCCGGCTCGACTGATGCAGTTGCGGAGGGATCTGTCAATCTCTACTTCACCACAGCGCGAGCGATTGCTGCTGGTGCGGGGCAGTTTGCGACTGCTGCGCAGGGCGCTAAAGCCGATACAGCAATTCAACCAGGAAATTCAGCACTTAGCGACGCCCGCGAGTGGATTGCCACTACGGTAAGCCAGTCGGACGCAGAAGCTGGCACCTTAACTGCTCGCAGGGCGTTCACCCCCGAGCGAGTTCGACAGGCGATTGTTGCGTGGTGGAACGGCGCTACCAGCACGTTCGGTCGGTCGTGGGTTGCACTGGCAGATGCTGCCGCCGGCACCGCAGCACTAAACAATTTCACTACGACACTCAAGGGTCTGGTTCCGGCGCCAGGTACCGCCACCGGGAAAGTCCTGGGCGACTCCGGATCGTGGATTGCGCTCGGTGGTGGTGGTGATGCGCTGGTGGCCAGTCCCCTGTCCCAATTCGCGGCCACGTCGTCAGATCAACTTCGCGGTGTCATCAGTGACGAGACCGGCACGGGTGCTCTGGTTTTCGCCAACTCGCCAACACTGGTTACTCCGTCACTCGGCACGCCATCCAGTCTCGCGCTGACGAACGCCACAGGATTGCCCATTGCGGGGGTGACGGGGCTCAGCGCCAGCCTGGCGGGCAAGGCTGATCTGGTAGGCGGCGTCGTCCCTACCAGTCAGATTCCCTCTGTCGCGCTGGTTACATTCCTGGGAGCAGTCAACACCCAGGCCAATCTGCTGCTGCTGAGAGGCGAGCCTGGTGACTGGGCGGTTCGGACCGATCGATCCACCACATGGGTGATCGTCGCGAACAACGGCGCCAGCCTGTCTGACTGGTATGAGATGCCAACCGGTATTTCTCCGGTCGGGTCGGTGAATGGCCAAACCGGTTCGGTGGTGCTCGGCACCGGGGATATTGGCGAATCGGGCGGCAACCTTTATTTCACGACTGCCCGCGTTTTGGCGGCAATCCCGTGGGCCTCACCTGGTGCTATCGGTGGGACGACTCCAGCGGCCGGCACCTTCTCCGCACTTGCAGCAACCACAACGCTGCTGCTGCCCGGCGCTGCCCCATCAACACCAGCCGCTGGCCACATCTACCGGATCGACAACAGTCTGCGGTATCGGGACTCGACAGCGACTGAGCGTCTGCTGCTCAACGCAACAGACAACCTCGCCAACCTCGATAGCATGGTCACGGCGCGAGCAAACCTTGGTTTGAAATCTGGTGCCTTACGCGAAATCAACGTGGGCGCCACTGCGCCCAGTACTCCTGCTGTTGGGGATATGTGGGTCGATACGACCTGAGGCCTAGCCCGACGACCCTATTCCCTTAATTTCTTCCCATGACTTACCCCACCCAACTGATTGACAAGATTACGGAACTGGCCCAAAACCTTGCTCTTACTCCGGAGTTTGGGGGCGATCTTGCCAGCGTTCCCGACTGGAAAATCCTTGAGATTTTGACGACCGACGACGCCACCCTCCCCCCGCGTCTCACGCCAGTGCCGGCGCGATTCATTCGGAACACTCTGCTTGCACAACCGACCTTAGACTGGGCGCGATTACTCATAGCCGCTGAGCCCAGCAACCCGAACCAGGACCTGAGAGCCTTAGCAATGACTGCACTTGGCGTACTGAGTGAGGCCAGTGACTCTGATATTGACTTCGCGGATCCAGCCGTGGCGAGTCTGTTCAATCAGGTTGTGAATGCGCTGGAAGCCGCTGGGCTGATAAATCCAGCCGTAGTGCCGCTGATTATGGCTCAGTCGGCTCGGCCGCAGTCTTGGGAACAGCACACTGGCATCCCGGTAACACCTGACACGATTGCACAAATCCGGGCAGGTAACTGATTATGGCTATCGCCAAGTGGTCAACACCAGCTGCCGGCACATCAATCGCCGGGACCGCACTGAACAGCCTCGCCAACAACGCCACATCGGCGGTGATGACGTTTGACAACAGCACGGCCCGCAATCTCTATGCGCGGGTTGTGATTTCGTTGGGGAGCATCTCCCCAACGACTGGCGGCAGCATCACACTGCGTTACGTGGGGCATGACTCTGGGGCCGAAGATGTCACCCTTTCCCTTGAGAGCTACACCATGGCGCTCACGACAACCACCAGCACCAAAAAGGTCATCGTCGAGATGGCCAGGCTATATCCTTTCGCGGATGGTTTTGTGCTGGTCAACAACTCTGGCGCTGCCCTCAACGCCAGCGGCAACACAGTAACCGTTATTCCATACGGCGAGGACATCGCCTGATGCCACGGGGCACGACGCTCACGGACCAGGCCAACATCGAGCGGCGCCTATGGGATCTGCTTGATGCGCAGCCCCAGGCCGTACTTGACATGGCGCGTCCCGAAACCGTCACGGTCGTCTCTGGTGCGGTGAGTTCGTTCGCCGACGCCACTGGCCGCTACATTGTGACTCAGAGCACCAGTGCCAACCGCCCCACGTACACGACGAACGCACTGAACGGCAAGCCGGTCGCCACGGGCAACGGCAGCGGTATGAGGCTGACAACTGCCGCTACCACAGGGCTTCTCAACAACGCGCCAGGCGTCACAATGTACGTCATCGCACGCGCCACGGCAGACACCATTGCAACCAGCAGGTCG
>JBKCPG010000307.1:0-17388 GCA_046309395.1 Cyanobacteriota bacterium | reverse complement strand
AGAAGCGCTGGCGACGCGTCTTCTTCTTGGCGTAGATCTGCTCGTAGTCCGTGAAGCCCAGCTGGAGGGGGGCAGCCATCCGTTCCAGTCTCATTCTTAGATCTGGTCTGATTTTAGCGGGTTTTTCAGATGTTCCTTAGGTCGATAAAGCCGCGGAAGCCTTCGCTGTCTAGCGAGGTCAGTGAGGTTAAAAAGGAGGAAAGCAGGCCGTAAGCCGGGTTCTGTTGGCCACCGCCCTCTCCCAGCTCAGGGCTGATGGGGCGGTGGTGGTGGATCATCTCTCTCGAGCCGCCGTTGCCGACGACCTCCAGCGGCGCGCGTGGGCGGAGCGGGCAACTTGGCCAACCCTTGCTCCGAGGGCCGAAGCCCTGGCCTTGCTCCCGGCCGGGGTTTACCAAGCCGGCACCTCTCGATGCCGCTGGTGCGCTCTTACCGCACCTTTGCACCCTTACCTGTGCGGAGGGCGTTGCCCCCTGCCATCGGCGGTGTGTTTCTGTGGCACTCTCCTCACGGTTTCCCGCACTGGGCGTTACCCAGCAGGCCTGGCCATTGGGGAGCCCGGACTTTCCTCAACTGGATCCCCCCAGCGCTCGGGCAAGCCCAGGGCAGTGGCGGCCAGTCGCGATCACCTCACCTGCTTTCGCTGTTGAGCCTAAACCTTGTGTTGGGCTCCCTGCCCCGGGATCGAACGCAGCCGCCGCCGCAAACGCCGGCTCGCTCCCCAGGCCGCGCCGGCGCCCAGGAGGGGCAGGGGGCCGGGCACCTGCTCAATGGTGTGCTCCCAAACCGCCACCGGACTGGAGCCCGCGTTCACCTTCAACAAGGCCCGCAGGCTGAGAGCTTGGATGGGAGGGAGAAAAAAAGCATCCGTGCGGGTCACCGGAATACCAAACAAACAGTCGGGACGAGCTGGCAGGGTGTAAGTGACAAATTCGCAAAAAGTGGGGTCCCCGTAGGTCAGGGAGGCTTCCACGTCGCCGGTGGCCACGCTGGACGGGGTGGCGGTGGTGGATAAAAACTGGATCGTGGGCTGGTTGGCCGTCACGTCGTAGTTGAAGGCGTAACTGTTGGCTTGGGTGAAGCCACTGCCCTGGCTGACGGAGAGCGTGTGGCGGACGCCCACCGGCAACGGGGTGAGCTTGATGGCAAACGTGGCGGCGTCTAGAGACGCGTCGGCAAACGAGAAATTCTCGTAAACCTTGTCTCCAGCCTGGCAGCTGAAGCCGCTCATGATGTCCGAGCGCTGAAAGGTGTAGCTCTGGTTGAGAGGATCGAACATACAGGCCCCCGCCCGCGCCGCGGGAGGACTCAGGAGAAAGCCAGCCCCGAGAACCACACCAGCGACGGCGAACTCAAGAGGGAACGGCGCTGAGATCTTGAAGGCCATCATGCCCGGCGAAAATCGGGTGAACCTACCATCGAAAAACGAGGATCCCATCTAGAAGCGCAACCTTGTTTGACTGTCCACGGCCACTGGGCTTGGAGGATCTCGGTCTTTCCTCAAGACTAGAATTTGCAGATTGGGGCTGTAGCTCAGCCGGATAGAGCGACGGTTTCCTAAACCGTAGGTCGTGGGTTCGAGTCCCGCCAGCCCCGCTTGTGACCAGTGGTCCCATGCTGGTCGCCCGCCCCCTCCCCTCCCCTGACCGGGGAGCGGGAAAGGGGCGATCCGGGAGTCTCAGCGTGTTTGTCGGATGCGGCGACGCAGTTTCCGGGAGAAGCCCAGGGCCGCCCCCGCTCCCAGAATTGGCAGAGGGGTTGGGGTCTTTTCAATGGTCATGGTCATGGACGTGAGGTTGCCGCCATTGGCGCGAAAGCTGGTGGTGAGGTTTTGGGAACTGATCGGGAACCCCCCGGGCGTGACGACAGAGTTGATCAAAACGGCGTCGAAAGGTGTGGATGTGGTGTAGGTCTGCGTGGCATCGGCGATCTCGAAAGACGGTGATAACACGTTGACGCCAAAGGTGTAGCCGACGATGGGATTTGTGAGGGAAAGCCCTGTGATTTTGATCGTTTGCGCCGTGGGGCCATCCATGAAAGAGAGCGTGCCGCCGGAGAGGTTGTCGGCCAGGTCCGTGCCGAACGTGTACTCCACCGTGCCGCCAAGTTCGCAGATGTAGGGAGCGTTATTGAAAATCCAATCCACCGTGGTGCTGACGCACGGCGCGGCCTGGGCGGATGGGCCCGCCAAGGTGGCGATGATCGCCAGGCCCCCGGCGGCGAGAACGGCGGCCGGTTGGGTTCGAGCGGAACGCATAAAAAGCGGGCGCGAAGGACGGTTGGAACGGGTTGTGGTGGGAGTCTCAGTCGAGGCTCGTTTTCAACGTAGCCACGATTCCGTGAGTGGCCCACGCTCGGTTGAAAAAACTGTTAAGCGTGGTAACTGCGGGCCACCTCCGCTGATCTTTCGCCGTTGTCCCCCGGGCTTGTGCGCTCCCCTTACCCTGGGGCCAGCCACGGCATGTCCATGGGTCCACTGCACAACCTGCGTCTGCGCTTGCTTGTGCAGCAGGAAACTGAGCACATCGCCCGCACCCAGCCTGAGGATCTGGATTTGGCCCTGGTGCAGGCCCGAGCCCTCTGTTGGCTTGGCTTGCTGGCCGACGCCCATGAGCAACAGGCGGCCGACGCCGAGCGTCGCGGTGATGTGGAGCAGGCGATGGGCTGGTTTGCCGATGCCATGCGGCTTCGGGATGTGATCCAGGTGTTGAGTTCAATCGAGGTGCCCCCCGCCGAGGAGCTGGAGGATGGGCGGCAGCCCGCCTGACAGTGCCGCCGCAAGATGCCATGATGGATGGATGCTCAATTCAAGGGAAGCGGTGCCTGAAGAGCCCTGCCAATGCCCTGACTGCCAGCGGTTTTATCGCGAACATGATCGGCTGATTCGCGAAAATCCCAGCCTGCGCCAGCAGCAGGAGCTCAACTGGGCGGCGTTGCAATCCTTCCGCACCCTGGCCGGTCGGGTGCTGGAAGAGCTGCAAAAACAGGTGGGGGATGGCGAATCTCCTTCGGCCAATCCTCCGGGAGAGGCCCCCTCGGGGGTAACCTCGCCGTCTTCAGGAGGATCCGTGGCCGCTGAGCCGGACGCCCTGCAACAGGCCATGGCGGATCTCGAAAACATCAATGCCCATCTGTTCTCCATTGAGGCCCTGATGGAGCGGGTCTTTGATGTGCGGGTTCCGGAGGACGTGGAGCAAAAATTCCGGGAAGTGGCTGGTGAATTGGCCCCCGATCCCCTCAACGCCGATCGCCTCAGGCTCAACCGCCTTCTGCATCAGACACCCGACCTCCCGGATCGCGACCGCAACTGATCGCCGAGCGGGCCTTTCCCACAGTCGGCGGGGGCGTGGAGCTGGAGTTCACTCCAGCTCACACGTGATCGTGACCGGGAAGGCCTCCGCCCGCCAGATCTCTTTCGCGTACTGCCGGATGGACCGGTCGGAGGAGAAAAATCCCGTGCGCGCGGTGTTCAACAGCGCCATGCGGTTCCAGCGGATCGGGTCGGCCCAGGTGTGGCTCACGTCTTCCTGGGCGCGCAAATACGCGGCGAAGTCGGCCAGCACGAAGAAGGGATCGTGGCCCGTTAGGTTTTGCAGCAGGGGACGGAACAACTCCTGGTCGCCATTGCTGAAATGGCCCTGCTCAATCAGGCGCAGCGCCTCAGAAAGCTCGGGCTGGTCTGGAATCAGCTCCCAAGGGCAGTAGCCGTCCTTGGCCAGGGCGGCGATTTCGGCCGTGGTATGGCCAAAAAGGAAGAAGTTTTCCGCTCCCACCTGCTCGCGAATCTCCACATTCGCTCCATCCAGTGTGCCGATCGTGAGTGCTCCATTCATGGCGAATTTCATGTTGCCCGTGCCGGAGGCCTCCTTGCCCGCGGTGGAGATCTGCTCCGAAAGGTCGGCGGCCGGATACACCCGTTCCCCCAATTTCACGTTGTAATCGGGCAGGAACACCACCCTCAGGAGGCCTTCCATGTCGGGATCAGCATTCACGGTTTCCGCGATGCCGTTGATGAAACGGATGATCAGTTTCGCCATCGCGTAGCCAGGAGCCGCTTTCCCCCCGAAAATCACGGTGCGCGGCACCAGTCCTTCGGTGTGCCCGTTTTTGATGCGCAGGTATTGGGCCACCACTTGCAGGGCGTTGAGGTGTTGGCGTTTGTACTCATGGATGCGCTTCACCTGCACGTCAAAGAGCGACGCCGGATCCACCAACACCCCGGTGTGGCTGTGGATGTAATGGGTGAGTTCCCGTTTGACCGCCAGCTTGGTGGCCCGCCAACGCTCCAGAAACGAGCCGTCTTCCGCGAGGGGTTCCAGCGCCCGCAACTGTGACAAATCCGTCACCCAGCCTTCCCCCACCGCTTCGGTGAGCAAGGACGCCAGCTGGGGGTTGGCCAGGGCCACCCATCTCCGGGGAGTCACCCCATTGGTGACATTGGTGAATTTCTCAGGCCAGATCGCCGCAAATTCTGGAAACAGATCGCTCTTCACCAGCGCGCTGTGCAAAGCCGCCACTCCATTCACATGGTGGGAGGCCACCGTGGCCAAGTGCGCCATGCGCACCGCTTTGCTTCCCTCCTCATCAATGATTGAGACGCGACGCAGGATTTGCTCGTTGCCGGGATACTTCAGACGCACCTGCTGCAGGAAGCGGCGATTGATCTCATAAATCAGTTCCAGGTGCCGGGGTAACAACTGCCCGAACAGATCCAACCCCCACTTCTCCAAAGCCTCGGGGAGCAAGGTGTGATTGGTATAGGAAATGCTTCTGCTGGTGATGTCCCATGACGTTTCCCAATCGAGATGCTTATCATCCAAGAGCAAACGCATCAGCTCGGCGACGGCGATCGCTGGATGGGTGTCGTTCAGCTGGATCGCCCAATGTTCGGGGAACTCCTGGATGGGTAGCCCCCGCATGTCCAGGTTGCGAATCATGTCCTGCAGGGAACAGCTCACAAAAAAGTGCTGCTGTTTCAGCCTCAGTCTGCGCCCCTCATCCGTGCCGTCATTGGGATAAAGAACCTTGGAGAGGGTTTCGCTGGCCACTTTCTCCTCAACAGCGCCGTAATAGTCGCCAATGTTGAAGGCATAGAAGTCAAACGACTCCGTGGCGTCCGCTCGCCACAGCCTCAGCCGGTCGCAGGTGTTCACCCGATAGCCAAGAACGGGCACGTCATGGGGAACGCCGATGGCGTGCTCCGCCGGAATCCACCGCACCCGGTAGGTGCCATGGTCGTCGTGATAGGCCTGAGTGCGGCCGCCGAAACCCACAAAACAGGCTTGGTCGGGTTGGGGAATTTCCCAGGGCCAACCCGCCTTGAGCCACTTATCGGTGATCTCCACCTGCCAGCCGTCGCGGATCAGTTGGTCAAAAATGCCGAATTCGTAGCGGATGCCGTAGCCCGTGGCCGGAATCTCCAGCGTGGCCAGGGATTCCAGAAAGCAAGCCGCCAGCCGTCCCAGCCCGCCGTTGCCCAGCCCGGGCTCCTCCTCCACCTCCAGAATCTCGTCGATGTTGTTGATGCCAAACCGCCGCAGGGCTTGGGCGGCCTCTTGCTGAATGCCCAGCATGAGCAGGTTGTTGCTCAGCTGGGGGCCGATCAAAAATTCCGCGGACAGGTAGGCCACCACGCGCGTGGGTGTGGCGTGAAGGGCCTCGTTACCCGCCAGATAGCGGGTCATCAGCCGATCGCGCACCGCGTAGCTCAGGGCCATGTAGAGATCGTGCCGGCTGGCGCTGGGCGCCAACTTTCCGAGCGTGTAGAAGAGATGCTCGGTCATCCCATCGAACACGTCCTCGGCCAGCAGACCACTGCGGTCGGGGTCGGCGTAGCAGCCGGGAGTGGGAAGACGCAGGTTGCGGGGCTGTTGAATCGTCATATCTGGCGTCTTCTGACGATGGCTCCGGAGTGGGACAGACCGACCGTAGCCGCACCCACCGGATCCTGCTCGAACTTCCCTCCCATGCGCTGGGATCCCCACCTGGCCGTCGGTCGGTTCCCCGCCCGCTTCTCTCGCGTCCCTTGCGGCTTCCCTAGCATCATGCGACGGTTTTGTGGCGTGGATGGGTTCCTTGATGTCCTCCGGTGACACCTCCTGGAGGTTTGAGGGGCATCCCGTGCACGCCCTCAGGCAGGTCCCCCCCAGGCCCGAGGGTCCCGCGCTGCTGCTGGTGCACGGCTTTGGCGCCTCCACCGACCACTGGCGTCACAACGTGCCGGTGTTGGCTGAACGGCATGAGGTGCACGCCATCGACCTGCTCGGCTTCGGCCGCAGCGCCAAACCCCAGGGATTGCCCTACGGCGGTGCCCTCTGGCGCGATCAGCTGGTGGCCTACACGCGCGAACGCATTGGTCGGCCCACCGTGCTCGTGGGCAATTCCCTGGGGGGCTACGCCGCCCTGGCCGCCGGGGCCGCCCTCAGCTCCAGCGCCTCCGACTCCGGCGACCCTCCCCTGGCCGCTGGAGTGGTGCTCCTCAACGCGGCGGGGCCCTTCAGCCAGGAGCAGGTGGAGCCCAGTGGCTGGGGCGCCCTGGCCCGGCGCGCCCTAGGGCGGGCCGTTGTCACCAGCCCGCTGGTGCAGAGGCTGTTGTTTGAAAATCTGCGGCGCCCGGCCACCGTGCGGCGCACCCTGCGGCGGGTGTACGTCGACCAAACCAACGTCGATGACGCCCTGGTGGAGTCGATCCTGCGCCCCTCCCGTGACCCCGGAGCCTTCGGGGTGTTTCGCACCGTGTTCGACATCCCCCGCGGCGAGCCCCTCGACTCCCTCTTCACCCAGCTTGGAGCCCCCCTCCTGCTCCTGTGGGGTTTGCGGGATCCCTGGATGAACGCTGAGGGGCGGCGGGCGAGTTTTGCCCGCCACGCCCCTCCCCACACCACCGAAGTGCTGCTTGAGGCGGGCCATTGCCCCCACGATGAGGTGCCCCAACAGGTGAACACCGCCCTGCTGGAGTGGCTCCATACCCTCACTCCCGCGACCCTCTCCTTGCCATGACCCTCACCCGGGCGGAGGCCCCTTATCCCCACTGGCTGTTCACCCATCCCACTTGCGGCGACAGCCTCCGATTGGTGCCTGAACGGGGCGGGCTGGTGACCGGTTGGCGCGCCGGCGGACGGGAATGGCTGTATCTGGATGAGGCCCGCTTCGCCGATCCAAGCCTCTCGGTCCGGGGCGGCATCCCGGTGCTCTTCCCCATCTGCGGCAATCTGCCGGGGGATCGGCTGCCCTTGCCTCAGGGCGAGTTCACCCTCCGCCAGCACGGCTTCGCCCGCGACCTCCCCTGGACCCTGGAGCCCCTCGCCGATGGCCAGGGGGTGGCCCTCACCCTCATCGACGACGCCACCACCCGCGCCGCCTTCCCCTTTTCCTTCACCTTGCGGCTGGAGACGCGGTTGGCTCCCGGCACCCTCACGTTGGAGGCCCAGGTCAGCCACACCAGTCCACCGGGGGGGGGCGCCATGCCCTTCAGTCTCGGATTCCACCCCTACTTCCTGGTGAGCGACCCGGCGGCCGTGGAGCTGGTGGGCCTGGGGGAACGCTGTTTCGATCACCTCACCCAGAGCGATGGGCCCACGGCCGCCCAGTTGGAGCGCCTCGGGGCGGGAGTCGACCTGCTCAGCCGTCCCACCGCGCCCTCCGTGGCGCTCCGGGATCCCGCCGCCGGCACTTCCCTCACCCTGGAGCTCACCCCACCGCTCGATCGGGTGGTGGTTTGGACCGACCCACCCCGCCCCATGGTGTGCCTGGAACCTTGGACCGGTCCCCGGGGCGCCCTCCTCAGTGGCGATGGCCTCCAGCGCTTGGCGCCCGGCGACCATCTCCACCTGCGTTGCCGTTACCGCGTGGCCGCGGGCTGAATGGGGGCCGCCACTCCGGGCAGCCGGCCCGGAGCCAACTGTCCCTTGGGATCGAATTGCCGCTTCACCGCCTCGATCAAGGCCTTGGCGGGGGCGTCGCGCCAGGCGGCCAGGCCGGTGCCCGGAGGCTGGCGCAGCACGGTGAGGTGCCCCCCCAGCTCCTGGCAACGGCCGCGGAGCCCCTCCACCTTGGCCGCGGCGATCGGTTGATCGGTCCAGGCCATGCCGAGCCCGCCACCGGCGCTCAGCTCAAGCTTCAGCCCCTCCTGTCCGACGGTCTCCAGGAGATGGGCCGCCCCATCGGGATTGACGCCGATCCGCAGGAGCCAGCTCGGCGTCGGCGCGGTGAGGGGGCCGCCGCGGGCTTCCCGCAGCAAGGCCTCCACCTCCGCCGCCACAAGCCGTTGGCTGGGGAGGGCGCTCAAGCCCTCCACCGCGAGGATCTGCTCCTGGAGGCAGGGTCCATCCACGCTGGCCAGGGCGATGAGAAGGGCGGGAGCGGCCGCCAGCCCGGCGGCGCTCGCCAGGGGCACGCTCCACCAGTCGACGCGCTCCGGCGTGAGGGTGGAGCGAAGGAGCGTCCGGCTCAGTTCGGCCAGGGGGGCTAGGGGGCCCTGCACCAGCAGGCCGGCCCGATGGGGGGGAGTGGGCATGGTGCGCAGCGAGAGCTCCGTGATCAGCGCCAGCGATCCCCAGCTCCCCGCCATCAACCGCATCAGGTCGTAGCCGGCCACATTTTTCACCACGCGCCCTCCCGCCCGGGCCTCCGTGCCGTCTGGGCGGATCAGGGCCACGCCGATGAGTTGGTCGCGAAGGCCCAGGTAGCGCTGGCGGTAGCCCCCCGCCAGTCCCCGAGCCACCAGGCCGCCCACGCTGCCGCTCCCCCGGGGGTCGGATGGATCCGCCTCCGGGTGGCTGCCCCAGGGGAGATCCACCGCCAACCACTGCCTGTGGACCGCCAAAGCCCGCTGAACCTCCACCAGAGGGGTGCCCGCCTCCACGGTGATGGTGAAATCTCCGGGGTTGTGCTCCAGGATCCGCCCCAGCTCGGCGACGCTCAAGCTCGGGCACGGTTGCCGGGGGGAAGGGCCCCAATCGAGTCGGCTCGCGAGGCCGGCAGGCTGCCAGGGGGTGCCCTCCTGGTGAAGCTGGCGCACCAGATCTGGCAAGGCGTCACGGGAGGGTCGCATCAACCCAGGGCCCGCCGAACATCCCCAAGCCGGCTGTGGTTTCTGGCTTGGTGGAGCCGCTTGAGCCCGGGGCGGCGGCACCGGCGATACCCTCCAATGGCCTCCCTGTTCCCCGTGATCGCGTCTTCCATCGGCATCCCTCGCGGCTCCCGCCGCCGGACACCGGCCGACCGTTTGTTCATGGAGAGGGATCTTGGTTGACGGCAGTTTCCCTGACCAGGCCGCCAAACGCCAACCACAACCGGTGGCGGCCGGGACGCGCCTCAAGATCGTGGTGCTGGATGACGACCCCACCGGATCCCAGACGCTCCACGGCTGTCCCCTGCTGTTGCGCTGGGATCCCCCCGCCCTCGCGGCGGGGCTGCGCCAGGCGTCCCCCTTCCTGTTTCTTCTGGCCAACACCCGTGCCCTGGCGCCCGACGAGGCCGCCGCCCGGGTGCGCCACATTTGCCGCGCCCTGGCGCCGGCCCTGGCCTCGGCCCGGGCGGAGGGGGTGATCGACGACGCGTTGCTGGTGAGCCGGGGGGATTCCACCCTGAGGGGCCATTTCCCCCTGGAGGTGGAGGCGCTGGCCGAGGAGCTGGGGCCCATCGACGCCACCTTCCTGGTGCCCGCCTTCCTGGAGGGCGGGCGCACCACGGTGGATGGGGTGCATCGGCTCCAGGGCCAACCCGTGCATGAGACCCCCTTTGCCCGGGATGGCCTCTTCGCTTACCACACCAGCGAGCTGCGGCATTGGGTGGAGGAGAAAACCGGCGGTCGCCTTCCCGCCGATCAGGTGGGCCTGGTGAGTTGGAGGGAGTTGGAGGACGCCGCCGCCCACGATTCCGCCCGACGGGCGTTGCGCCAGAGGCTGGCGGCCTTTCGCGGCAACCGCCTGGTGGTGGTGGACGCGGAGCGGCCCGAGCACCTGGAGGTGTTTGGCGCGCTGGCGCGGGAGCTGGGGGCGCCCCGGGCGGCGGAGACGGGGCTCCGGCGGCGCTTTCTCTTTCAATCCGCCGCCAGCCTCCTCAATGGCCTGGCTCCCCTCCCCCCCCAGCCCCTGTCGCCCACTGGATTGGCGGCCCTGCGCCGCCGTGATCCCCTGGGCTGTCCCCTGGGGGGACTGGTGGTGGTGGGATCCCACGTGCCGCTGGCCGATGCCCAGCTGGAGCGGCTCCTGGCCCAGGAGCGCTGCGAGGGCGTGGAGGTGCCGGTGGCCCGGGTGCATCGGGTGCTGGAGGGGCCCTTGCCTGATCGGTTGCTCGCCTCCCTGGAGAGCGACTGGATCGCCCGGGCTCGATCCGCCCTGGCGCGAGGACGCACGCCGGTGCTCCACACCAGCCGGGGGGAGTTGCGTTGTCGCCACGCGGCGGAGCGGCGGGCCCTAGGCCTGGCCCTCGCCGCCGCGATGGCACGGGTGGCCGGGGCCCTCGCCCCTCGGCTGGGCTACGTGATCAGCAAGGGAGGCATCACCACCCACACCCTGCTCGCCGATGGCCTGGGGCTTGATTGGGTGGCGCTGCGGGGCCAGCTGCTCCCGGGCCTGTCCCTCGTGGTCGTGCCCGACGCCCCCGGGCGCCCTGCCGCCGGACTTGAGGGCCTGCCCGTGCTGACCTTCCCGGGCAACCTGGGCGTGGAGGACACCCTGGAGACCGCCTGGCGGATGATGGAGGCGGGTTAGCCCAGGCCGGCTGAGCGGGCAAGAAGCTCCATCGGATGGGCCACCGGCAGGGGGCGTGGGGTGTCGTCGAAGTGGCGGCGCAGCTGGAGCGTGCAGCCGATGTTGGCGCTCACGGCGATCTCGGCCCCCGTGGCGCTGAGGTCGTCGACCTTCAGCCTTCCCAGGGCCTCGGCTTCCTCGGGTTGCACGAGGTTGTAGATCCCGGCGCTGCCGCAGCACACCCCCGCCTCGCTCGCCTCCAGCAGCCGCACATGGGGAATGCGCCGCAGCAGGGAGCGGGGCTGTTGCCCCAGCCCCTGGCCGTGGAGCATGTGACAGGCGTCGTGGTAAGCCAGGTTCAAGGGGCGCTCCGCCGTGGCCTCGCTGCCGTCCGCGTGGCGAAGGGGGGTCAGCTGGCGCTGGAAGTCGGCCGTCAGGCCCACCCGCTCCAGGAACTCCTGAATGTCCGCCACGGCAGCGGCGAAGGGCCCGGCGCGCTCTTCGGCCATCAGCCTGCCGTAGGCCTTGAGGGTGTGGCCGCAGCCGGAGGCCGTCACCAGCACCGCGTCGAGGGGCTCCGGGCCAGCCGCCCCGTCCGGCCCCACCACCGCTTGAAAACTGTCCATCAGGGCACTGGCCAGCTGGCGGGTGTGGGCCTCTTCCCCCTGGTGGTGGGTCACGGCGCCGCAGCAGCCCTGGTCGGGGGGGATCACCACCTCGATGCCGTTGGCGGTCAGCACATCAATGGCCGCCAGGCTCACCGCGGGATCAAACAACCGCTGCACGCACCCCAGAAGCAGGCCCACCCGATAACGCCGTTCCCCCCGCGCCGCCACCACCACGGGCAGGTCGTCTCGGAAAGCTTCCGGTCCCAGGGGCGGCAGCAGCCGCTCCATCGCCGCCACCTGGGGACCGAACAGACCAGGCAGGCCTGAGCGGCGTGCCAGGCCCTGGAGGGGGGTGCCGGCGTAGGCCCGCAGGGGCCGCAGCAGGGCCCGGAGCCGACGGGGATAGGGGAGCAGGGCAAACAAGACCCGGCGGAAGGCCCGCTGGGCGGGGCTCCGCAGCTCAGGGGCGTTGAGCTTCGGCCGGGTGGCTTCGATCAGGGTGTCGTAGCGCACTCCCGAGGGACACGCCGTGACGCAGGCCAGGCAGCCCAGGCAGCTGTCGAAATGGGAGGCCACGGTGGCGTCGAGTTCGAGCTCGCCAGCCGCCAGGGCCTTGAGGGTGTGGATGCGGCCCCGGGGAGAATCCATCTCGGTGCCCAGCACCCTGTAGCTGGCGCAGGTGGGCAGGCAGAAGCCACAGTGCACGCAGGGATCGGTGACACCCGAGGGGAGGATGGAGGCTGGGGCCGGGGTGGTGCTCATGGCCAATCAGTTTGGAACCCATGCGGGCCGGCTGTGGCTCAAGCGGCCTGGAGGAGGGGGTCGCCGGCCAGGAAGCGGGAGACCAGTTGCAGGTGAATGGTCACACAAGGCACCATGTCGATGTAACGGAACAGCCCGCAGCGACCGATGAAGGTTTTGTTGGCTTCCTGATCGGCCAGCTCCTTGTAGCGCCCGTAGAGCGCGAGGCTGGCATGGTTGCGCACCGGGTAGTAGCACTCGTTGTTGTTGTCGGTCGCGTCACAGGGAATCTCCCGAGTGATCGTGTGCTGGCCATCCTCCCGACGGCCAGAATTCGGAATCAGATCCCACTGGGTGCACCGGGTGTAGATGTTGGTGTCGGTGTAGTTGATCACCGTGGCGCTTTGCTCATTGGACACCTGATCGGATTCGAAGCGGATCGAGCGGTAGGGAAGGCGGCCATAGCGGAAATGGAAATACTCATCGATGGGCAGGCTCAGAAACACATGGTCGGCATGCTGGTCATGCTCGGGGCCGTAGGCCTCTCCCAGGGTGAGTTCGATGCGGGGATGGTCGAAGATCCGGGCAAACAGCGCCGTGAAGCCCTCCTTGGGCATCGCCTGGAAGCTGTCGGTGAAGTAGCGATCGTCGCGGTTGAAGCGCACGGGCAGCCTGGCTCCCACCGCCGCTTCCAGTTGAGTGGGGCACACTCCCCACATCTTGCGGGTGTAAGGGCGGAAAAAGAGATCGGCCAAGTGGGCGCCCACGTTGGCCAGAAACACCTCGTCGGTGTTGCTTGGGGTGAGGGGGCTCACCTGGGACGCCAGCAGGGCCCTGGCCTCCTCTTCCCCAGCGAGCTCCACCCCGAACACATCCTCCAGGGTGGTGCGGTTCACCGGCAGGGGGGTGGTGCGTCCATCCGCCAGCAGGGCTCTCACCCGGTGCTCATAGGGCACCCACTCGGTGAAACGGCTCAGCCAGCGAATCGCCACGGAGTCTTTCTCCCCATGGAGCAGATGGGGGCCGTAGAGGTGGATGCGCTCGCCATGGCTGTTCACCGCGTCGTGGGCGTTGCCGCCGATGTGGGGCCGTCGGTCGATCACATGAACGGAATGGCCCGCCTCCGCGCACTCCCGAGCCACCACGGCCCCGGCGAAGCCCGCGCCAACCACGAGCACCCGCAGGTTGGTCACCGGTTTCCCACAAAGTGGTTGAACTTTAAGGGTCCTGAGTCTGGCCTCCCCCCCCTCAGGGTTCCGCTGGGGCGGGTGGCTCCTTGAGCCACCTCGGGAGCACGCCGGCCGGCCGGCGGTGCCAGGGCGATGGGGCGGTCGTGCGGGTGGGGCTCCGCGGTGGGGCGACAGGTGGCTGGCTCAGCCGCCGAAGTGGCGGACCACGGCCTCGGCGAAGCCTGAGCAGCTCACGGGCTCCACCCGGGGTTCCATGAGGCGGGCCAGGTCGTAGGTGACCTCTTTGTTGGCGATCGCGGCGCTCAGGCCCGCGGTGATCAGATCGGCGGCTTCTCCCCAACCCATGTATTCGAGCATCATCACGCCCGAGAGGATCACCGAGCCGGGATTGATGCGATCCAGCCCCGCGTGCTTGGGCGCCGTGCCGTGGGTGGCCTCGAAGATGGCCGCCGTGTCGCCAATGTTGGCCCCCGGGGCCATACCCAGCCCCCCCACCACGGCCGCGGCGGCATCGCTCACATAATCGCCATTGAGGTTGAGGGTGGCGAGCACGGAATATTCCTGCGGGCGGGTCTGGATTTGCTGGAAGATGCTGTCGGCGATGCGATCGTCCACCATCACCATCCGCTTCCAGCGGCCCTCGCCATGGCTGTGGCCGATGGCGTCCAGCACATCTTTCACCTCATTGCAGATCGTGGCCTGCTTCTCGGGGGTGAGGGCGTCGTAGCCGGGTTCGATCAGGCGGGCGTTGCCCTCCAGGCTGAGGGAGGGGTCGTTGGCCAGGTTGTCGAGGATCCAGCTTTCCCGTTCGGTGACGCAAACGTCACGGAATTCACTGGTGGCCAGTTCGTAGCCCCAGTCGCGGAAGGCCCCCTCCGTGAATTTCATGATGTTGCCCTTGTGCACCAGGGTGACGTGTCGTTTGTCACCCTCCAGGCGCATGGCGTGTTGGATCGCCTTGCGGATGTGCCGCTGGCTCCCGAATTTGCTCACCGGCTTGATGCCGATGCCGGACCCTTCCGGAATACGACGCTGGCCGAGCTTGCCATTCGCCGGGATCACCACCTCGTTGAGATGGTGGATCAGCTCCACACACACCGGATCCTCGGCCGCCCACTCGATGCCCATGTAGATGTCTTCGGTGTTTTCCCGATAGACGATCACGTCGAGATCCTGGGGGCGCTTGTGGGGGCTGGGCGTGCCCTCGTAGTAGCGGCAAGGTCGCACGCAGCAATAGAGGTCGAAGATTTGTCGCAGGGCCACATTGAGGGAGCGGATGCCGCCCCCGATGGGCGTGGTGAGGGGACCCTTGATGGCCACGCCATACGTGCGGATCGCGGTGAGGGTGTCTTCTGGAAGGTATTGATAGGTGCCGTAGAGCTCGCAGGCCTCGTCGCCCGCGTACACCTTGAACCAGACGATTTTGCGGGTGCCGCCGTAGGCCTTGGCGACGGCCGCGTCCAGCACCCGCTGGGTGGCGGGCCAGATGTCGACACCGGTGCCGTCGCCCCGGATGAACGGAATGATGGGGTCGTCTGGAACGATGGGCTGGCCCGACTCAAAGCGAATGGCTGTGCCGCCGACGGGCGGGGTGAGCTTCTCGTATGTGGCCATGCGGCTTGAGGACAGACGCCGTGAGACTAGGCCTGCCGGGGGAAGGGGAAAGGTTTGCTCGGATCAGCGCGGGAGGCACCCCGTGTGCTCCCACTCCGTGGGCGTGCACACATCTTCCGGGCGTAACGGTGGCGAGATCAGCAGGATGGACCTCATGAACGCATCCGAACAGGCGCGGAGTGTGGAACTGGCCAAGGCCATCGCCTCGGTGGTGAGCCTCTTTCGGCGCTCCTTTCCCGATGCCCGCGCCAACCTCACCCCCTGGCGGGACGACCCCCTCACCCGGCACTTCGACGAGCGGGAAACCCTGGATCTTTCCTTCCACTTCCCAGGCTGGAGTCCCCGCCTGGAATGCCGCTCCCTCCTGGTGCAGCTGCGGCTGGAGCACCCTCCCCGGGGTGTCGACAGCGGGCGGCCGCGCTTGCTGGGGGTGCTGCTGCGCGGGTTGACCTATGAGTCCGAACGGTGGCGCCTGGCCACGGTGGGCGACTGGCGGCCTTCGGGAACCCACTTGCCTTCCCAGGCGGTGGTGGCCCACTTAACGGAGTTTTGCCGGGCGTTGTTTGCCCTGTTCGATGGACAGAATCAGGCGGAGGACGACGGGGAGGCGGCGGCCTGAGCCCGTAATCCTTCGCAACCTTCCGGTGATGAAACGGGGGAGGCCACTACGGTAATCAGACTGAATTGCCGCCTTGTTGAACCGATGCCTGTCGCCCTGGCTTCCCAATTGCGTGAGGGAACGAAGAAAGCGCACACCATGGCCGAAAACACAGGGTTTGTGAGCTGCTTCCTCAAAGGTGTGGTGGACAAGGCGAGCTATCGCACCCTCGTGGCTGATCTCTGGCATGTCTATAGCGCCATGGAAGAGGAGATCGGCCGCCTGGGCGCTCATCCCGTGGTGGGACCCATCGCTTTTCCCCAGCTCAACCGGCGGGAGGCCCTTGAACAGGACTTGGCCTACTACTACGGGCCCGACTGGCGCCAGCAGGCCAAGGCCACTCCGGGAGCCCAGGCCTACGTGGCGCGCATCCGCCAGGTGGCCCAGGAGGCGCCAGAGCTGCTCGTGGGCCACCACTACACCCGCTACATCGGTGATCTCTCCGGCGGGCAGGTGCTGAAAACCATCGCCCGCAAGGCGATGAATTTGGGCGAGCATGACGGCTTGCGGTTCTATGAATTCGCCGCCATCGATGATGAGAAGGCCTTCAAGGCCAACTACCGCGAAATCCTTGACCAACTGCCGATCGATCAGGCCACGGCCGATCGGGTCGTGGCTGAGGCCAACCAGGCCTTCCACCACAACATGAAGATGTTCCAGGAGTTGGAGGGCAATCTGGTGGCGGCGATCGGCAAGGTGCTCTTCGGGTTCCTCACCCGACGCCAGCGCACTGGCAGCACCGAAGCGGTGGTGGCCTGAGCTGAGCCCCGCCGTTTCTGGGCCAGACTCAGCCTGTCCACGCCACGCCACCCGGCGTCTTCTCCCCTGAGCGTTCCGCGCCTGAGCCCCGTTCGCTTCCTGGTGCCCGGCACCACCGGCAAGTTCCGCTGCGGCGGCCTGCTGGTGGAACTCCAAACCGCCGGCCTGGTGGCTGCCCTTCGCCCTACCGAGCTCGTCACCTACCGGCAGCGGGAGCCAGACCATCCCTTCCTGGCTGATCTGCTCCGGGCAGAGCCCGCTCCAGGGCAGGCCCTCTGGGTGGTGAGCTGGGGCTTTGATGTGTCCTCCCTGCTGCACCAGCTGCGGGGGCGTCCCGTGGCCTACCACGCCCACAGCAGTGGCTATGGCTTCTCCCTGCCTCCGGGGGTGCCCGTGCTGGCGGTGAGCCACCACACCATGGCCTACTGGGGAGAGAAGGCCTCCCGCCATCCCCTCTTTCTCGTGCCTAACGCCCTCCAGCCGAAATGGCTGGAGCGGGGCGCCCGCCCGCGGTTTGCCGCTCCTGGGGGGGGGGCTCAAGGGCGCCGGCCCATTGATGTGCTCGTGCAGAGGCGCAAGACCAGCCGCTACGTGCTGGAGGAACTCGTGCCCGCCCTGCGCCGCGCCGGCCTCCACGTGAAACTCCAGAGCGGTTGGGTGGACGATCTGGTGGACCTCTTCAACAGCGCCACCGTTGTGCTCTACGACTCCGCCGACTACTGGCGCGGGCGGGGAGTGAGCGAAGGCTTTGGCCTGCCGCCCATCGAAGCCCTGGCGTGCGGCTGCGTGGTGTTCAGCAGCCTCAACCATGCCCTCGCCGACACCCTGGATCCTGGCGTGCTCGGCCACCAGATTGGTTTCGGCACCCTTGCCGCTGATGTGGAGCGCATCACGGCCGCCGTCCGGGATCCCTCCGCCTGGCAAAGCGATCCTCAGCGGTTGGAGGCCTTGCTGGAGCAGTGCTCCGAGCCAACGCTTGTGGAGCGCTGGCGGCCAGCGTTGACGGCGGTCGATGCCCATTGGCACCGCTGCCTTCGCCAGGGAGACCCACCCCTGAGGAGCCTTCCCTCCTGGCGCCTGCGCTGGGGGCAGAGGGTGGGGCGCTTGCAGGGGTGGCTCTCGCG
>JBKCPG010000306.1:0-20985 GCA_046309395.1 Cyanobacteriota bacterium | reverse complement strand
GGAGGCGGTTGGGAGACTCCCGGGCGGGCCGCGGGGGAGAGAAGGCGCAGGTCTTCTTTTCGCAGCCGATCGGCGAGGCGCTCCAGCCACTCTTTCCATTGGGCCTGCTTGAGGCCCGTCACCAGCGTCAGCTCAATGGAGGCCTGGAACGGACCCTGATCTCTGGGGCGAAGCACCAGGCGAAAGGGTGTCTGACGCAGCAGGGTGAGTTGGGTGGGGCCCAGGCCGTAGCGTTCGGCCAAAGGTTGGCGAATGAGTTCCCGGGCCAGCAGACCCGCCATCAGCCGCTCAAGGGAGGGCCCTTGCGCCTCGAGCAGCACATCCGGTGAGGGAGGAGGAACCACGGGCAGCTCTGGGGCGCCAAGGAGGCCTTCTGGAACCCGCAGCACCATTCCCTCCACGGAAGCCGCCTCCCCTCGCCAAAGAAGGCCATCCCCGCCAATGGTCAAACTCAGGCACCCCTCCTGAAATCCTTGGAGAAAAGAGGCCAAGGGGCCAAGAAGAACCCCAAGGGCGGCGGGCCTCCAGAACACGGCCTGCTCGCTTTCCATCCGTGGCAGGCAACGCAGGCGCACTCCCGGGGAGCTGCGCACCTGGGGTTGAAGCCGATCCTGGAGAATTTGGCGGGACAGCCTGTCAGGGGGAAAAATGGAAAGATCCCCCACCGTCAAAGGTGGAACCGCCACACCAGGCGACAGGGGCTCTGGCAGCCCTCGGGATGAGAGGGCCAAAAAGGGTGGGCCGTCGGCATGGCCATCCCAAAATTGCCACCACAGGCGGCTCTGATACCGCCAGAGTTTGTCCGCTGACTCCGGGCCAAAGCGCTCTTTCCAAATCTCGGGAACGGGCCGATCCGGATCCGCGCGGAAACTCTGCAACAAACTGACCGTGGCCATGAGTTTCTCCAGGCCAATGGCCCGCGGCCGTGGAAAGCGCCCCATCAACAGGGCCGGAACCAGCAGGAAGGCCGCCGTGGTGAGAAGGGTGAGGCCCAGGGGCAACCGTTGGAGCGTCGCGCGGGTTGGCCTCCAGCCTGGGGGGCGCCACGGGGGGGAAAACACCTTCATCCGGTCAGGGAGTCAGCGGCTTGCGGCGCAAGCACCGTAAAGGGTGGTGCGCTGAGACACGGGGCGACGCTTGTCGCGGGCCGCTCCCTGAAGGGCTTGCACCGACTGGCGTGTGCCGCCCGCGGCGCCAGCCATGGTGGTGATGTGTTCTTCCATCAAGGTGCCGCCCAAATCGTCGCAACCCCATTCCAGGGCCTCGGCGGCAATCGGCAGGGTGAGCTTCACCCAGCTGGATTGGTGATGGCGAATCCAGGGACCCAACAGGAGACGGGCTTGGGCCGTCAGCAACAACATGGCCACGGGATCAGGCTGATCCCGGCCCACCCTGGCCCGCAGCGAGGGTGGCGCCGCGGCGCCCACAAAGGGCAGCAGAATGAATTCCGTGAACCCCACCTGGCCGTGGCGCCAGGCGTCGCACTGGAGCGCTCCCAGGGTGCAGAGATGGGCGAGTTGGTCCATGGGAGATTCCACATGGCCGGCCATGAGGGTGCTGGTGGAGGGCAAGCCGGCTTGGTGCACCTGGCGGATCACCGTCACCCAAGCCTGGGCGGAGAGTTTTTCCGGGCAGATCAATCGCCTCACCCGAGGGGACAACACCTCAGCGGCGGTTCCTGGAACCGACCCCAGACCCGCTTGCTGAAGGGTCCCCAACACCTGTTGCAGGGGGAGGTTGTCTTGTTGGGCGATGAAGAGCAATTCCTGGGGTGAAAAGCCATGGAGATGCAAGCCCGGAGCCGCCTCTCGCAAATCCGCCAACAGGGAAGCGGCGAAATCGAGATGGCTACCCCGCTGGCTGGCCTCAGGATCCAGACCAGCCTGGAGACACAATTCGGTGGCGCCCAAGGACTGGGCTTCGGCGGCCCGGTCGCTCAGCTCGGAACGGCTCAGCCGAAAAGCACCCGCCTCACCGGGGGATCTTCGGAAGGCGCAAAAGCCGCAACGCAGCACGCAATGGTTTGTGGCATTGAGATTGCGGTTCACCACGTAGGTGACCATGTCACCCACCAGCTCCCGTCGCCAGCGATCGGCCGCCTCCCGCACCTTCTCCCGCTGAGCTTGATCCCAGGGCCGGTGGATCAAGCACCGGCCGAGCCGCCTTAGATCGGCCAAGGGAAAGGAGTTGGCGGGATCGGCGCGAGCGCCTCGCGACAGCTCCAAAACTTCCTCCAGGACCCGGCCGAGGGGAGGAAGGCTTTCCTCATTTGGAGGCTCTGGAGGATCGACCAGCAAGCGGCCAGCGGCATGCCAGGAATCCGGATCCAGCCCCCGCTCAGGATGAGGCGACCGGGTGGGGTCGCTCATGGCTTGCGAGAGTTGGCTTGATGGCGGCGACGACGATCTCTCCAATCCACCGCGGAGAGGTAAATCACGCCCCCACTCACAAACAGAAGCAACACGGAAGCCAGGCCGGCCAGAAGGGTGGACGGGGGGGGGAGAACCTCAGAAATTGAGAGTGTTGTCACCATTCCGGCCCCAGATCACCATGGCGATGGAAAAAGTGAAGCTCGCGGCCAAGGCGGCCCAGCCCAGGGTGATCAGCATGGTGAGGATGTGTGCGCGGACCCATCCTACCTAAACTCCCTCCAGCCCTTTTCCCTCCGCCATGACGCGCTCGCCGCTCACCACGCCGGAACGGCAGGTCAGGAGTGTGGACCAGCAAGCGCCCTATCCCCATGTGAGTGTGATCGTGCTCAACGACGACTTCAATACCTTCGAACACGTGGTGCAAGTGCTGATGCGTTACATCCCCGGCATGACCTCCGACAAGGCCTGGAAGCTGGCCCATCAGATCGATGGAGAGGGCTTGGCCGTTGTCTGGCGTGGCCCCCAGGAACAAGGAGAGCTCTATCACCAGCAACTCTCGGCCGAGGGGCTCACCATGGCCCCTCTGGCCATCGGCTGATCCGATCGATTGTTCACTGGGGACAAAGCTCCATGGGAAGGGTTGTCATCACCCACAGCACCTACATCGAGGGGCTGATTCCCCTGCTGAAGGTGTTGGCTCAGGATCCCAGCATCGGCACGGTGACTCCGGCCGTGATCTGCCGGGTGCGGGGGCGGGCGTCCCAGCTGCGCCTGCGGGTGTCCACGCCCATCGTCGGGGGGCACAAGGTGAACGCGCGCCGAGCCGGAACCGCCCAAGAGGTGTTTGTGCTGACCACCCTCAGCCGTGCGGACCTCCAACAGAAACTGGATCAGCTCCTGGATCAGGGATCAAATCAGTAGAGCGACGCTCCAGGCCAACTTGGGCCCTGAATCCCAAGGTGACCGAAGGTCCATGAGTCAGTCCCCGGGGGCCACGGGGGCACCTAAAAAAGACGCCAAATCTGGAGCCCGTCTCTTAGGCGGTCAAGACAAAAAAGAGTGAACCACTGTGCCGTCTTGCCCCAGTGTTCGACCTGGAAGAACCAGAAGGGGTGTCAAGAGCGGGGCTTCGTTTCCGGCTACGGGGCCGGCCTACGTTGCCTTCGCCGCAGACTCCCCATGTCGAAAAGGGAGTCAGATCAGAAAACTGTGAAAGGCAGTCACCAACACAGCAGTTCATCGCGGATTTTAGGGCCCCAGGGCCGCCGCCGCGCTAGGCCAGGCCCTCCCCGGGCCAGGGCCACACCCGACGCACCTCCGCCAGTCGCCTGAGGCGCTCTTCCTCCCGACGCTCGGCGCCATCTGAGTCCAGCACAAAGGTGATGTGCCCCAGTTTTCTGCCCAGCCGAGGGCGTTTGCCATACCAGTGCACCCGGCTCCCCTCCATGGCCTCGAGGGCGGCCCGTGGCTCGGCGTAGTCGGTTCTCGCCTCGGCACTGTCGGATGGCGCGAAGCCGAGAAGGTTGACCATCAGCGCCCCCTTCACCCTGGGTTCGGTGAGACCCATCGGCAACCCAGCGACGATGCGGGCCTGCTGGGAAAACTGGTTGGTCAAGCACGCCTCCAGGGTGAGATGGCCGGAGTTGTGCACCCGAGGGGCCACCTCATTCACCAACAAGCCATGGGGGCCAAAAAAGAACTCAATGCCCATCACGCCCACGTAGTTGAGGGACGTCACCAGCGACACCCCCACATTGCGGGCATAGGCCTCCACCGCGTGGGACACGGGGGCCGGGAACAGCACCCAGTCGCACACCTGATCGCGCTGGTGGGTCTGCACCAGGGGGAAGCAGCGCACCTGGCCCAGCTGATCGCGGCAGATCACCTGCGCCAATTCCAGATCAAAGCTCACCCGCTCCTCAAGAATCCATTCCTCCGGGTTGTGCTCGGCCAGGTGGCGCTCCAACGCCTCCAGATCGCTCAGCACGAGGATGCCCTTGCCGTCATAGCCGCCGCTGCTGGCCTTGGCCATCACGGGAAACCGCAGGCCATCTGGCAGTTGTGGCCCCCGGGGAGCCGGAGGAGGAAGGGTGGGAGGACTGTCCCAGGAGGAAAAGGTCTCAGGGTCTCCATCTCCGAAGCTCTCGAGGAGCTCGTGGCTGGGAAGGGGCGGAGCCGGGGGCTGGGCGGCCTCCATGGGCGCCCACAGCGGGGTGGGTAAGTTGAGTTGGTTGAGCAGTTGCCTCTGGCTTCGCTTGCCCAACAGGGGGGCGAGGGAGGAGAGGCTGGGGAGAAAACAGATCCCCTCCCGTTCGAGTTGCTCGAAGGCCTCCAGCGGCAGCCACTCGTTCTCGAAGGTGATCCGTTCCGCCCGCTGGGCCAAGGCCCGGGTGGCCTCCACATCGTCCTGGCGCCCCAGAACCACGCTGGACGCGGCGCGGGTGGCCGGATCCAATGGATCGGGCGTCTGCACATGGAACGCCAAACCGAGCTGGCGTGCCTCCCTCGCCAGCATCCAGGCCAATTGCCCCCCACCCACGACGCCTATGGAAGCGCTGGTCGACACGCCAAAGCCCCGACGAACCTTCACATTCGCATGGCCTCAAACCATCGGACGATCAGGGGCGATGGCTGAGCGGAGAAGGCTGAGGGCCAACACAATCAAAAACAGGGCCAGGCCCACCGTGCAGGCATAGCTGATTTCCAGCTCACCAAAGGCCTGGTCGTAGACGTAATACACCAGCGTCCGGGTGGAATCCGCCGGACCCCCTTGGGTCATCAGGAACACTTCATCAAAGACTTTTGTGGCGCCAAGCGACGAGATCACGGCCACCAGACTGATGTAAGGCCACAGGAGCGGAAGCGTGATGTGCCGATGACGCTCCCAACCCTCACAGCCATCAAGGGCGGCGGCCTCATAAAGTTCGACGGGAATCCCCTGCAAACCGGCCAAAAAGATCACCATGTAATAGCCCAGCCCTTTCCAAAAGGTGACCAGCATCACTGAGGGGAGGGCCAGGGCTGGCGAGGTGAGAAACCCAATCGGAGTGAAGGCTCGCCCCAAGAGGGCCCCAAGCCAGCCATTGATCAACCCGTTTTCGGCGTACAGCCAGCGGAAAGCGATGGAGGCCACCACCAGCGACACCAGCACCGGGGTGTAATAAGCCGCGCGCAAGACATGAATGCCAGGCAAGCGACGATTCACCAGCACCGCCAGGGCAAGGGATCCCAAAACGATCGGCGGCACCACCCCCACCAAGTAGAGAAAGGTGGTGAGGGTGACGCGAAGCATCATCGGATCACTCAGCAGGCGCCGCACATTGGCCAGGCCGATGAACCGCAGCGGCGCGTCGACATCCAATCCGCTGCTGGTGAAACTCAACACAAGAGCCATCGCCGCGGGCACCAGCACCGAAAGGGCCAACAGGGCGAGGGCTGGGGCCAGAAACAACCAGGGCATCAGCCGCTCCAACCCACGGGATCCTGAAGGCCCAGCGGCGGTGGAGTCCGCGGCGGAGAATGGTGTCATCGCCAGAGCTTAAGAGTCTTCCTCCATGTGCGCTCAAGCCCAAGCCTCCAGCGTTTCTGGCCCTGAACGGGTGTTGCGGGTGGCTCTGCCCCACGACCCCTATCCCATCGTGATCAGCGGGGGCGGGCTGGCCAGGCTGGGCCGCTGGGTCACCGCCCAGGCCGTGCGCCCGGGGACCAGGGTGCTGCTGGTGAGCAATCCCGTTGTGCATCAGCACTACGGGCAACGGGCTGAGCAAAGCCTGAGGGACGCTGGTCTGGAGGTGAGTTCTTTGGTGCTGGAGGCCGGTGAGGAGCAAAAAACACTCGCCACCGTCTCCATGATTCACGACGCCGCTTTTCGCCAACGCCTGGAGCGTGGATCCTTGATGGTGGCCCTTGGAGGGGGAGTGGTGGGAGACATGGTGGGTTTCGCCGCCGCCACTTGGCTCAGGGGCGTCGCGGTGGTTCAGGTGCCCACAACCCTGCTGGCCATGGTGGACGCGGCCATTGGCGGCAAGACGGGGGTCAATCACCCGGGCGGCAAAAATCTCATTGGCGCCTTTCATCAGCCGAAGGCCGTGCTGATCGATCCTGAGGTGCTGCACACCCTCCCGGAACGGGAATTCCGCGCCGGCATGGCCGAGGTGATCAAGTACGGCGTGATCGGCGATCCGGAGTTGTTCGGGGCGTTAGAGGCCCAGGCCTCGCGCCATCCCGCCGGGGGCCTGGCCAGCCTGGAGGCGATTGGCCCTGTCTTGTTGGCGGAGATCCTGGAGCGATCCGCGGCGGCCAAGGCGCGGGTGGTGGCCGCCGATGAACGGGAAGGGGGCCTGAGGGCCGTCCTCAATTACGGCCACACCCTGGGCCATGTGGTGGAGACCCTGACCGGCTACCACACCTACCTCCATGGCGAGGCGGTGGCCCTGGGGATGCTGATGGCGGGCACCATCGCCCGCCGCATGGGTCTGTGGGATGCCGATGCCGAAGGTCGCCAACGGGAGCTGGTGGCCGCGGCGGGCTTGCCCCTTCGGTTGGCCACCCCCCTTGACCCCGAAGCGGTGCTCTCCACCCTCCAGAGCGACAAGAAAGTGCGAGATGGGTTGGTGCGTTTCGTGCTGCCCACCGCCATTGGCAAGGTGGTGGTGCGGGATGACGTCGACGAAGGCACGATCCTTGAGGTGGTGCGCCTCCATGGTCAGCCCCCGGCGGAGTGATCCACCTCCTCCAGGGCCGGGGGGTCGGACAGGCAACGGTGGCTCAGTGCTCCATGGCCAACGCCGGGGGGGAAACGCTCAAACACCAGCCAGCGAAAATCACCCATGGCCAGCGGATCCACCAGACGCAACAGTTGCTCCCGGCGCCCCAAGCATTCAGAGAGCGTGTCAGCCCCAGCGCGACCCAGCTCAGCCAGGCGCCGGGCCAGGCCGAGGGCCAACAGCGCTTCCCCCTGACGCCGCTCTCCCCGGGGAGTCCAGCCACTCTCCGTGGCGGCTCGCCGTGCCGTTTCCACACAGAGGTGGGCCGTGATGTCCCACTCTCCCGGATCCAAAAGGGGATAGGCACTGGCCTGCTGGCCCCGGTAGGCCATCAAGGTGCCGTTGTCCCGAGATGGGGAGTAGTAGCGGCGGGCCTCAAGGGCATAGTCGATCACCAACAACACCCCTTCCCGCAGCGCCTGGCCGCAGGCCTGGAGCCAGGGCGCGACGCCGGGATGCACTTCGGTACACCAGCCAGGAGGGAGACCAGCGGCGTCCAAGGCAAGGGGATCCAGATCCTTCACCTCCTCGGCGCTGAGGGAGGGGCCCGCCACCAGGGCCAGCGCCCCTTCCTGGCACGCCACATGCTGCCAACGCCACGCCTCCCCATCCCACAGGAGGCGATCCACCGGTAGGGCGTCCAACACCTCATGGGCCACCACCACCCCCCGCACGGGATCGAGGTGGAGCTGCTCCCAATCGGACCATCGGATGGGGAGTGGGGCTCCCTGAAGAACCTCCCGCTGAAGGGCCACCATGCCTGGATTGGGCTCCAGGAGCACAAGCTCCACGCGCCTGGCCAGATCAGGACGCGCTCGGGCCAGGCCGGTCGCCAGTTGGGAGGCCAGCTGGCCCTCTCCAGGGCCCGCCTCCACCAGGCTGAGGCCATCCCCTTGGAGCTGATCCAACCAATCGATCAGCTGGGGAAGGAGCAAGGAGGCAAATTCCTCCCCCAAAGAGGGGGAGGTGGCGAAATCGCCCCTCGGCCCGATGCGGGCCCGTCCACAGCCGTAGTAGCCGTGCTCGGGGTCATGCAACGCCCAACTCATGAAGACGCGAAAGGGCACGGAGCCCCCAGCGCGCCGCAGCCGATCCGCCAGCCAGGGTGGAACCGAGCCTCGCATCAAGGAGAATGCCGCTCAATGGTCTCAGGGAAGCGTCGCGTCATGGTCTCCAAGGCAATAAGGGAGTGGGGTGGTCGGATCTCGCGGGGGGCGCTCGCCCTCCTGGTCGCCATCCTCATCGGATGGGCTCCCGCATGGACGGCCGCCGCCGTCGCGGATGACAATCCTGACCTGTTGCCCGATCACCCCACCCCGGTGATCGACCTGGCGCGGGTGCTCACTGATGGACAGCGTGAGGCCCTGGAGAGCGAGCTGAACGACTTCGCGAGCACCAGTGGCTGGAAGTTGCGCGTGCTCACCCAGTACGACCGAACACCAGGCTTGGCCGTGAAGAATTTCTGGGAGCTGGATGATCGCAGCCTGCTGCTGGTGGCGGATGAACGGGGCGGCAATCTCCTGAACTTCAACGTTGGCGACGCTCTTTTCTCCCTGATGCCGCGCACCTTCTGGGTGGAATTGCAAACCCGTTTTGGCAACCAGTACTACGTGCGAGAACACGGCAGAGACGGCGCCGTGCTGGATGCCCTGCACACGGTGAAGGGTTGTTTGGCCATGGGGGGCTGCCAGGTGGTGCCGGGATTGCCCCAAGAGCAGTGGCTGTTGACCCTCTGCACATCCATCCTTGGCGGGTTGATCGTTGGCTTCGCCGCGTTTCCCCGTCAGGCCGGTCGAACGATCGAATGGATCTGGGTGTTGCTGCTCTCCCCCCTCTGGCTGATTCTCTTCGCCGTGTTTGGGGTGGCTCCGATTGTCACCCGCACCAACGACCTGTTGCCCTTGCTGCGCAATGGGCTGGGGTTTGGGGCGGCGGCCGTGGCGGCTTACTTGATCGCCCAAGCCACCCTTGGCAAGGAGCGCTTGAAACAAGATCAACCCTGAACGTCGCCTGGAAGGAGGGAGAAAAAGAACAGCCCCAAATCAAAGCAACTTGGGGCTGCTGGAGATTCCTCCGTTTGAAGGCGAGGAATCAGGGGGTTTGGGAGCGAATCGCTTCGAGTTGACAGTCCAAACTGTCTCCCGTGCATGGCTTGGCCTGTTGAATGGCCACCCGTTCCCATTGTTGTTGAGGCATCTGACGCAGCTGGGAAAGGTTGTCCTCGTAAAACCGTTTCAGGTCCTCGAAACGCTTCACCGGTTGGCCGTAATAGCTGTGGCCAGCGAGGGTGGGAAATGAAGCCCATTCGGGGGATAGTTTCGCGGCCAATTCCTCTGTCAATTCACCACGATCCGCGAGGTGCAAGGCCCCTCGCCGCTGGATCAAAAAGAGGGCTCCCTGATCCTGGGAGTCGGGCCCAAATCCCGACAGCCCCATTTTTTGCGTCACCATGTTCCAGGTGAAGGGCATGAATTGGTAAGCCCCAGCGGCGGCGCTGGCGTAGCGGGAGGAATACATCACCCGGTCGGGATGCCGTTCCAGGGTGGGCATGAGGCTGCCGCCAAACATCACTCGATACCCCACATCATGGCCATTGGCCCAGGTCCCTTCGGCGTAGCGAATGGTGTTGAGGAGGGCGCGCCGCTCAGGAGTGATGGCGAAGGCGGGGGGAATGGAGGGTGGAGGAGGGGGGAGGAACGCCAAGCCACGGTTGGGCCTTGGCTGATTCAACACCCTGTCCCAAGCCTCCGTGGCGTCGGTCGCGTGCGCGGGAAAAGTGGTGAGCAATCCCAAACCAAGAAGGGCTGAGACCAGTGGAAGTTGTCGGGAGCTGAACAAAGGAGTGCAGGCAGAGGACAGAGCGCATCACTGGATGGATACGAGGATTTCAACAGCATTCACTTGCGAAACTGGCCAAAAACCAGGCCAGCAATGTGTGTGAGGGCAAATGAACGCGAGAAATCTGAAAAGTGGTTTCGAAACTTCGCGTTAATTTGGCCAGTGATGGTTTGACTGTCGATGTAAGGCGTGACGCTCAAGAAACCGTCCATTCAGAGAAGCGATCCCCTCCCCTCGCCCGCGGGCTTGTGATGAGCCGATTTTTCCTGGCTTTTCCAGAAGCGGAGCCAACCGTTGCCCTCTCAACGATCGGATCTGCTAATCACCGTCCCAGCAGTCGATACAGAATCTCCGCCGCCTCGAAGCTTCCCTCCCGGCTCTCCCGGGGAGCCCGGGGGGGCAGAAGGGGTTGATCCAACTCCCAGGCCCCCCGGCGAAACGCCTCCTCCTCCAGCACCCGGTGCCATCCCTCCTCCCTCAATCCCCGCTCCAAGACAGGGGCTTCGGCGAAGCCCTCCCGCCGCACCACATGGAGCCCCACCCCCTGCTGGAAGGCCTCGCAAAACGTGCTGTACCCCGGCTTGGTGATCATCCGGGCCGTGAGCGGCATGACATCCAAAGGCCGCAGGTCGGGGGGCAGGAGGCGTCCGTTGGGCGCCTCTGGCAGCCGGGGATCCACGCCCACGAACACATGGTCGGGCCAGAGCTCCAGCCATTGAGGATCCAGGGCCATCCCCAGTCCCCCAAAGCTGATCAACACGCACCGCTCCCGATCCATCGGCAGGCTGAGGCGCCTCGCCACATCCCCTGGTTCATGGCGGGGGACCGAACAGGTGAGCCCCACCTCCACCTCGGGGATCTCCCAGTCCATGGGAAGCGAGAGGGGACACCTCAGCAGCAGGTCGCCCTGGCGGTAGGAGTCGAGGGCCTGCTCAGCCCAGGGGCGGAACGCCTCCCCCAAGGGGCGATAAATCGACTCCCAGCCAAAACTGGCCAGCCAAATCAACGGACAACACAGGCGAGCGGCAAGGAGGGCCGCGTTGGGAGGCACATCCGCCAGGATCAGGGGCCGGGTGGGCTGGGTCTCCAGCCAGCGGGCCTCTTCTTCCACCTGGGCAGGCATCCAGCGCTCCAGCTCCTCCAAGGCCGTGAGGGTGCCCGCCAGATCAAGGGACAGCGCGTCGGCCTGAAGAACTCCCACATCCCAGCGGCACGGTCTCAGCTCGAAAGGAGCCTCCCCCATGGCCAACCTCAGGAAGGCTGGCTCCACCGCGGTGGAGAGCACCACCCGACATTCCGGCACCATGCCCACCAGCGTGCTCAGAACCGCGGCGGTGCGGGCGGCATGACCGTAACCATGACCGCTGATGCAGGCGTAGATCAACATGGAGAGTTCAAGACTCTGGCGGCGGCCACAGCCGCTGCTCGTACAAAAGGGACCCATCCAAACCGTACCAGCGGTGGGCGACTCGCCTCACCTCACCGGTGGCGCCCAAATGCACCCAGCTCAGGTGGCGGAGGGACCGCCCCAGGACGTCCACGCCGTGGCGGGGCACATAGGCCGCGTTGAGGTAGATCGTGCCCCGCCTGTCTTGATGAAAGGTGGTGCGCCATCCTCCACGCCGAAGTTGGTGATGCATGTGGCCAAACACCACCAGGGGCACGAAGCGATGCCGCCGGATGCGCTCAATGGCCAGAGCCAGATCCTGATCGCCCCAATCGCGGGAGGGGTGTTTCCAATCCCGGCCGCAGGGATCGAAGGCCTCGCTCCCCAGTCCCGAGGGGCCGCAGTGGGCCAACACCACCAACGGCAGGGAAGGATCCGCCCCCAGAGCCGCCGCGCAAATGCGGTCCACCGAGTCTTCCAACTCCACCGGTCCGTACACCGCCCGCACGGCTTTGGAGAGGTGATACCCCCCTCCGGCGGTCGCGGGTCGGCCCCCCACCACCGCCAGGCCAGGCGGCCTCAATTCCCGGAGGCTCCAACCGCAGTGGCGATCCCCCAGGAGGGTGAGCTGACGGCGAAGGGCCGCCCCGGAGGGGTCCTTACCGGCGTCATGGTTGCCGAGCACGCAGGCCATGGGCAGGTCGAGGCGCGACAAGGTGCGGGGGATCCGCCCCTGACCATTGCTCAGATCCCCCACCACCAAAAAACCGTCAGGAGCGAGGGCGCGAAGCAGGTCTTCGTCCGTGTCATCCCATTGATTGTGGAGATCACCGGCAATCGCCAGTTGGAGATCTCCCCCCGTGGCGGCGGTGGATCGCCCTTCTAGGCTGGGGGGCATGGAACTCTCCGAGCTGGATGATCCCCCTGGTGGCACGACGGGCCTAGCCACGGCGCCCCTGTCTCCCGCCACCCCGCCGAGCCCCTCGGAAGGGCACGCCCCCCCGAGCGAGGCTCTGCCAGCCGCCATCGCCGCACTCAAGAAGGAGCGAAACGCCATCATCCTGGCGCATTACTACCAGGAGGGGGCGATTCAAGACGTGGCCGACGTCATCGGCGACTCCCTTGAACTCGCCCGCCAAGCCGCTCGCACGGACGCCGATGTGATCGCGTTCTGCGGCGTTCATTTCATGGCGGAAACAGCGAAAATTCTCAATCCCGAGAAGATCGTGGTGCTGCCCGACATGAACGCGGGCTGCAGCTTGGCGGATGCTTGCCCCGCGGAGGAGTTCGCGGCCTTTCGCGCCGCCCATCCCGACCATTACGTGATCAGCTACATCAACTGTTCGGCGGCGGTCAAAGCCCAGAGCGATCTCATCTGCACCAGCAGCAACGCGGTGCATCTCGTACGCCAGGTGCCCCAAGACCGACCGATTCTCTTCGCGCCAGATGAAAACCTCGGCCGTTGGGTGGCGCGCACGAGCGGACGGGACCTCACCCTGTGGCCGGGGTCTTGCATCGTGCATGAAACCTTCAGCGAGGAGGCCCTACTGCGGCTGAAACTGGAGCACCCGGAGGCGGAAGTGATCGCTCACCCGGAATGCCAGCCCCATCTGCTCGAACTGGCCGACTTCATCGGCTCCACCAGCCGGTTGCTGGAGCGAGCCCAGTCGAGCTCGGCTCCCTCGTTCCTGGTGCTCACCGAGCCGGGCATCCTGCACCAGATGCGACGCAAGGTCCCCCAGAAAACGTTCTATCCCGTCCCGGGAGTGGACGGTTGCTCCTGCAACCTCTGCCCCTACATGCGGCTGAACTCCCTGGACAAACTCTGGCGTTGCCTCCGCGACTTGCGGCCTCGGGTGGAGCTCGATGAGGAGATTCGTCTGAGGGCCCTGGCGCCCATGGAGCGGATGTTGGCGATGAGTGCCTGAGCTCTCCGCCACCGAGGGCCAGCTGCCGGTGGATGGACCCCTGCGGCTCACCCCGGAAGGCTTGTATTGCGTGCCCGCCCAAGCCTGGATCGACCCGTGGCGGCCCGTGGCGCGGGCCCTCCTCACCCATGCCCATGCCGACCATGCCCGGCCCGGCAGCCAGGCCTACTGGGCCAGCGAACCCAGCGAAGGGGTGTTGCGTCACCGCCTGGGGGCCAATCTGCCCCTCACCACCGTGCCCTACGGCGCCACGCTCAAGCTGGGTGACGCCCGCGTCTCGTTCCATTCCGCGGGCCATGTGCTTGGCTCGGCCCAAATCCTGATCGAGGCGGCTGGGGAGCGGTGGCTCATCAGCGGCGATTACAAACGGGATTCCGATCCCAGTTGCGCCCCGTTCACGCCGCTCCAGGCGGATGTGTTGATCAGCGAGGCCACCTTCGGCCTTCCGGTGTATCAGTGGGCGCCAGGCCACCGTGTGGCCCGTGAGATCGTGGACTGGTGGCGTCAGGACCCTCCCGTTCCCTCGGTGCTGTTCTGCTACGCCTTCGGCAAAGCCCAACGGATTCTGGCGGAGCTCCATGCCCTAGGGGTTCGCGAGGAGGTGTTGCTCCATGGCGCCATTGAGGGACTGATGGACGCCTACCGGGCGCGGGGTGTGCCCATGGGGGCCACCCGGCCCCTCAGTGCCCTGCCCAAAGGCGAGAGCTTGGCCGGCCGACTGGTCCTCGCTCCCCCCTCAGCGATGGGAACCCCCTGGATGCGTCGGTTCCCCATGGCGCGAACCGCTTTCGCGAGCGGATGGATGGCGGTGCGTGGGGTGCGCCGCCGGCGAGGGGTGGGCCGGGGATTTGTGTTGAGCGACCACGCCGATTGGCCCTCCCTGGTGCGCACCATCCGCGAAAGTGGCGCCCAGCGGGTGTACCTCACCCACGGCCAAGGCGATCCCCTGGCCCGCTACCTCACGGAGGTGGAGGGCATGGCCGTCCAAGTTCTGAGAAGGGGGGAGCCAGGCGCCTGGACCCGGGAGGAAGGGGATGGGGAAGAGCGAGAACGCTCCTCAGCGACGCTCGCGGAGGTAGCCCACGGCTGAGGTCATGGCCAGGACGAACCCTGGCCAAAACAGCCACCACCCCACCGTCCAGGCCAGGGGCGCCTCCAGCCCATCGGCGGGCCACAGCAGCAGCAGCAGGGAAAGAAACTGCAGAATCGTCTTGAGCTTCCCCCCCCAGGAGGCCGGACCGCCACTGCCCTGCTGGGCCCGCCAACCCGAAACCAGCAGCTCCCTGGCCAGAAGCGACCAAACGGCCACCAGGGGCAAGCGATCCTGGCTGGCCAACCAGAGCAGGGGGGCGCTGATCAGCAGCTTGTCGGTGAGGGGATCCAGCCGGGCTCCCCAAACTGATCCCCCGCCCGCCCGGCGGGCCAACCACCCATCGGCCGCGTCGCTGAGCCCCCCCACCAGCAAAAGGGCCCAGGCCAGCCGGCTCCATCCCACCTGCAGGGCCAGCAACAGGGGCAATCCCAAAACGCCTCTGAGCACCGTGAGGCCATCGGCGAGCCGCCGCCCCGCCCCCCCCCGAGGGGGGAGGGATGGACCATCGGTGGGCATGGGAGGCGGGGCGGCGCCCCTTCAGAATGCATCCGCAGTGCTGGAGTGAAGGTCATGGTGGTGGAGCGGCCCGTCGCTGAGGTGATGACCTCACCCGTTTTCTCCGTCCGACCCGACACCCCCCTTCAAGACGCGGTGACCCTCTTGAGCACGCACCACATCAGCGGGCTGCCGGTGGTGGACGCGAATGGCGCCCTGGTAGGGGAGCTGAGTGAGCGGGATCTGATGGTGCGGGAGAGCGGCTTCGACGCCGGGCCCTACGTGCTGTTTCTGGACGCGGTGATCTACCTCCGCAATCCCATGGAGTGGAACCGGCAGGTGCACCAAGTGCTGGGCAGCACGGTGGGGGATGTGATGAACGCCCAGGCGCACACCTGCCTGGCTTCCACCAGCCTCCCCGAGGCGGCCCGTCTCCTGAACGATCGTCGTGTCCAGCGCCTCTTTGTGGTGGACGAGGGGGGAACGATGGTGGGCGTGCTCACCCGCGGTGACGTGGTGCGTGCCCTGGCCGAAGCCGCTTAGGGCCCAAGTTCCAGGGAATCACCTGGCCCTCAGCCACCAACCAGATCCGTTCCCCGGGCAGGCAGGGATGGCCGCCCGTCAGGGCTCCAAAGGCGGGGAGAACGAGCACATCCCGTCGCGGATCAAAGGCGAAACAGGGAAGGCGGAGTCGGTCCGAGGGGTTTCCCACCACCGCCACGGGGTGGCGGTGCCCGCAGAGATTGAGGAAGCCCTCCCGGGGTTCGGGAGCGTGGCTCAGCCACCAGGGCCCCTCGACTCGCGGTGGGGCTTGGGGCAAGCCCTCCAGCCAGCTCCCCCGTTCGTGGTTGCCTCCGATCAGCCGCAACGGGCACTCCATCAGCTCGGGCAGGGCCCTGATCTTCTGCCGGAGCGCCTCCGTCAGACCCACTCGGCTGTGAATGAGATCTCCAAGCACCACCACCTCCCTCGGCCGAAGCCGATGGACGAGCGCCAGCAGCGGGTTGAGGGTGCCCGCGTCGCCGTCGCTGGGCAAGGGCACGCCATGGCTCTGGAACACCTCGGCCTTGCCCAGGTGCAAATCAGCCACCAGCAACAGGGCTCGCTCCCCATCCCAGACGGCCCGTTCGCCCAACAGTTCCAGGGTGTGGCCCCGCCAAGAAAAGCCGCAGCGACCCGACTCCGCCATCCCCCGATCCCTCCGCCAGCGCCCTCAGGCCAACCCCATGGCCCTCTGATAGGCCTCACGGCCATTGGTGGCGGCGATGCTGGCCTGGATGGCCGGGTAGGGAGAGAGATCCACCTCCTTGCAAAAGAGGGGGATGTAGGCCAAGTACGCCTGAACCGCGCAGTCGGCCGCGCCCCAGAACGGGGAACCAGCGATGGGCGCCAAGAGGGATTGGCCTCCAGCCAGCAGGGCCTCCAACACCCCCAGCTGGCGCTGGAGATCGTCTGGGCGGGTGGCGGCGGCAAACATGGCGGGCCCCAGGGTGGCGTTGGCGTAGAGCACCCATTGCAGCGACAGGGAACGCCAGGCGGGGTGCTCGCTTTCACGAGCATGGCGCTCAGCCAGGTGCAGGAGAATCGCTCCACTCTCAAAGAGGGCCAATGGCTTGCCCTCGCCCACGGTGATGGAGGAATCCACCAGGGCGGGCACCTTGCCAAAGGGGTTGATGGCCTTGAACGGGGGCTGGTGCTGCTCGCCGGCGGCCAAATCAACCTGGACCCACTCATAGGGGAGAGTCTTTTCCTCGAGGTACCAGCGCACCATGGAGGCCCGGCTGCGGGCGCCGCCGTAGAGCGTCAAGGTCATGGCTGACAAGGGGAAAGCACCCCCATCATCCACGCTCAGAATCAGGCCAGCGGAGTGGACGCCATGGCCAGCGAACCGGATCACGCCGATCCCATGCCCCCTGGCTGCCGGCGGCGCCTGGCCCCCCACCTGCTGAACCGGATCCGCCGTGGGGTTGTGGGCGGCGGTCGTTACGCCCAAAACCTCCGCCGGGCCATCCGGGAGGCCGCGGAGGATCCCCAGGGGGGGCCCGTGCTGATCAGCGGCGAACCCGGCCTGGAGAAAGACAACATCGCCGCCCTGATCCACTTCAGCTCCCCGGCCCGTCGGCAACTGATGGCGCGATTGAATTGCGCCCTGCTCAGGCCCGATGGTGGCGAACTCTTCGAGGGGGATCGGCAGGCGCCGGCCCTGCTTGCGTGCCTGGGCGAAGGGGCCCTGCTCCTCGATCAAATCGACCGCGCCGACCCCGCCCTGCGCCCGCTGCTGGTGGAGCTGGCCCGCCACCGAACCTGGACCTCGCCAGGGGATGGGGCGAAGCACCGGTTTGCCGGGAGGGTGTTCCTCACCGCGGAAACCAGCCAAGACCTCGGCGCCGAGGTGGTGTCGATCAAGGTGCCGCCCCTGCGGGTTCGCCGGGCCGACCTGGGGGAGTGGCTTCGCTACGCCGTGCGTCAGCGGGCTCGGAGCCTGGGCTGGAGCGCCCCTCCCCGGGTGAGCGATGCCCTGGTGAAACGGCTGCAAAACCACGACTTTCCCGGGAATGTGCGGGAACTGTTTGGTCTGGTCGACCAGGCCCTGCGGCAATGCGAGGGCAGCCAACCGGCCACCCTGCCGGAGGATGTGTTCTGGATCGATCAACGCCGCGGTCGGCCCCGTTTTGATCTTTGGCGCTGGAAACCTTGGCTGCGGGACTGGATGCGGGCCCCAGCCCTCTGGAACGGGCTGCTCTTTGGCCTGGTGAGCTGGGTGTTTGTGCTCGTGAACCTCTGGCTCTGGCTGGGACCGCAAGATCGTTCGCGCAATGGCGCCCTCAACCTGTTTTGGGCCTGGTGGTGGCCCCTGATCCTGCTCACCTACCCGCTGGTGGGCCGGTTGTGGTGTTCGTTTTGTCCGTTCATGGTGTGGGGGGAGTTGGCCCAGCGTCTGGCCCGGGCCCTCGGATATGAACCCCGGCGCTGGCCCAGGGGGGAAAGCGACCGCTGGGGGGCCCCGGTGCTGGCGGGAGGCTTTGCCGCCATCCTGCTTTGGGAGGCCCTCGCCGATCTGCCCAACAGCGGACGCTTGAGCAGTTGCCTGCTGCTGTTGATCACCGCCGGGGCGGTGATTGGGTCCTTGCTCTACGAGAAACGGTTTTGGTGCCGGTTTCTCTGCCCCGTGGGAGGAATGAACGGACTGTTCGCCAAGCTGGCGATCACCGAGTTGCGGGCCCAGGCCGGCACCTGCGGCGGCAGTTGCTCCAGCTACGCCTGCTTCAAAGGCGGCCCCGCCGAGGGGGAGGGACTGGCCACGGCGGGCTGTCCCCTCGGGACCCATCCGGCCCACCTCAGTGACAACCGCAACTGTGTGCTGTGTCTCACCTGCGCCCAGGCCTGCCCGCACCGTTCCGTCCAGCTCAGGCTCAGGCCACCGGCCGCCGATCTGCGGCGTGAGCTCGATCCCCCCGAGGGGGAGGCGGGGTTGATCCTTGTGCTGGCGGGCGGGGTGTGCCTGCACCACTGGCAACTTCTCCTGGGACGCCTTCCCCTGGCTCCTCCCTCCCTGACGGCCGGCCCCCTGCTTCCCAGGCTGGCTTGGGGCCTGGCGGCCTTGGCGCTGCCAGCGGCGGTGTTCGCGCTCGCTCGCGGCTGGCTCAGCTGGCACCGGGGAACGCCGGAGACCCGCCCGCGCCATCCCTCCCGCCTCCGGCTGGGTCTGTATGCCGGCTTGCCGCTGGTGTGGGCCCTGATGCTGGCCGATCACCTTCCCCTGGGCATGCTGGAGGGCGGACGCCTGCTCCCGGTGAGCCTGACGCCATGGTTGCCCGCCTTGGCGCCGCGGCTGCCCGCCTGGAGCGCTGATCCCCACGTGATCGCCTTCTGTCAAACCTGCGTGCTGCTCGTCGGTCTGGGAGGCACGGTGGTGTTGCTCCGCCGCCTCCAGCAACCCCTTCGCTGGGGGTGGTTGGGCTGGAGCGGTTTGGCCGTGGCCCTCAGCGGCGCGGGGCGCTGGCTGGTGGCGCTCCGGCCCTAGGAGCGGCCGCAGACCCGCTGGATGTCGGTTGGGCTGTAGAGCTCGATGGGGGCGTCGGGCCGACTCTCTTGAAACGGGTGGCGTTTGGTGAGGTAGTGGGCCGCGCCGATGGCGTTGGCCAATTCGATCCGGGCCCGTCCGCGGCTGCCTCGCCAGGACTGGCAAGCGCCGAGGGGGTCGAAAGCGCTGGCCCTCGCGCTCACGGGCCCCAGAGCCGCCAGGAGCGCCAAGGCCAGGGCCCAGGGCTCCATCCCACCCCGGCCCGCGGCCAGGGCGGGGGGAGGGGTCAGCGGGGGGCTGGCGGGCCACTCCCCGTCCGGCAGATACCTGACATGGCGCACCTGTCGGGGCTGACCCACGTAGACCCAGGCCCGTCGCCCATCGGCCAAGGGAAGGGAGCGGCGTTGGTAGAGGCGGGGAGCCCCCTCGAAGGCGTCCAAGGCTGGAAGGGCCGACCAGGGAACGGCGTAGAGCTCCCCGCGGACGCGACCCTCTCCGGCGATGGCCATCGGAAAGGGCCCAAGGTCGTGAAGACGGAGGCCTTCCAGGGTCACCTGGCCCAGCCACTGGGCCCCTTGCAGTCGTCCATGGTTGGGTTGACCGCGCTTCAAGGTGCCGTAGACAAACAGGAGGGTGTCGCCCTGGGGCGAGGCCTCAGGGGTGGGTGGGATCGCGTCCATCCGTGCGGCTGACCTCCAAAGCCCTCCAGGGCTGTTGATAATGATGCCAATCGATCCGTCGCGATGACACTTGCCCTTCTCCTGGTTCTTGCCGGTTCCCTCGGCTTGATGGCCTATATCGTCAAACGGCTAGAGCGGGCCTGATCCGCTCCTCTCGCCCCACCTTGGTTCCATGGCTGGCCTTCCGGGTTTCCCAGTTGAGATGGCGTTCCTTTGGCCCCCCCAGGCCTACCTGTGGTTCAAAGCGCTCCACATCGTGGGCGTGGTCGTTTGGTTCGCGGGGCTTTTTTACTTGGTGAGGCTGTTCATCTATCACCGGGAGGCGGAGGAGCTGGAGCCACCCCTGCGGGACGCCTTCCGCGCCCAATACGCCCTGATGGAGCGCCGTCTCGCCAACATCATCACCACTCCTGGGATGGCCGTGGCGGTGGCCATGGCCATCGGACTGCTCAGTGTGCAACCCGGATGGTTGCGGGAGGGCTGGCTGCACAACAAGCTGGCGGTGGTGGCCCTGCTGCTGGGATACCACGCCTTCTGCTACCGCCTGATGGGCCAGCTGGCGCAAGGCACCTGCCGCTGGAGCGCCAAACAACTCCGGGCCCTCAATGAACTGCCCACCCTTCTGCTGGTGGCCGCCGTGATGCTGGTGGTGTTCAAGAACCAATTCCCCACGGGGTGGGCCACCTGGTTTCTCGTGGCTCTGGTGGTGGCCATGGCGGCCTCCATTCAGTTTTACGCCCGCTGGCGCAGGCTCCAGGCCGAGGCCATCGCTCTCTCCCCACCCCCGAGCCGTGCTTCGTCCTGAAGCCCAACACCACCCCCTGACAGCGGTACTGCGCCAGGTGGGCCCCGAGAGTTGCCCGGGGCGCTTCAACTTCCACTGCCACACCACCCACAGTGATGGCAGCCTCCAGCCAGGTGACCTGGCCTCCCAGGCCGTGCGCCTGGGATTGGAGCACCTGGCCATCACGGATCATCACAGCGACAGGGCCTTCGAGGAGGCTCAGGCCTCCTTCCAGCGCCATGCGGCGCGGGGGGAGGCGGTCCCCCGGCTGTGGCGGGGGGTGGAAATCAGCGCCCTCCTGGAGGGCTGCCTGGTGCATGTCTTGGCCCTGGGCTTTGAGAGCCCCGCCCCCTCCCTCTCGCCCTACCTGCGGGGCCAGGCGGTGGTGGGCTCCGCCCTGCGGGCGGAGGCGGTGGTGGAGGCCATCCGGAGCTCAGGAGGGCTGACGGGTTTGGCCCATCCGGCCCGGTCTCGCCTGCCCCCCCGCCGCCTCATCGCGGCCGCGGCCGCGGGCGGGTTTGTTGGGGCCGAAGCCGGGTACGACTACGTCCAGCGAGGGAGGTGGGCCCCCACACCGCTCGGGTGCGGGGCGTGCGCCGCGGCGGTGGGCGATCGGGG